>NZ_JADZBI010000107.1 GCF_020852195.1 Hyphomicrobium sp. | reverse complement strand
GTCTGGGGGCGGCAGCCACGGATCTGTCGTCTTGCTCCCCTGCCAAAGTTGAAGCGCAATAGGGAAAAGCAACCCGCATGCCATGCCAAAACTCCACAAACGTTGGGAGCTAATGCCATGAAAATCGGGAATAATTGGAAGGGTAGAGCGCGGCGAGCGATGCGCGGCGCTTGAGGTCAAATGTAGCCTCGCAGGCTACAAATGTTGCTCGGCGCCGGGGTGCATTCAGCGCACCTTCAGTGCGCGTAACGATGTAACGGTGCGTAGACCTCGCCTTTGCTCAAGCTGAGCCGTTGGTTTTCCGCCGATTCATCTCGCGACTGCACGCCTTCCAAACCATGGCATACGGTTTGCAGCCTCCCCTTTTTATCGGCATCTGGGGAGCCTTCCAAAGCACGTTGGAAGCTTGGTCATCGGTCGTCAGTGGAGCCCTGAGCGGGCGACTCTGGCGATTGACTGAGTGCGCGCGTCCATAGCGCTTCTCCAGAACGACGACATCGAGGCCGGCTCGTCCGGCACGAAAGACGAAGATAAGAAATCTGGAGGAAAAGGCGATGACACGAAGGCTGCGACCTGCGCTGTTGGGCGCATTGGTTATCCCCGCATTGGGAGCTGCGGCATACGCAGATCCGCAAGGCAACTGGCGGGAATACAACGGCGACAAGACAGCGTCGAAGTACAGTCCGGCGCCGACTGTGACCAAGGATAGCGTGAAGGGGATGAAGGTCGCATGGCGCTGGCCGATGCCCGACAATGAACTAGCCGCAAGCAACCCGGACCTGCGCACGTGGGTCAACGAAGGCACGCCGCTTGCTATCGATGGCATCCTCTACTCGTCCTCGCCGATGAATTTTGTGTCTGCGATCGACGGTGCGACGGGCAAAACATTGTGGACCTATGATCCGCGCACTTATGACGATGGCAGCCCGCCGAACCTCGGCTTCCTCAGCCGCGGTCTGACGTATTGGGAAGATGGCGACGACAAGCGAATTATTGTCGGCACCGGCAATGCCTACCTGATCGCATTGGATGCCAAGACCGGAAAGCCCATCGAAAGCTGGGGCGACAAGAGCCGCATTGACCTCACGAAGGGCCTCAGAAGGCCAGTGTTGCGTGAGCATATGATGGTCGCCTCGCCGGCAATCGTTTGCGGTGGCGTGGTTGTCCCTAGTGTCCTCATTCTCGATTCATTTGCGATCGGGCGACCGCCGCTGCAATCGCATGCGCCCGGCGACGTCCGCGGGTTCGACGTAAAGACTGGAGAGGAAAAATGGGTCTTCCACGCTCCTCCGCAGGAAGGCGAGCCTGGTAACGAGACCTGGGAGGGAGACTCCTGGAAAACGGCCGGCAGCATGAACATGTGGGCGCGCCCCGGTTGCGACGAGGAGGCGGGGATAGTCTATCTGCCGCTTTCCACGCCGGCCAACGACTTCTTCGGCGGTCATCGCAAAGGCAACGGTCTGTTCGGCGAGTCGCTCGTGGCTCTCGACGTCAAAACCGGAAAGATCGCCTGGTACTATCAGATCGCCCATCATGGCTTGTGGGACTACGATCTGCCCACGGCACCGAATCTGATGAACCTCAAGGTCGACGGCAAGGACATCAAAGCCGCTGTGCAGGTGACAAAGCAGGGCTTTGTATTCGCCTTCGACCGGCTCACCGGCGAGCCGATCTGGCCCATCGAGGAAAAGCCTGTCCCGCAGTCGACCGTGCCGGGAGAGCAATCCTCGCCGACGCAGCCGTTCCCGAGCAAGCCGCTACCCTACATCCAGCAGGGTGCGACCGAGGATGATCTCATCGACTTCACGCCGGAGCTGCGGGAGGAGGCAAAGAAGATCCTCAATCGTTATCACTACGGTCCGCTCTACACGCCTCCGACAACCGAGAAGGCGGGCACGCTGCTCGTTCCAGGTCTTCTCGGTGGCGCAAGCTGGGTCGGCGCTCCGCACAACCCGAAAACGAACGTGCTCTACGTGCACTCGTACATGCTGCCGTTCGCAACCAAGCTGAAGAAGGAGATCGGATCGGCTTACGACTACACGGGAACCTGGGCGGGCGTCGGCGGCCCCAAGGGACTGCCGCTGTTCAAGCCGCCGTTCTCGACGGTCACTGCGATCGACATGAACACTGGCGAGCACCTCTGGCGCATTCCGGCAGGACGCGGCCCGGTCGACAACCCGGAGATCAAGCATCTCAACCTCGATCGCTTGGGCGTGCCGCGCATGAGCCACCTCGTGCTGACCGAGAACATCTTGTTCCTGGCGCCGGATGGCACGTACAGCGTCACTGGGTTGTCTAACCGCGGCACCGCCATCGTAGCGCAAGCGACAAAGGATGAGCCCGAGCCCATGCTCTACGCTCATGATGCGAAGTCGGGAGAGCTGGTCAGCGAGCTCAAGCTGCCCGGAGCAGCATTCGGCGCTCTGATGACCTACAAGGCCGACGGCAAGCAGTATGTCGTCGTGCCCACTGGCGGCGCAGGAGTGCCCGCAGAGCTCATCGCCGTACAGGTCGACTGACACCGACAACAACAAGCGCGGCGGATGGCATTTGCCATCCGCCGTCTTTCGTCAACTGAAGGGTCCCCTTCAGCGGCTCAACAACGTCTTGGATCAGTCAATGAACGCCACGACCATCAAGATTGCATCCGCGCTCTGCTTTCTTTTTATGGCTGTAACCGTCATGGCAGGAGGTTTCCCTCCGCCCATCGAAGATCCTTTCTCCCAACCATCCTCGGAAACGGAGGGGACGACCAGCGACGACACCACGACAGGCAAAAGTCCCCCTGAAGAGAAATCCAATAATCTGGCAGAGCAGGAGGAGAGCAGCGACATTCCGATCAATCTCAACGACGCGGCCCGTATCGAGGCGGGCAAAGAGCGCTTTCATTCGACCTGTGCCGACTTCTGTCACGGTCACGAGCCGGCGTTGTTCATCGGTCGCCCCGTGGAGCCGCATCACGCCTTTGAAACCATTCGTGACGGCGGAAAGGGCGCGACCCCAATGCCACCTTGGGGCGATGTATTCAGCGAAGAGGAGATCTGGGAGCTGGTCGCCTATCTCAATCATCTCGGCAAGGCGCCTGGCCAATAGCATGTTTGCTCTGTTGGCCTTCGTCCTGCTCAGCGCCGAAAGCCAGGAACGAAGCCCAAACCGTCTCTCTTGTCCGCCTCCGCCAACGCTATCGTCATCAACGCCATCGTTATCGGAATCGGCGCCGCAGAAGCCGCTTCACCCAGCGCCACCCCCGTTGCAAGGTGAGCGTTCTACTTTATTTAAACGAATTGAATGTTCTAGACGTGACACGACGAACTAAATATAACTGCAAACAACTATATTATTGAAGTTACAATATGATTTGAAATCATCTGAGGCAACCGCGAGCCGCCACCTGCGCGAGGTGGTGGCTTCGTCCCAAAAGTCGACAGTCTCCCCACCACCGTAATGCGTAGGCACGGCTTGCAAGTCCATGTCAGCAAGAGCGGGCAGCGGGAGCGTTACTGGCCAGCGCCGCCCTCGCCGACGACTACGAAAGGCGCCCAGACAGAGGGATGCACGGCCCAGAGGCGGTCGGTGTCGCCTAGAAGCGCCAGCATGGAGATGCGTAGTGCGTCCGAGCGACCAACAGACGAGTCGCGCTTCATCTCGGCGAATGCCCGGGTGGTCAGCATGGTCGCCGCATATGAGTTGACCGGCCAGTGCGACACGAGCAGCGCGCGGGCTCCCGCATAGAAAAACGCCTTGGCGAGCCCCGACAACGCTTCGGCGCCGGGCGCAGCGGCGCTCGCGGTGTTGCACGCACTCATCACCACCCAGTCAGCATCCAGCTTCAGCCCCGCGACCTCTGAGGCCGTAAGCAGCCCGTCGTCCTCTTCGCTCGCGATCTCGGGAGGGGACAACACCAATGCCGGTTCGGCGTGGATCTTGGCAAGCTCCTCTGTCTGCCCGGCCAGCAGCCCGTGGGTCGCAAAGTGAATGACGCGGTAGCGGTCGAGTTGCATGCTCTTCACCGTGCGCTCGTTCATGTCCCTGCCGAGCACGATGCTGGTGTCCGGCGCGCCGAGGCTTCTCGCGACGCACAACAGCTCGTGGGCAGTATCGGGAAGCGGGCATAAACTCGCCTTGAGAGTCGCCACGTCGGCGCGACCGCCGCGAAAATAGCTCGCGACTTCGTTGACCGACCCGGACGACCGAGCCGTCGCGCTGGCGTCAGTGGCGGCGACGTTAGTCCTGTCCCCGGGGCAGGTGTCGGGGACGTAGGCTTCGCCGCAGTCCCTTGTGAGCACCGGATTGCCGAAGCCGACGAATGGCTCGGGCGCCGTCGAGACATTGGTGTTGCGGCGAAGCGCGGCAAGGCTCGCTACCGACGGCAGCACGGTCAGCGCATGATCGCGGATCAGCCAGGGCGCGGTCGATAAGTCGTCGACGACCGGAGGCGCGGTCACCAGTACTTGAAACGGCAAGCTGGTCAGCGGTCCCGAGGGAACCAAGAGCAGATGCTTGCCTTTGATCAAGTCGGCACTTTGGCCAAGGAGCGCCGTCCAAAGCTCGTGTGCGGTTGCGAGATCGAAGGGCGGCAATTCGCTGTGCCTGAGGCCATTGGGCCGGAGCGCGGTGCACGCCGCTTTCTTACCGAGGAAGCGGTCCTTCTCCTTTGACCAAGTCCATTCGCCGTCACGATCCAGCCCACAGCGGAGTCGGGCAACGCGCTCCGTAAGTGCCTTGGTGCCGAGATCTGAACGGACCCAGCGTGCATCGGTTCTGGTAACGACCCAGATGAAGGTCTCCTCGGCAGAGGGTTTGAATTCCGGCATGTCGACAAACAGGACAAGCGCCTCGTTGATCCCAAGCAGGGTCTGAGTCTGCCGGAGGGTGAGCGGACGCGGGCTCATCATAGCCGCATAATCCGGGAATTCCTTTTGCAGCCGCTCATCGATGGCTTTGAGGCGAACTTCAATGACATTGAGCCATGCCGCATTCGCAGCATCTTTGCTGCGGTTCTCCAGCGCCTCGGTAGCAACGGCGCCGCTTGCCGCGTCTCTCCGTTGCCAGTCTTCCACGAGATCCTGACGTTCGCGGACGATGGTCGCCAGCGAGGGGTTTCCGCCCGCCGCGCGGGCCGCCATTTGTGCAAGCGATTGGGCAGCCTCGGAAGTTTGTGCCCATTGTGTGGTTTCAAATATTTCGGCTGCTAGTTTCGGCCCAGAGTTGGATTTGTAAAGGTGATAGGCCGACTTGATGAGCCCCCAAAATCGCTTCTGTAGCCGTTCTGGCTCGCTCCTCTTCTTGCCAGTAGGGCTCAGACCAAAGGAGCTCGTACCGCCGTCGGCGCGGCGGGTCGTTATGCTGGTGCTGCGGCGCCAGTAGTCGACCGCCTGTTTCCAATTTTGACGAGCGAAGTACATCGCGCCAAGGTCACTCAGAGCGGTTGCGATGCCGGGATGGTCGGGGCCGTATGCCTTCTCGAAGATCGAGATCGCACGCTTGTAGAGCGACTCGGCGTCGGCGGGCCTGCCGGATTCGCGATACAGGTCGGCCAAGTTACTGAGCGCGGTTGCGACGTCGGGGTGCTCGGAACCGAAGGTCTTCTCGCGGATTGCAAGCGATCGCTTGTGGAGCGGTTCGGCGTCGGTGTAGAGACCTTCCTCGCGATAGAGCATGGCCAGATTGTTGAGCGCGCTAGCGACATCGGGATGGTCGGCACCGTATGCGCGCTCAAAAATCGCAAGCGCGCGTTGATAGAGGGGCGCCGCGTCGCTGTAACGGCCAGTCTCTCGATACAACTCCGCGAGGTTGTTCAAGATATGGGCCGTGTGAGGATGGTCGGCGCCAAGCCCTTTCTCATGGATCGCCAGAGCGCGTTTTATGAGCGGCTCGGCGTCGGCATAGCGGCCTTCTGCCCGGTACAAAGTACCCAAGCTGTTTAGCGCGAAGGCGACAGAGGGATGGTCTGGGCCAAGCCTCTCGTTGGTAGCAAGCGCATTTCTGTAGAACGGCTCGGCATCGGCGTAGCGACCTTGGTTGAGGTACAGCGTGGCCAAATTGTTAAGCGCGGCGGGGTCATCCGGCTCTTTGGCAAGCCGTCGATTGCAGAGCGCCTCGGCATCAGCGTAGCGACCCTGAGTGATGTAGAGGCGCGCCAGGTTATTGAGCGCGAAAGTCTCTTCAGGGTTTTTTCCAAGCAAGCCCACAAAGAGCTTCTCAGCCTCGGCGTAGCGACCCTCGACACGGTAGAGCTCCGCCAAGTTGTTGACGGTGGCATCATCCTCAGGGGTGATCGCGAGCGAGCGCTTAAAGAGCTGTTCGGCATCAGCGTGACGACCTTGATTGAGGTAAAGCGTTGCCAAGTGACTGAGCGCGGCGGCAAGAGCGGTGTGGTTGGCGTCGTAAAACGTTTCGGTCAGCGCTAACACTTGCTCCATAACCGGAACAGCCTCGAAATATCTTCCTTCCTCATATAATTTCTCAGCTTGCGCGTTGAGGACGCCGAGTTCATCCGAGGGTTTTTGGCTTCCCCGAATTCTTGCCGAAGCAGAATCCCTCATCGCTAGATCGGGATCGTTCGGATCGCGATGAGCCGAGGACTGGACGGACAGAGTATCGGGATCTTTGCGCCCGCGGCGCAAGTCATCCAAACTTCCGGAGATTGCCCCAAAAAGCGGGGAGCGCTTTCCAAACGACTTCTGAACTATCGCGAGCGCGCGAACGTAAAGCTGCTCTGCCTCATCAAATCGTCCAAGTGCGGTATACACCGATGCGAGGTTGGTCAGTTGGCGGGCCACGTCGGGAAAATTGGGCCCTAGCAGCTTCTCAGTTATGGCCAAAGCCCTCTGCGCTGGACCTTCTGCATCAGCAAATCGGCCCTTCGCCTTGTAGACCAGCACCACGTTGCTCAGTGCCGTCGCGACTTCCAAATGCTCGGGCCCAAATTTACTTTCGGCCAGCGCGACGGCTCGCTCTGCGAGCGGAACAGCCTCATCGAACTCGTTGCTCTTGTAGAGTTCGAGAACACGTCGCGTAAGGCCGTCGACTGTGTCAAGACCGCCTGCGAACGGACCCAAAGTGGGCAACGCAGTCAGAAGCGACGCGATCGCCAAAATCAGCGCGAACCGACGCAATGAGAGACACATCCCTCAAGGCTCCCCGCGGGTTCATTGCTGATTGAAAATCGACGATTCGCCAAAAGAGTTACGATTGCCGTCCACGATGTCTTGCGCCAGCTTGTTAAAAGTCTCGCTCTGATCCTCGGTATCCACGAGATCGGCAGCCGCAATGCTTCGCGGCCCCGAAATCGTTTCAATAGCGCCAGAAGGCTTCATCACCGTGATCGACTGACCCGCAGGTATGTTGAATATCATAGGCTGACCGTCGGTGTTGGGGTCGATCGTCGTGTAAAGTTGCTGGCCCTCAATCTCGGGAACATTCGACTCCAGCACGATCACTTCCTGCGCTTGAGCAGAGTGGTACGAGCCTTGAAGAGCTACAACCGCAGCAGAGACGATGGCAAGCAGGCAGAAGTAGGCCATTGACCGCATTACAATCCTCCATCGAAATAAATTCAAAAATACGCGCAGCCAGCTGTTAATATTAACACGTCCGAATCCCAAAAGGTAGCTGTGAGAGCACCAGGCCTCTGCTTGTCAGAACCGTGTCATTTTTCTGGAGCGCCACAGCACGGGATCCGAGGACCGCCCTTAAAGCGTGCCCTTGTTCCAGGGTTCGCGGCGGGCCAACTTCAGGTCTTCATATTCGTGATCATTGTCAATGGTCCGCCTCCTTTTCAAGAGACAGACCCGCCACAAGGCGACATTTGCAAAGCCATCTTCGCAATCGCAATTCTGGCGCGGAAATAACGGAAAGGCGCTCTCCCCACCCAAACATGTGGTGAGCAAGGGGCTTGCTTCAAGACCCGGATCATCCGGTAGAACCGCTTGACCAAAGCCCGAAGCTAGGGGGTTCCTGGATGCGTGTGTTTTTATCGACGAGCGGGCTGTGCGCGGCCGATCTGGCTGCCGCGGAGACGGCCGGAGTATTGCGATGACCGACCATGCGGTGGTGATCTCCGGAGGAGGCCCGACCGGGTTGATGCTGGCGGGCGAACTGGCGCTGGCGGGCGTCGACGTTGCCACTGTTGAGCGGCGCGTGAACCAGGAGCTGGCGAGTTCCCGCGCCCGTGGGTTGCATCCCCGAACAATCGAAATGCTCGACCAGCGCGGCATCGCCGAACGCTTCGTCTCACAGGGCCAGAAGCACCAGGTTGCACTGTTCCCCGGGGCCGTCCTCGACTCCAGCGACCTTCCGACACGGCACAACTATTGGCTCGGGCTGCGGCAGCAGCAGTTTGAGAATACTCTGGCCGACTGGGTCGGCGAGTTGCCGGTGACGTTCTATCGCGGCCGCGAGGTGACCGGCTTCGCGCAGGACGGCACAGGGGTGGACGTAACGCTTTCGGACGGCGCGTCGCTCCGGGCGAGCTACCTCGTCGGGTGCGACGGGGGGCGCAGCCTGATCCGCAAGGCGGCCGGCATCGACTTCCCTGGGTGGGATCCGGATATCAGCTACCTGATCTTTGAAGCGGAGATGGCCGAGGAGCCGGTTTGGGGGATCCTCAACGGCGAGAAGGGCATCTATGCCCTGGGCAAACTGGAGGACGGCAAGCGCGTCGGCGGCGTGGTGACGGAGCAGCGGCTCGAGCAAGGAGACAATCCAGCACTTGAGGAGCTTCGCGCGGCGCTCGTCGCCGCCTACGGGACGGACTATGGCGTCCGCAACGTCACGTGGCTCTCCAGGTTCACCGACGCGGCGCGACAGGCTGCGACCTACCGGGAAGGGCGAGTCCTGTTGGCCGGCGATGCGGCGCATATTCATTCCCCGGCCGGTGGGCAGGGACTCAACATAGGGATCCAGGATGCGGTGAACCTCGGGTGGAAGCTGGCGCAGGTAGTCGGGTGCACCTCGCCGGAAAGCCTCCTCGATACCTACCAGACCGAGCGGCACCCGGCCGCTGCGCGGGTACTCCAGCACACCATGGCGATCACCGCGCTCAACCGCGGCGACGACCGGACGAACGCCCTGCGCAAGATGATGTCCGGGGTGATGAAGATGGACGAGCCGCACAGGTGGTACACGGCGACGATGTCGGGCCTCGACATCCGCTACGATCTCGGTGAGGGGCATCCGCTGCTTGGGCATCGAATGCCCGATCTCGACTTGATCACCGCCAACGGTCCGCTGCGGGTCTTCACCTTGCTGTACGATGCCCGGCCGGTGCTGCTCAACCTCGGTGAACCCGCCAGCCTCGACATCACGCCGTGGGCCGATCGCGTCAAGCTGATCGACGCAGGATGTGATGATACATGGGTGCTTCCTGTCCTTGGTGAGGTCACCGCGCCCACCGTCGTGTTGATCCGACCCGACGGATATGTGGCTTGGGTAGGCGAGCAGACGGAGCCAGGGCTCTCCGACGCGCTGAGCACCTGGTTCGGACCGCCTAGGGCGATGTAGTGCGCACCCTATCACTGATCTCAACAGCCCGGACGCCGTTTCAGGTCCGCAACGGGTCACAAGCTCGCGTCGGACCGGCCCACGCCAACGACTGCTGAAGTCACGAGACCGGACGTGGGTCTGCCAAGTGTTCGACTGCGGACCTTCTGCAACCGCAGCGCGACTGTGGCTCAGGGTCACGAGCGGCCATTTGGCGTCTCTGCCCAAGATGACAGGAACCGGCCAACCGCAAACGATCTCACGGCCTGCATTTCGTTGGCGTGCAAGGGGAAACAGGAAGCAGGTGGAAAAACCATTGAAGGGCTTAGCGCAGCATTAATTGCGCTAGATCAATTACCTCAGCGGCGCGGTGACTACGTTGACGCTGTGCCGTCCACCTCTCGTTCCTTCAGAAGGATGCGGCCGCTAGGACACCAATGCCTCAGCAGAGGACGGCCGAATGCCAACACCTTTGCGTCACTTCATCGATACCCAGGATTTCACGCGGGAAGAGCTGCTTCGCATTATCGAGCTGATCCGCCTGCTCAAGGAAGCGGACAAGGCGCGAGCCTGCCCGCGGCTGCTCTCCGGCGCCTCGCTCGGCATGATCTTCGAGGAGCCATCGACGCGCACGCGCGTGTCGTTCGAGGTGGCGATGACCAAGCTCGGCGGTCACGCCCTCTATTTGCGGCCCGGGGAAATCCACCTGGGCCAGCGCGAGAACGTCCGCGATACCGCGCGTGTCATCAGCCGCATGGTCGACGTCATCGAGGCGCGCACGCTGAAGCACCAGACCGTGCTGGATCTGGCGGTCAACGCCACCGTTCCCGTGCTCAACGGGCTGACGGACTACAACCATCCCACCCAGGTCGTGTGCGACGTGTTCACGATGATCGAGCACAGGATTTCGGGCAAGCCTCTCTCCGAGGTGCGCGTCACCTTCATTGGTGATGCCACGAATGTCTGCTCCTCGCTGATGATGATCTGCACGCAGATGGGGATGCATTTCACCCATGCCGCGCCACCGCAGTACCAGGCGCCAAAGGCATGGCAAGCTATCGCGGAGGCCAATGCCGCGCAATCCGGCGGATCGCTCACGGTCACCGATGACGTCGACGCGGCTGTGAGTGACGCGGATTTCATCTACACCGACCTCTGGTGGTGGATCGGCCAGGAGGCCGAGATCCCGGACCGCCAGCGCGCTTTCATGCCGACCTATCAGGTCAACGAGGCGTTGCTCACACGCGCGCCGGCCCATGCCAAGTTCATGCACTGCCTGCCGGCCTCGCGCGGCGTCGAGGTGACGGACGCCGTCATGGATGGGCCGCGCTCGATCATCTACGACCAGTCGGAGAACCGGCTGCACACGGAGAAGGGGCTGCTCGTCCACTTCGTCTATCCCCGCCTCTATCATCCCTCGCACGAGCTCGTCGACCACCACCGAGGCCGCGTCGAGGCGTTCCTCAATTCCTGAACAGAAGGAGGCCGCCATGGCCAGTCTCACGCAGGCTCCCACACCGCCGGCAGGACGCTTCCGTAGGGTCCTGCGCGGGCTCGACATGACGCTGTTCACCGTCTGCGCCATCCTGGTCATCGATCAGCTCGCCGCAGCGGCATCGATCGGCGTGCAGTCGATCTTCTGGTGGCTTTTTACACTGGTGTTGTTCTTCATCCCCTATGGCCTGATCACGGCGGAGCTCGGAAGCACCTACACCGAGGAGGGCGGCATCTACGCCTGGGTGCGCCGTGCGTTCGGATCAATGTGGGCGGGCCGTGCCGCGTGGCTCTGGTGGGTCAACGTCGCCTTCTGGATGCCCTCCGTTTACATTCTTTTCGCCGGGCTTCTTTCCGAGGTGCTTGCCCCGGAGATGAGCATGTCGACGAAGATCGTCATCACGCTGGCCCTGACGTGGCTGACGGTCGGCATCAACATCGTGACGCTCGAGGTCGGCAAGTGGGTGCCCAACATCGGCGCCTTGTTCAAGGTGGTCATCATGCTGGCGCTCGGCTTCGGCGGCATCGCCTACGCGCTCTCCAATGGCGCCGCGAACGAGTTCAGCCTGGCGACGCTGGCCCCGAGCTGGGGCGCCAGCCTCGCGTTTCTTCCGGTCATCATCTACAATTATCTTGGGTTCGAACTGATGTCCGGCGCCGGCGAGGAGATGGAGAACCCGGCACGCGATGTGCCCGTGGCGATCATCACCTCCGGTGCCATTATCGCTTTCTTCTATATCTTCGCCACAGTGGGCATTCTGCTGGCGTTGCCGGTGGAGGAGATCGGCCTTATCCAGGGGCTGTTCGACACCTACCAGCGCGTATTCGGAACGGGGACTTTCGGCAGCGCCCTGACCGCCGTACTGATCGCCATGGCACTCTACACCTTCGTTGCCAACATGACGACCTGGACCATCGGCGCCAACAGGTCTGCGGCCGAGGCCGCGAACCGCGGCGACCTGCCCGCGATCTTCGCCAAGCTGCATCCCGTCTACCTCACGCCGACCAGCTCCGCAGTGTTGTGCGGCGTGATCAGCAGCGCCGTGCTCCTCGTCTACGGGCTCCTCGCCAAGGACACTGAGGATCTCTTCTGGACCATCTTCGCATTCTCGTCTGTCGTATTCCTTCTTCCGTACTTCCTCCTGTTCCTGTCGTTCCTGAAGCTTCGACAGATCGATGCTGACCGGCCGCGACCCTATCGCGTACCCGGCAGCTACCGGGTCGCGGTCGCGCTCAGCGTCCTTTGCATGGCCTTCATCCTGCAGGCGATCGTGTTCTTCATCTACAAGCCCGACGCGTTCGA
Organism: Hyphomicrobium sp.; assembly: GCF_020852195.1. Taxonomy (GTDB): domain Bacteria; phylum Pseudomonadota; class Alphaproteobacteria; order Rhizobiales; family Hyphomicrobiaceae; genus Hyphomicrobium_C. The sequence continues at coordinate 24,717 of NZ_JADZBI010000107.1, read as the reverse complement.
CGCCGCCTATGCGCTCTCCGTCGTCGGCGGCGTGGTGCTGACGGTTCTCGTCGGGGAGCTTCTGGTCCGTCGCAGCCGTCCCTCAAGCGCCACGGAGGTCACGACCAATGTCTAAGCTTCTCACCGCAACCCCACGCCACGACGGTTTTCGTATGCCAGCCGAATGGGAGCCTCATGTCGGATGCTGGATGCTATGGCCCGAGCGGTCTGACAACTGGCGGGCTGGTGCCAAGCCGGCTCAACACGCCTTCGCGGAGGTGGCGGCTGCCATCGCGCAAGGTGAACCGGTGACGGTCTGTGCGTCGCCCGGCCAATATCTTATCGCCCGCGAGATGCTCGACCCCGACATTCGCCTGGTCGAGATGACCAGCAACGACAGTTGGATCCGCGATTGCGGACCGACGTTCGTGGTCAACGACGCCGGAGAGGTACGCGGCGTTGATTGGAAGTTCAACGCCTGGGGCGGGCTCGCCGGTGGACTTTATTTCCCTTGGGATCAGGACGATCTGGTCGGCGAGAAAGTGGTCGAGCTCGAACGCGATGACCGTTACGCACCCGACTTTATCCTCGAGGGCGGATCAATCGACGTCGACGGCGAAGGAACACTCCTCACGACCGAGGAATGCCTCCTCAACCCAAACCGAAACCCGGATTTGAGCAAAGCCGAGATCGAACAGTATCTGCGGGACTATCTCAGTGTCGACGCCATCCTTTGGCTCGAGAAGGGCGTGTATCTCGACGAGACGAATGGACATGTCGACAACTTCTGCCGCTTCGTCGCGCCGGGCGAGGTCGTATTGACCTGGACGGACGATCCCACCGATCCTCAGTATGAAATCTCCACCGGGGCATACGAGCGTTTGAAGGGGATGTCGGATGCGCGGGGCCGGTCTCTCAAGATTCATAAGATCCACGTGCCGGCGCCGGTTCTGATCACGGCCGAGGAAGCGGCTGGCGTAGACAAGGTGGCTGGTACGTTGCCACGCGAGGCAGGTAATCGCCTAGCGGCATCCTATGTCAACTTCTACATCGCCAATGACGTCATCGTCATGCCGCGCTTCGACGATCCTCACGATGGTCCTGCCCAGAAGACGCTTGCCAAACTGTTTCCCACGCGGCGCATCGTGACGGTGCCAGGGCGTGAAATCCTTCTCGGCGGCGGCAACATCCATTGCATCACGCAGCAGGAGCCGCTCGGCCGGCGCTCCTTCCAGATCGCTGGCGCGGCCTGACCGATGCGGATCGTCATCGCGCTCGGCGGCAATGCCTTGCTCAAGCGCGGCGAGGTCCTCTCCGCCGAGAACCAGCGCCGCAACATGCGCGCTGCCGCCGGCGTGTTGGCACGGGCATGCCAGGATCACGAGGTTGCAATCGTGCACGGCAACGGTCCTCAGGTCGGCCTCTTGCCCTTGAGGCTGATGCCTACAAGGCTGTGCCACCCTATCCACTTGATGTGCTCGGCGCCGAGTCGCAGGGAATGATCGGCTACGTCATTGCCCAGGAGCTGAAGAACGCGCAGCCGGATTGGCCGATCGCGGCGCTCCTCACCCAGACCATCGTCGACTCGGAGGATCCGGCCTTCGAGACGCCGACGAAACCTGTCGGGCCTGTCTACGCCGCCGATGAGGTTGCGTCTCTGCAAAATCAACATGACTGGAGTTTCGCGTACGATGGAAAGGGTGTACGCCGCGTCGTCCCGTCACCGAGGCCGATCGCGTTTGTCGAGCAGGCAGTGATCGGCTCCCTTGTTGCCGCAGGTCAAACTGTGGTGTGCGCGGGCGGTGGAGGCATACCCGTCCAACGCGAGGCCGACGGCCGTTTCACCGGGGTCGAGGCCGTCATCGACAAAGATTTTGCCGCAGCCCTTCTGGCCGAGAACTTAGGCGCCGACAGACTTGTCATCTTGACCGATGTTGACGCCGTCTATCTCGGCTGGGGGAGCGCCAGCGCTGAGCCTATTCGGCAGATCAAGGCGCGGAATCTCAGGCGTCACGTTTTTGCCGGCGGCTCGATGGGACCGAAAGTCACTGCGGTATGCGATTTCGTCGAACGGACGGGCAGAACGGCAGGCATCGGCGCCCTATCGCAGGCCGAAGCCGTCCTGTCCGAGAATGCGGGAACATTGGTCACACCCTGAAAGCGTCGACTGTCGATCACGCATCCATAACTGAGCAGAAGGTTTCCAAAGTCCCCCCTTAAGAAAGCATCTGACCCCTAGCCCCCTGGATCCGACAATGACTGCTGTGGGCCGGGAGCGCTCCACAAGGGCCGAACGGGCGAGGACGTCAAACAAGCGGACGCTGCGTCCCAATTGCAGAAGTGGCCAGGACCTCGGCTCGCCAACAAGTTGCACTTACTCAGTACGTCGGCTCGCTGGGTGAAAGCAGCCGAATTGGTCTCCGCATAGGCGGCCCGATGATAACCCTGAGCAGACATCGCTCAGTTGCTCGGCTGGGCCTCAGGAAATTTCCAGCTCCCATCGAGAATCTCCGATCGAGGCCGGTAGAGACGCACGGTGTAGTTCCAGCCTGCCATGATAGGCAGGCAGTTCGCCGTCTCCTTCGTGCAGCCACCGAACTGGATCGTGACGGAGCTGTCTTTGTTTGGCTTCTCCGTGAGATTGTTGAGCGAATAGGCATTGATGTCGTTCTTCTCGAAGAAGCCTTTGTCGTTGTAGACGCTGACCGACCAGAAACCGTCCACCGGCACGTCCTTCACGGTGAGCTTATGGACAGTCTTGCCGTCGTTCTTCGGCGGATAGAAGCGCCGAACGCACCATCGTCGACGGCGGTCTTGGCAAAGTAGAGATCCGTTTCGGCGCGAATGAAGTTGTGTACGTTGACAGAGATCGGCGTTCCATGGGCCTCTTCCGCTACAGCAGGCGGTTGGTTGAGCGCAAGCGCCGCGAAACACGCTACAGTCGCAGTGACTACCGATCGGGAAATCAGCGATGGATCGGACCAGATGGTCGTTCTCGCGCGTGACATTGGATCTCTCCCTGCCGAGCATCGTCGGAGTGGCGCGATGGCCGGCAAACCGTCGCTAGACAAAGTCGAAAGCAGGCTTCCCGCTATTCATGCGACGGATTTGAAACGCCCTTCTCCTTGTCGACTTGATCCTCGAAAGCGAGCTTCTTGATCGACTCGACAATCATGGGTCCCGATGACGGCATCCCCGTATTCATCAGGATGAGCCCTTCGGAAGTTGCGATATGAAGAGTTTATTGTCGTTGGCGAGCTGTTCCGGCGTCGGGCGCACGGCTGGGCGTCTTGCGCGTTGACGTCGCTGCTGAAGTGAGCAGCAATCCCAAACCAATGAGGTTGGCGTATGCGCACATGCGTTCCGCCTCCTTGAAAATTGGATTGCGGTGTACGGATGTTAATAAGGTTGCAGACCGCACACTAAGAAAATAGCGATTAACGAAGGTCTGATTTCGCAGCGCGGCGATTCCCGCTCCTGGCCCATCGCTGCCCCGGCCAATTTTTTACGGTCCGTCCCAGTTGCAGACACGCGCGACAAAACACCATCCATATCAAAGATCACGCCTATGATGTCCGCATAGCGGTAAAAAGCGGTTATCTGGAACTGACCGATGACCGGGCCTGCTCGGTAGACGGCAAGGGTTCGCTAAGCTTTGGCACTGCGCTAGGCACTGTTTCGCTCGGCTTCGAGCGCGCGGAAATGGTCGCGTTTGCCGAGCCACGTCATGAGTGCGAGCGCCGGCAGCGCGGCGAGCGCCGTGGTGATGAAGAAAGCCGGCCACCCGAGCATTTGCGCCGCAAAGCCGGTGCCGGACGAGAAGAGCGTGCGTCCCGTGGACGCAAACGCCGTCAGCAATGCGTATTGGGTGGCCGTGTGCAGAGGATTGCGGCAGAGAGCCGAGAGGTAGGCCACGAAAATAACTGTGCCGATGGCACCTGAGAAATTCTCGACCACGATCGCGACCGTCAACGACCAGAGGTTCGTCGCCTGCGTTCCAAGCCACACGAATACGAGATTGGACAGCATCTGGACGATGGCGGCGATCCAGAGAGAGGTGTGCAAAGGCAACGCTCGTGCTACCGCGCCGCCGGCAAATCCGCCGGCAAGGAGCGCGGCGAGCCCTACGCCCTTAACGATCGCGGCATACTCGGCTTTGGTGTAGCCGAGCGATAGAACGAAGGGCGCGGTCATGGCGCCTGCCAGGGCATCGCAAAGCTTGAAGAGCACGACGAACACGAGGATGGCGAGGGCTGCATCCCGTTTGAAGAATTCGACGAACGCGCCCTTCGCGGTGTCGAAGAAGCGCTTGATCGGCTCGGCACGAACGGCCGCCGCCGCATCGGCCTCGGCGCTGGCCGGCTCGCGCGCCAGCAGTGCGGCGACGAGGCCGACAAGCACGAGGAGCGCAGCCCCGGCATAGGCGATCGGCCAGATCGCCTCTTTACTCACGCCCTGCGTTTCGAGCCATGCCGAAAGACCGATTACGCCCGCGCCGGAGGCCAACATACCCACGCGGTAGGCGGCAACGTAGCTCGCCATACCGGCAGCCTGCTGGTCGGCGGGCAGGCTCTGCACGCGGAATGCGTCGATGACGATGTCCTGCGTCGCGGACGCGAAGGCGACAAGGAGCGCGGCAAGCCCGACCATGAGCGGCGCCGACAGCGGGTTGCGCGTGCCGAGAAACACGATCGTACCCATCAGCAGCAATTGGGAGCCGACCAGCCAGCCGCGCCGCCGCCCGAGCCGACGCGAGAGATAGGGAACGTCCCAGGCATCGACGATGGGCGCCCATAGGAATTTCAAGGTGTAGGGCAGCCCCGCAAGCGTGAGTAGCCCGATGGTGCCGAGGTCGACGCCGCGGTCGGCCATCCAGACCCTGAGCGTCTCGCCCGAGAGCGCGAGCGGCAGCCCCGAGGAAAAACCCAAAAGCAGGACGATCAGAACGCCCGGGCGAAGATAGACGGAAAGGGCGGCCAACACCGCGGTCTGCAAGCTTTTGTCGGTCGGCGTGGGCGCATTCATCGGAAGTGGCTGTTCCTACTCAAATACGCACCGAACGATCGACCTGCGGAACTCCTGCCAGGGCTCCAAATTCACGGGCCTCTCGGGATAGACTCGGTTCGAGAGGAAGGCGACCGCCTTCCTGGTGGTGAGGCTGCCCACCATGAAGCACCCGGTAAAGCCACCTTTGGCAAGGATGCTCATGCCGACGGCGCCGTCGAGCGCTTGATGAGTGGGCCCGTCGCCCCACCCGAGCGCGCTGCGAAACGGCTTTCCAAGATAGTAATCGCGCGTCATGAGCTCGATCGCGCGAGGGCTGAGAAACGTGCGTCCGTCGACGCGGCCTCCGCCGAACACCATCTCGACCCAACTCAGGATGTCGGGAACGGTGGTGAAGAGACCCGCCAGGCCTGACTGGATTCCGCAAGCGTACGCGACTTCCGCCTTCTCGTCGTTTGGAATACCCCAGAGAAGCGTTCCATCGGGACGGTAGCCCGAGGGGACGATGCGATCCCTGTCCCACGACGAGGGATCGAGCGTGCTGTCGTGCATGCCGAGCGGCAGGAAGATCCGCTGCTCGGCGAGTGTGTCCAGGTCAGCGCCGGCGATCCGCCGTATCAACTCGCCCAGCAGCATGGCGGTCGCGTCCGTATAGAGATAGGTCTCGCCCGGCGCGGCCTTGAGCGATGCTCCGTAGTAGATCTCCAAGAGCTCCGGAAACTTCCAAAGCGTCGTGTCTCCTTTCCAATCATCGATGTAGGGAGACGCGAGCTGAACCGTGTAGCTCATCAGGTGCTCGATCAGCACCCCGTCTTTGCCGTTTTGAGCGTACTCGGGAATGTATGTGCACACGGGTTCCAAAAGGCTGCACTGTCCCTCGTCGATCAAGAGGTGCATCAGCGTGGCAGTCACGACTGTCTTGGTCAGGGAGGCCACGTCATAGATGCTACACTCGGAAACGGGCTTGTCGCTCTCATATGTCGGCGTCCCCAAGGCGCAGACATCCTGACGACTATTGTCCAGCAGACCCACGACACATCCAGGAAAAATCCTTTTCTTAATCGCCTGGCGTGCTAGGGCCGTTACCTGTTCGCTTATCATCGGCAGCAACAATCCATGCAACCTCGCCGATGCGTCAACTGACGCTCGTCTTTAGCTTAGCCCACGCACACAAAAGCAGACATAAACGAGGCTGTCGCGGACGTTTGCTGCTGTGGGCCCCAACTGCATCGGCTACGGGATAGGGTAACTCGAAGAAGTGGCGATCGGTCCCACTAGCGGACATTTGTCATGATAAAGGACCGCGCTAACTACCCTCCCGGAGCAGCTCCGCTTTTCGATGCTAAGCGGACGTCTTGGGGGGCCGTGGTTAGAGTCGACTTCTTTGATGCGCGAAATCGTGCGCTTGTGCAGGGCAAGGCGCGAACCCTACTCCTGATTGGCGGGAGCGTGTTGCGGCCACAAGACTCTCTTCCGAATGTGAGCGCACGGCCACCGCACGGGGTCTGCGTGCGTTTGAAGATTGGCCGGGACGATTTGGTTTGATGATCCGAACACGTCGGAAGCCAATGCGCTGTCGGCCCCGCGCTCAAGAAGTGGCGCACCGTCAGTACTTCACTCCAACCTTGATCCCGCCCGAGTGCGTCTCGCTGTCCTCCGCAAAGCGTCCATCGTAGTTGAGCTTGAGGTCGATGCCACCGACATTCAACACGTCGACGCCCGCGCTCACGTCGAGATGGGCATCATCGAACTTCGAGCTGACCGTGAAGGGCGTGACGCCGGCCGGCGCCGCAATGAAGCTCGAGGTCAAGGAGAAGTCGGTATCGTTAAAGAACGTCCCGCCGATCCGGACGTAAGGCCGCGTTACGGACCCATCTACACCGCGCCACTCCCCGCCGATCTCAAGCGCCGGGCTCGCACTGAAGACCCAATCGCTCTCGCCGCGAACGGAAAGGTTCGCCGCGCCGGCGCCGGTTTCGTTGAAGTCTCCGTACTCGAGATATGTCGCATTCAAGTCGAGCATCGGCTTCACGTACCAGGTGCCGTCATAGGCACGGCCCTGAGCCAGAACGTGGCTGAGCCGCGTATGCAAGCCGCCGAACGCGATATCATGGTCGCCAACCGCAACACCAAGCCCAGCAAGGCCGATATCTCGCTTGGTCGAGAACCAGCCGCGGCCGGCGAAGGCGGCCGCGGCAAAGCTTGTGGCGCCCCAGTTGTTCTTGACGACAATGGCCGCCTCCGCCCGGTCGCCGTCGGTCGAGGCGCCATTGTTCGTGCTCGTGTCGCTGCGCTCATACGAGGCGGCGAAGCCGAGGCGCCACGAATCGGCGAGCGCCACCTGGACGCCCGCTGAGAAGTTGTAGGCCTCCTCGCTGCCGCCGATGTTCTGCCACGTCCTGTTCCAATCGCTGGTACGCGCCCCGACCTTCGCCCAATAGCATTGGCCCTCGGCGACAAGCCCGGGCCCGCCATCCGCCTTCGGGCAGCTGAGGGCGCTGTTTAAGAAGAAGAGGCTCGACAGCAGTGTACCGTTGACGTGTGCCAAGTAGTGCTCGGGATTGAGGCGGTCGAGGGCGGCGCGGATCGCGGCCTCATTGGGTCGCCCGATGACGGCGTCGAGGAGGGCCTGCAGTGCCGCGGAGGGGCCTCCTTGCCGAAGAGCATCGAGATAGATTGCCGTGGCTTCCTGGTTCGGCGTCAGTGGATCGTTCAGGAGCGCGAGAAGGCTGATGACTTGCCACTCGAGAAGCAGCTTGTCGCCGTCGAGGACGGACAAGCTGAAATCGTAAGCCGCCGTGTCGTTCACTGTCGCCGTGCTCGTAAGCGAGAGTACGCTTGTCGCGATCACGGCGGATCCTGAAGAGCCGGTAGTGCTGATCACGTTGGGCAGAACGAGACCGGCAAAGCTCGCCGCGCCGATGACGTTGGTGCGATCGGCCGTGGCACCGGCGATGTCGACTTGGAACGTGCCGGTATTGGTTTGAACAAGGGTGCCGACGAGCTCAGTCGTGAGGACCGTCCCTGCCCCGCCAGGCGACAGCGTGCCCTCGTTGACCACGCTGTTGGCGTGCACATGCTCGCCCGAATTGAAAAATGCACTGGCTTTGTTGTTGAAGACATCGCTTTCGCCGCCGGTCGTGAGGGCAACGTCGCCGCTGATGACGCCGTAGTTGTCCACGGTTTCGGTGCCGGGGCCGCTTCGGACCGCCTGTACGCCGCCCGAAATGGAGCCGTAGTTGGTGAGCATGTTGACGGACGCGGGATCGAAGCTTGAGAGATTGACGCCGACTATGGCGCCGTAGACGTTGCCGCCGAGCACCGTGACGTTGGCGCTGGTCGTAGAATATGCGGTGATCCCCGTGGGGTCGGATCCCACGCCGCCGCCGAGTGAAGTCACATCGCCGGTGCTGATGACGGTCGTTTCTCCGGCGAACGACTGGGCGAAAATTCCGATGTACTGACTCTGGACGTTCCCGTTGTTCGTAATCGAGACATTCGCATCGCTAGCGCCATAGAGGCCGTAGGCGCCCCCCGCGGTGACGTTGCCGGTATTCTGGACCTGAACCTCGCCGCTGATCGAGCTGGCGGTGATGCCGCTCTGCGCCGCCGTTATCGACCCGTCGCTCTCCACCACGACCTTTCCAGTTCCATCGCTCTCCGCGATGATGCCGAAATAGCCGTGCGATGTGATGTCACCCGTGGTCAGGACGGTAACATCGCCGTTTCCTTGACCGGTCGCCCGTATCGCTTCGCCGTCGGACTCGAGGACGCCGTTGCTTTCGATCTTAAGGGCTCCGTCCCCTTGGACTTCGGCGTGTATTCCCAAACCATCCCGCGAGCTGATATTGCCGGTGCTGTCGATCGTGAGGGTGCCGGCGGTCGTACGGGCGAAGATTCCACTCGCATTGAATCCCCCGCCCGTCGCCATGATCGCCCAAGGCGTGGTGTTGCTATTGATAATGATGTCCCCGGTCGTGTCGAAAAGGATGCCGGCAGTGCCGGCAGAGCTAGGCGCGATGTTCGCCGTCAGACTGTTCACGTTGAGCGTCGAAATGCCGGCGGGGACCGAGATGCCCCCGTTGACGACGCCTGGCACAGAGTCGCCCGCAATTGCGCCAGTGCACGTCAGCGTCCCGGCGCCGTTGTCCGCGCATGCGGCTTGAGCCGGCCTGCCTTCGCAAGCCAGGAGGGCACATCCCGCAACGATGCCGAGAAGCAGAGAGCGCCAGTGGCGGATCCGCTCTGCTGCGCGTTTGGGCGGCGAGTTTCGACCCTGATCGGCAATGACGATTGCCGGCGCCAACATCCGGGCAGACTGAGACATACGCACACCCACAACGCCACTCTCAACGCATGGGCCGCAATGGATCACATCGGGGCTTCTTTGACTTCACCCTTCCGGGTGATGCGCCGGCCGGAAAAGACATCCGTGCGGCGGACTGTGGCCCGCAAACAACGTCAGCTCCCGACCAAGCCATTCCTTCTCAACATGATCGGTACCGCCAATGGTGCCTGTCCACACCGGCCTTCACCAATCGTGAGGCCAGCGCGGGCGGTGCATAAGGCTCACCCGTTCGTCCACCGCTTGCGGTGGACGCTCAATCGCAGTGTCCCATCAGCGGAAGTGTACGATGGAATGATCGGTGTTCCAGACGAGATCTCCATACGCGTCTGCATATTGGTGTACAGCGGTCCAAATTGCAGAACAGCTGTCGCGTGCTCATGACCCTAAGAGGACTTCGGGAACCGGCTTCTTGAGACTGCGGAGCATTTGATCAAACTGAGCGCAAAGCACACGGGTAATGGCGACTGTCTCTAAGCGGAATCGCCGGGAGATGCCGTAGTCGGTTGCAACTTGTTATACTACGGTCGAAATGCGACGATAGAGGCTTGGTCATCAGTTCACATGACGCGGCCTGTACGTTGGAGATGGGGCGCATGAAGAGCACCGTAATCGCGTTCTGTGCATCTTTGTTGTTGGCCACAACGGCCGGCGCCGGCCCTCTCGAGGATTGCAATTCAAACGACAAGGAGCGCCAGGTCACCGGGTGCACGGCGGCGCTCAAGACGATGAAGTTCAACAAGAAGAACAAGGCGGTTCTCTTCAGCAGACGGGGCGACGCCTACTTGCAGCTGGGGCAACACGAGGCTGCCCTTGACGACTTCAATGCATGCGTGGAGCTCAAGCCTGACGACGAGAACTGCCTCCTTGGCAAGGCGGACGCCTACCTTTCTCGCGGAGACGTTGACCAGGCCATCAAGACGTTCAAGACCCTGATAGCCTTCTATGACAAGCAATCGGACGGCGATCTCGCGGCGGCTCTAGTGATCACTGAGGCTTGCGAGACCCTGGTGGAGCGTGCCGACGAAAGATTTCAGAAAGCCGCAGGCACCGTGACGGAATTCGCCCTTACGGGCGATGCGGACAGACCGGGGATCGAAAGCGCCATCAAGGATCTCACCGAGTGTCTCGACTTCGATCCGGGCGATCCAGAGGCCCTTGGGAAGCGCGCACTCTATCAACACTTCCTAGGGCGGAAGAAAGAGGCCGTTGCCGATGCCGAGGCTTCCCACAAGGAGGAACCCAAGAATGCCCAGGCGCTCGCTGTGCTGGCAATCACTTCCCTTGCGGATAAAGACTACACGCGTTCCCTCGAGTTCTCGCAGAAATGGCTCGACTCGGCGGGAGGCAACATCAACGCTGAACGACAGCTTATCAAAGCGCTGGAAGCGGCCGGCAGGAAGGATGAGGCGGCCGCCTTGGCGCGGCTTTCCGAAAACCGAGAAAGTTGCAACGTGGCGATGGAAACCGTGCTGAAGGGCCAGCACGCCAAGGCTGACGATGGCATCGCGGTATGCACGGCCGTGATCGAGGGTGCGGGGGGCAGAGGGTTGACGGCGCCGCATGAGTTCCGCGGCTACATGCGCGGCCTCAAAGGTGACTATGAAGGCTCCATCGCCGATTATACGCGCGCGATCGAAATATCCGGAGCCACCGGAGGGTTAGCGAATTTCTATACGCGGCGGGGTGAAAAGTATGCAGCGCTCAAGAAGCATGAGCTCGCCATTGCCGACTTCGAAGCCACACTCAAGCAACTGCCCGACAACATAGACGCCCTTTACGGGAGCGCAACTTCGAAGCTGGAGCTTGGCCGATTTGAGGAAGCCAAAGCCGGCTACGAACGACTGAAGCAGGTTATTCCGAACGACGCCTCTCCCTTCGCAGGCCTGGGTGAAGTCGCCAAAAAGACCGGCAAGCACGAAGACGCCGTAACCAACTACAGCAAGGCCTTGGAACTGCGGCCCGGCCTCGCCCTCGTCCATCAAGCGCGTGGCTTGAGCCTCGAGAAGCTGGGACGAAAAGAGCAAGCGATCGCCGACTTCCGCAAGGCGCTGACCCTTGACGCAAACCTTGCCGAGAGCACCGAAGCCCTCAAGCGCCTTGGTGCGAATCCTTGAAGCGGAACGAGATCCACCGCAATTCGCCACCTGAGAGCGTGAATTGAGACACATGTCTGCGTTGATAGCTGATTGCAATCTCGTCCGGATCGGAACGGAAAGCCTATGGCCCTGAACGTCAACGGCGTGATGGCGGCTTTCGAACCTCAGCGACGTCAAGCCATCACGTCGGACTTGATCGTTGGTGCGTCCCAGAAGCGGACATCGCGGCATGATCGAGAAGCTCAATGTGATGATGTGTTGAGCTGGTCTGCAATTGGCGGCATAGCTGCCGATACTTTGCAACGAACGGGTAGCGGCTACATTAATCGATACGATGGACTTCCGTCTTTACGTGCAGCGAACTGAGCCGCCGCCGGCGGTCGATGCAGATCGATAGAACCCGATCGCCCTCTCACACAAGGTTCATCCCATGCTGCCCATTCCCGCCGACATCTTTACCGAACCCGACGTCTCTCCGAACGACTTGGCCAACCTTGGGCCACTGCGCCGCCTGGCCGGTGTTTGGCAGGCCGACAAGGGCGTGGACATCAACCCCAAAGCCCAAGGTCCGGAACGCCGCGTTTTTCGGGAGCACATCCGGATGGATCCGATCGATCCGCAGACCAACGGTCCCCAACTCTTCTATGGATTGCGCTATCACATCCACATCAACACGCCCGAGGAGAAAATCACGTTTCACGATCAGGTGGGCTATTGGCTTTGGGAGCCTAAGACCGGCCTGATCCTGCAGAGTGTGACAATTCCACGAGGTCAGGTCCTGCTCGCATCCGGCCTAGCGAAGCCAGATGAAAAGACAATCTCCGTCACGGCGAAGCGGGGCGATACGCGTTATGGGATCTGCTCGAACGAGTTCCTGGACGAAGCCTTCCGCACGACCAGCTACCGCTGCGACATAACCTTCAACGATGACGGAAGCTGGACGTACGACATCGCAACCGAGCTTCTGGTCAAAGGCCGCGACCAGCCCTTCAATCATCACGACACGAATACCTTGAAGCTTGTTGAGGCGCCGACGCTCAATCCGTTGGCCGTCATCCTGAACGATGGTGCGAAGCAGACCTAGGATGTTTGGCGTACGAGCGATGCATCATAGCGATGCTATGGCCGTTGCTGTCCCTCGCGCGTTTCCCTCTGCATAGCACTTTACTTTGTTGCCTCAGCGATGGCGGCGCCTCCCGCATCGTTCAGATGGGCCGAGCCGCGCGTCTTACGGAAACGGGCACGGATTTATAGGACGGCGTGCCGCTCCGGCGGTCGTACTGATCGATGGCGATCAAGTTGTTCGCTTCCGGATAGTATGCGGCGACCGAGCCGGCGGCGATATCGAACGCGACGACCGTCAATCCGGACAATGTGCGCGAAGCATCACCCTCGTTGCAGACCGTCTCGACGTCGACCACATCACCGTGCCGCAGCCCGCGGGCAGCCAGATCCCCCACATTCATAAAGAGGATGTCGCGCCGTCCCGTGATGCCCCGATAACGGTCGTCCAGAGTATAGATCGTCGTATTGTATTGGTCGTGGCTACGCACGGTCGCGAGGATAAGAGCACCGGATTGATTGCATCTCGGGTCTTCCTCCAGTCCCGGCGCAACGATGAACTCGGCCTTGCCGGATCTGGTTTTCCAGACGCGCTTCGACGCTGGCACGGTCAGTCGAAATCCTCCCCGACGCGCCACGCGCTGGTTGAAGTCGTGAAAGTCCGGAAACACGGCCTCGATCTTGTCGCGAATGCGACTGTAGTCGGCGACCAGCTCGCGCCAAGGTACCCGGGTGTTCGGCAACGTGGCCAATGCGAGCTCAGCGACGATCGCAGGCTCTGACTTTAGGTGTTCCGACGCAGGCTTGAGCCCGCCGGAGGATGCATGCACCATGGACATGGAATCTTCCACTGTCACGCTCTGTCGTCCCGTTTCCTGGATATCGAGCTCGGTTCGTCCGAGACACGGCAGGATGAAGCTCTGCTTGGCGAGGAGAAGGTGCGATCTGTTCAATTTCGTCGCGATGTGAACCGCGAGATCCAGCTGTCGCATGGCCGGAAACGTGACATCCGGATCGGGCATCGCCACGGCCAGGTTACCACCAAGGGAGATCAGGGCCTTTGCGTGACCCTTGCTGATCGCTTCAATGGCTTCGACTGCATTGTGGCCCTTATGGCGCGGTGCCTTGATGGGAAATGCACGCTCGAGGTTATCGAGCAGCTCATCCGACGGGATCTCCGTGATGCCGACCGTACGGTCGCCCTGGACATTCGAATGTCCACGCAACGGACAGATGCCGGCGCCCTCCCTGCCGATGTTACCGCGCATCAAAAGCAGGTTGGCGATCTGGTGGACGTTAGACGTCCCATGACGGTGCTGCGTTACTCCCATGCCGTAGCACACGATCACGCGCTCGGCCTCGGCGTATGCCTGTGCCGCCGCTTCGATATCGGCACGCGACAGGCCTGCGTATCGTTCAATCTGCGACCAGTCCAACGTGTCGATGTCGGCCACAAGTGCATCGAAGCCGTTCGTGTTTTCGGCGATGAACGCGCGATCGAGGACACCCGGGTTGTCCGCTGCCGTCTGGGCACGATCCAACGCGATCAGGTGCTTCATCATTCCCTTGAGAACGGCCATGTCGCCGCCGATCGCGACCTGGTAGTAAGATGACGCGATCGGCGTGGAGCCGAGCGTCGCCATTTCGAACGGGTTCTGCGGGTTCTGGAAACGCTCGAGCCCCCGCTCGCGCAAGGGGTTGAACACCACGATCTTGCAGCCCCTCCGGGACGCTTCGCGCAGAGTGCCGAGCATGCGCGGGTGATTGGTGCCGGGGTTGTGGCCGATGCAGAAGATCGCATCGGCATGGTCGAAATCCTCGAGCGTGACCGTCCCCTTCCCGACCCCGATCGACTCCGGCAGCCCGACGCTCGTCGCCTCGTGGCACATGTTGGAGCAGTCGGGGAAGTTGTTGGTTCCGTACTCGCGCACAAAGAGCTGGTAGAGGAACGCTGCCTCGTTCGACGTCCGGCCCGAGGTGTAGAATTCGGCCATGTTCGGATCGGGCAGGGCGCGCAGCGCCTCGCCGATGCGCCGAAAGGCGTCCTCCCATGCGATCGGGCGATAGGTGTCAGTCGCGGCATCATAGGCCAGCGGATGTGTCAGACGGCCTTCGCCTTCCAGCGCGAGATCCGACCAAGTCCACAGCTCCGAGACGGTATGGGTTGCGAAAAACTCCGGTGTGGTACGCTTGCTGGTCGCCTCCCATGCGACAGCCTTGGCACCGTTCTCGCAGAACTCGAACGATGAGGTATGCCGCGGATCCGGCCATGCGCAGCCGGGACAGTCGAATCCGGTCGGCTGGTTCAGGGTCAGCAGCCCCTTCATCTCGCGCGGTACCGAGACGGACATCTCGTTGCTGAGCGCTCGTGCGACGGCCTTGAGGGCACCCCAGCCGCCGGCAGGTCCCGTGTAGGTCTCGACGCCCTCAACGTGCCGCTTGCTCGCCTTCGCCGATCGCGTTGTCTCGTCGTCGTTGAACGGCCGAGTTTCCATCCGGGGTTTCTGGTCGAACGTCTCCCGCGGCACCGCCGTTTCGTCGCTTCGCGCCGGCTGGCGCTTTTCACTCTCGACGCCCGAGACGTCGTGCGGGTTCTTGACCATGGGAGCACTCCGATCTGCGTAATTATTGTCGGATCACCGCCGCGGCGATCCGATCCGTGCGGCCTGCGGCTAGAACTTGAGACGCGCGCCGGTAACAACGACATCGAAGCCCTCGAGTTCGATGCTGTTTCCCACGCTATCGTTGAAATCACCTCCTGCGTGTGTGTAGGTCAGATAGAGATCCATGGCGGCCGCATCGATCCGTTGGACGATGCCGGTGCCCAAAAAAGCGACTTCGGAGTTCTGTATGAAGGCGCCGCTGCTGTCCGGCAGCGCAACGCCAATCACCGAGCCGCCATTGGCTTGACTGTACTGGCCGTAAATCGTGGTCTTTCCCAAGTCGGACCACCTCTTCTCGAGCCCGCCCTCGATCAACCACAGTCTGTCCGAAGCGTCCGCCGCAGAGCCCGCCGCCTTACGCGAGCCATCCTCCTGCCCGCTGTAGACGCCGTAGACGAAGAGACCCGTTGGGCTGTGCTGGATCGTGCCGGCAACGCCCCACCATGTGCAGTCCTCGCCGAGCGAGGCCGGCTTGGGACTGCAGCGGACCCCCTCGTCGGTATCTCTTGAATAGCCGGCTCTACCGGTGAGGTCGAAGTCACCGATCGTGCCCTTATAGGACAGCGCGATGGCCCAGATGTCGTCGCCACCCCAGGTCGACGCGACGGCGCATCCGGCGAGCTCGGGCGAGTCGTAACGAACGAGCTCACGTAGACCGTCCTGGCCCGCCACATCGTTGGCGGCACCATTGAGGAGATCGATCCAGCGGAGGAAGCCGCCCGCGCTGGTGGCGCCGATGAAGCTACCGTTCGAATCGCGGACGCGAAATGCGCCGAGCGCCAGCATATTCGTCTCGGGATCTGCAAACGTTGCAGCGTTTGTTCCATTCCCATCATCGAGGAGATGGAACATGGCTGACGCATCCCTGCCGACGGTCAACTTGCCAAATGTCTTGCTTTTCAAGAACCAGGACGACTTCCGAGTCGCGATGCTGTTCGCGCGACTGCCGGCGGCGTCATCTTGGCTGAAGTTGCGGCTGTCGCCTCCGAAGGAACCGAGCTCCAACGTGTAGCCGGCGCTCCAGTCGCTGTTGATCTCGGCGTCGCCGACAAAGCGAACGCGCGTCTGCTCCCGCGTGCTCGTGCCGACGTAGACGTTGCTTTCAACGCAGTCGTCCCAAAAATAAAGAGCCTCATTGACAAAGCCTGACACGGCAAGGCTCACTTTGCGTTTTTCCTTGCGAGCAAGGCTCGCCTCCAGCTCGGCAATACGCTCCTCGTCGTCATCGCAGCAGCCTCTTCCCAAATCGGTCGATTTCGCTGATGAGATTAGCATAATGTGAAGCGCAATCGATAGCGTGGCGAGCATTCCCGCTTTCGTCATGCCAGCCACGCCTCCAACGTGCCATTTCAAAATAGATTCAAGGATTCGACCATTTTTGATCGCTCACGAAAATCTAATGAGGGCTGCGGTTATGGCAATTAGCAATTGGCTTGAGGTCAGCAAATGACCAAGGAATGCTGGCGTTGGCGGCACACTTACCAAGGTGTTGTTTGATATAATAAATGCGTGTGATTGCAGCGTCTTGATAGATGGATCGGAATGGATTGACGGCAAATAATAAACACAGATACGGCCATCGCACTCTCTACGAGACCTGCAGCGCAGGGCCTTTCGGCAGCGGAATGTAGAATTGAATCCGGGCGCGACTCTTTGTTCTTTAAAAAAGCCATGCAGACGAAACGATCGGAAATGTCGAACGACTTTGTCTGTTCGATCTAAAACGTCAATCGTTTAGAGGGTGGCGACGTCACCGAATCTCGCGCGCTATGGGCGCGAGGATTATCGAGAGAAGAGCGCTTCGTGCTCCGACAGGAGGCGCAGCTCACCTCAACCCCCGACGGAATATGACCGGCGCGCTTCGGTGGGGTCGATGACGGCGATCCGTCATGCTTCGAGAAGTGCTACGCAGTTGCGGCCTGCTTTGCACTCCCTCCGCCGTGTGATATTTTGTTTGGTGCACCCGGAGGAGCGCGCATGCCTGTTGAACCAGCCGGAAAGCTCGGTGGGTCAAGCGTCGATCCCGAGTACGGGCCATGGTTGGCGCAGGCGTCGATCCTGATCGTGGACGACGAGCCGGGAATGCGCAATTTCCTGGTTCGCGTTCTCAAGCCACGCTGCAAGCGTCTTGACGAAGCCGCAGACGCGCAAGAGGCGTCGCGCAAGCTCGATGAACGGCACTACGACGTCGTCATCCTCGACAACATCATGCCGGGCAAGAACGGAATCGACTGGCTCGTCGAGCAACGGTCGATTGGTCTTTTCGCCGACGTGATCCTCATGACCGCGTATGCGGATCTGGACACCGCCATCCAGGCATTGCGCGCCGGTGTTGTTGATTTCGTCCTGAAGCCCTTCCGCTCCAACCAACTACTCAATGCAGTGGCGCGCTGTCTTGATCGGGTGCGTTTGCTGCGTGAGAACCATGTGCTGCGTTACGAGCTGAAGTCGTCTGCAGACCAGCTTCTCTTGCGTGACAAGTTGATCGGCAGCTCCAACGCGATTCAGCACGTGCGCGAGACCATAGCGCGGGTTGCCCCGTTGCCCACCTCGGTCCTGCTCACGGGCCATTCGGGCACGGGCAAGGAAGTCGCGGCCCGCTCGCTCCATTCCCTGTCCAATCGGGCCGATAAATTATTCGTGCCGGTCAATTGTGGCGCAATCCCCGCGGACGTACTCGAGAGTGAGCTGTTCGGCCATTTGAAGGGCGCGTTCACGGGCGCCGACACGGTGCGTCAGGGCCTGTTCATGCACGCGCAGGGCGGGACGCTGTTCCTCGATGAAATCAGCGAGCTGCCATACGCCCTGCAGAGCAAGCTCTTGCGTGTGATCGAAGATCGACGCGTACGGCCGGTCGGCTCGGAACGCGAGTTCTTCGTCGACCTTCGTCTTATCTTCGCCACCAACGCGGATCTGCAGCGGAGCGTCGAAGCGGGGACGTTCAGAGCCGATCTCTACTTTCGTATCAACGTCATGCATATCCACTTGCCGCCGTTGAAGGATCGCGACGGCGATGTGCTGGATCTTGCCGCGCTCTTCATGCGCAAGCTTTCCCAGCAGCTCGGCGTGCCTCCCGTTGCACTGGACGAGAAGGCGCGCTCTTTTCTCTTGCGGTACAGCTGGCCCGGAAACGTCAGGGAATTGCGCAATTTCATCGAGCGGACATTGATCCTCGGCCGCTTCCCGGATGACTTCGAACGAGCAGCGGAACCTTCCACTCACGCTGGGCAGAGCCTGGCGGACGTGGAGCGAAGGCACATCCTGTCCGTGCTGGGAGAGGCTGGTGGCGACCGCCAGGAAGCCGCGCGGCGGCTCGGCGTATCGCGCAAGACGATCGATCGAAAATGCGCGTCGTGGGGTCTCTAGCCAGCCTCGTTCTGAAGCGCTCGACGCGCTACGCCGGAAGCTCCCCTGCCCACGGCTGATCGGACAGTTTGTCCGAGCGTGCGGGGACAATCTGTCCCCGCACTGCGGGAGACCTTCCATAACTCCTTGAAATAATTCTCGGCCCGAATTGGCCCGCTGGTTGCTATGCGCGCCGTGAAGAGCGGCACGATGCAGCGAGGAAGCGTGAGCTTCAACAGCGGCGACCGGCCCTCATTCCAAAGCGACGCAATCGGTAGATCGCACCAATCGGGAGGAAAATTTGTGACAATCGGAATCCGCGCTCCAAATCAAATCGCGCCCGGCATTTTCGACCGAGAAAGAATCATCGCCAAAGCCGGTTTCAATCGATGGCACGTGCCGCCTGCCGCGCTCTGTATCCACCTCTGCATCGGCATGGCGTACGGGTTCTCGGTGTTCTGGAAGCCGCTCGAGGGTGTGCTCGTCGGTGCCGATGGCAAAGCCCTGCCGAGTTGCTCGGAGGGCGCGACGACGTTTTCGGAGAAGGCGGCCGGCACCGCCAAGGCGTTGTTCGCCACCGACTGCAACTGGAGCCAGTTCGACCTCGGCTGGATGTATACCTTCTTCTTCGTCATGCTCGGCGTGTCTGCGGCGATCTGGGGCGCCTGGCTCGAGCGGGCCGGACCCCGAAGGGCCGGTACCGTGGCGGCAATCTGTTGGTCCGGCGGTCTGCTCATCTCGGCGCTCGGCGTTTACCTACATCAGCTTTGGCTGCTTTGGCTCGGCTCGGGCATCATCGGCGGCATCGGCCTGGGGCTCGGCTACATCTCCCCGGTCTCGACGCTGATCAAGTGGTTCCCAGACCGTCGCGGCATGGCGACCGGCATGGCGATCATGGGATTCGGTGGCGGCGCCATGATCGGCTCGCCACTCGCCACCTTCCTGATGAACCAGTTCAAGACGCCTGCCGATCCCGGCGTGGCGGCCACGTTCGTCGCCTTAGCGGTGATCTATGCCGTGTTCATGGGGCTCGGTGCATCGGGATACAGGCTGCCGCCGGATGGCTGGAAACCGGAGGGCTGGAAGCCGCCCGACACATCGAACGCGATGATCACGTCGAAGCACGTGCATCTCAAGAACGCGCACAAGACGCCGCAGTTCTGGCTGCTATGGACCGTGCTGTGCATGAACGTGTCGGCCTGCATCGGCATTATCGGCGCGGCCTCGCCCATGCTGCAAGAGACGTTCGGCGGCATGCTCGCGAGCGCACCAGAGCTCGGCTATCTCGACGTGCAGAAGGACCCGGCGCTGCTCGCGTCGGCTGCCGCGGTGGGGGCCGGCTTCGTCGGGCTGATCTCGTTGTTCAACATCTTCGGTCGGTTTGCGTGGGCCACCTCCTCGGACAAGCTCGGCCGCAAGCTGACCTACTGCATCTTTTTCGTACTGGGCGGGGCACTCTATGTGCTGGCCTCGGTTGCCGCGGATTGGAAGGCGATGGCGCTCTTCGTGGCAGCGATCTGCATCATCGCGTCGATGTACGGCGGAGGCTTCGCGACCATCCCGGCCTATCTTGCCGACGTCTTCGGAACGCAGTTCGTCGGTGCGATCCACGGCCGCCTTCTGACTGCGTGGTCGACGGCCGGCATCGTCGGACCGGTGATCGTGAACTACTTGCACGATACGCGGGCCGCATCGGGCATCCCGCCGGACAAGATCTATGGCGAGATCTTCTACATTCTTGCGGGTCTGCTCGTGATCGGCTTCATTGCCAACCTGCTCGTGAGGCCCGTCAATCCGAAGTGGCACATGAGCGATACGGAGGTGGCTGCCGAGCGGGCCAAGCTTTCGCACTCTGCGAGCACGCCGTCCGGAACCGGCTCATTCGGAATCGGCAAGGGTGGATTGGATCTCAAGGGCATCGGCCTCTGGCTGCTGGTCGGCTTGCCGCTTGCGTGGGGCGTCTGGAACACGGTCGCCAGAGCCCTGACGCTGTTCTGACGCTTACGCTCAGGGGCCACCCCGGCCGCTCCTGTCATGCGCCGGAAGCCGGCAGGTGACAGATCCCGGTTGTGCTCCTCGAAGATTGCTATACCGACGACGGCGGGAAGAACGCAATGTTGATCGAACATCTCGAACTCTTCATTGCGGTTGCGAAGGAGAAGCACTTCGGTCGCGCCGCCGAGGTCTGCAATATCACCCAGCCGACATTGTCCGCGTCCATCAAGCAGCTCGAATGCTTACTGGGCGTCATGCTGGTCGAGCGCGACTCGCGTTTCCGTAGGCTGACCCCAGAAGGCGAGCAAGTGCTCACGTGGGCGCGGCGAATCCTGGCGGATACACGGGCAATGCAGGAGGAAATCCGCGCGGCGAAGCGCGGACTCACCGGATGCGTGCGAATCGCCGTCGTTCCGACGGCGCTCAAGATGGTGGCGAGGCTTACCAAGCCTCTCCTTGAGAAACACCCTGGCGTCACTTTCTCGGTGCGTGCGAGCGCCTCGTCGGAGATCCCATCGCTGCTGGCAAATTTCGACATTGAAGCAGGGATCACGTATCTCGACACCGAGTCGGATGGTCATGTCGTCTCTATCCCCCTCTATGCCGAACGTTACTATCTTGTGACTGCGGATGGCGTTCTGCCAAAAAAGCTGAAGGCAATAAGTTGGGCGCGTGCGGCCCGACTCCCGTTGTGCCTGCTGTCCTCCGATACCCGCGTCCGCGGACTTATCGACCAGCATCTGGCGCGCGCCAACGCGCGGCCCGTTCTGGAATCGAACTCCATTCAGGTGCTTGTCTCGCATATCAGCGATGACAGCTGGTCGTCGATCCTTCCGCTGAACCTCGCGAGAACAAGCCTCACCGCGGCGATCCGGGCTATTCCCCTCGTCGAGCCTGACGCTAGGCGCATCGTCGGGCTCGTCGCTATGCGACGCGAGCCGAATACGCCGCTGGTCGCCGCGCTCCTGGATGAGGCAAACCGCCTGTCCGTTGCCATGAACACTGCGGACGCGACCGTCGACATCAACTGCGAGGTCACTGGATGACAGCCGACATACTTTCGTCACCTCAGACTATTGGGGGGTTGGGCTCCCGTTCAATGGAGGGCATGATGTCTGTGCATGCTGGTACCATCTATGTGGTCGACGATGACACCTCGGTCCGCAAGGGCCTGGAGAACCTGTTGTGTTCGGTCGGATACCAAGTTCACGCCTTGACGTCGCTGCGTGAGTTTTCATTGCAAGGGCGCAGCGACGACGCCGCATGCCTCGTCCTGGACGTCCGCACGCCGGAGTGGAGCGGGGTTGACTATCCGATCCGTCTGGCGAAATTCGGCGGCTCTCTACCCGTTATTTTCATTGCACGGCACGTGGATGTGCCGACATGCGTTCGCGCCATCAAGGCGGGAGCCGTCGACTTCCTGGAGAAGCCGCTTCGCGATCCGGATGTGTTGGATGCCGTGCGTCAGGGCATCAATAGGGATCGCGCTTTCCGCATGGCTGAAGCCCGGAAGGCCGAGACGCGCAGACGCTTTGCGGCCTTGAGGCCGAGAGAGCGGGAGGTGATCGAGCACGTCGCGCGCGGTCGCCTCAGCAAGCAGATTGCCAGCGATCTGGGGCTCAGCCTAAATACCGTCAAAATGTACAGAAGCAAGGCCATGCGACGGATGGGCGTGACAAACCTTGCGGAGCTGATCAGAATTGTCGATGGACTAGCCAACCCCTTGGTAGCGCATTGCGCACCGAGCGCGGGCGCCCCTGTGATCTCATCGCCCCAGTTGCTTTAATGACGTGGACCGTCATGATCCGGCGGAGGGAGTAGATCGGCGGGCGATACCCGACTGGAAATCGCATGACCGACATCGGAACCGAAACGCGAGAACGAGGGCTTTCCGTCCGGTTCCGGTTGCTCGCCATCGCGCTCCTGCCGACGTTGGTGGTGATGCCGCTGCTACTCGGCATCGCCGTCTACCGATGGAACGCCAACTTCGATGCGACCTTGATCTCCAAGGTCAGCGGCGACCTCACCATCGCTCACCAATATCTGGCTCGTATTCTGGAAGACACCGGCAAGCAGGCCGCGGCATTCGGCGCCTCGACGCGCTTGCGCGATGCGGTGGAGGCAGGCGCACCGTTGGATGGTTTGCTTGACGAAACCCGCGTCGCTCTTGATTTCGACTTCCTCTATCTCATCGACGACCGGCTAAACCCGGTGGTCTCTGCACGACCGTTCAAACGGTCGCCGCGCGCCGATTGGCCGATCATTGCTTCCGCTCTGGCGAACAAGCCGCTGACCTCGATCGACATCTTCAACAATGAAGATCTCGCCGCCTTCGGGCCGGAGTTGGCCACCCGCGCCCGCGTGGAGCTTGTGCCGACTCCCAATGCTGTTGCGACCGACCGCACCGAGGAAACACGCGGGATGGTGGTGCACTCCGCGACGCCCGTCACCCTGGCGGGCGGACGGTCGGGCGCGCTCGTGGGTGGTATTCTGCTCAACGCCAACCTCAAATTCATCGATACCATCAACGATCTCGTCTATCGCGAGGCCAGCCTTCCCAAGGGCAGCCAGGGCACAGTCACAATCTTTCTCGACGACGTACGAATCGCCACAAATGTGCGTCTGTTCAAGGGGCAGCGCGCAAACGGAACCCGCGTCTCAGCCGCCGTGCGTTTGGCCGTGCTCGACCAGGGCAACACCTGGCTTGATAGTGCATTCGTCGTCAACGACTGGTACATCTCCGCCTATGAGCCGATCGTTGGCAGCTCCGGCCGACGCATCGGTATGCTCTATGTGGGCTTTCTCGAGGCGCCTTTCGTCAAGGCGAGGCGGGAGACCCTGCTGATCGTTGTGTCCGCGTTCCTGGGCGTTGCCGCCTTGAGCGTCCCGATCTTCCTCCGCTGGGCGGGCGCGATCTTTCGGCCCATCGAACGGATGATGGGCACGATCGCCAAGGTGGAAACCGGCGATCTCAGCGCACGCACCGGCGCGGCCGCGGCCCGCGACGAGATCGGCCGGGTCGCGGCGCAATTGGATCACTTGCTCGATCTGCTTCAGGAGCGCGACCGCCAGCTTCGCGGCTGGAACGAGGATCTGAATACGCGCGTGGCGGAGCGTACGCATGATCTCGAAGTCGCCAACCGCCAGCTCGAAGCCACAACCAAGCAGCTCGTCATGTCGGAGAAGCTCGCCGTGATCGGGGAGATCACGGCCGGCGTCGCCCACGAGATCAACAATCCCATCGCCGTCATGCAGGGCAATCTCGAGGTCGTGCGCGCGCTTATGGAGAACAATGCGGATCCGGCGCATGTGGAGTTCCGCCTGCTCGATGAGCAGATTCACCGCATCAGCCAGATCGTCACCAAGCTGCTGCAGTTTGCCCGACCGGAGGAATACGCGGGCTATATCGAGCGCCTTGCGCCCGACGACGTGATCGTCGACAGCCTGCCGCTGATCCGACATTTGCTCAAGAACGATAACATCGACATCATCCATCAAGCGGGGGCCCAGCGTATGGTGCTCATGAACCGCACGGAGCTGCAGCAGGTGCTCGTCAATCTGATGGTCAACGCCATCCACGCCATGCCCGAGGGGGGCCGCCTTTTCCTCAAAACGCGCGACGAGGACAGGAACGGCGGCGCGGGCATCGTGATGGAGGTGAGGGATACCGGCGTCGGCATGAGCGAGGGGGTGAAGGCCCGCATTTTCGATCCGTTCTTCACCACCAAGCGGAGGAACGGCACGGGGCTGGGCTTGTCCATAAGCCACAAGCTGGTCACGCGACAGGGCGGCATGTTTGACGTCGAGAGCGCGCCCGGCAAAGGGACGACCTTTACGGTCTGGCTGCCTGAAACGACATAAGCCGTTTCTTGCCATTCGTACATCGCATCGGCCGATGGGCGATCGTGCCGTAGACTGTCTTGTCGTTCGTGGAGTTACCTTGGTGCAGCTTGATGGCATGCCTCTCATTGCGCTAGGACCGGCAAGGTCGTGCGAGGTGCAGCCTGCTACACGCCGACGTCATCGCGAAGCGGCCCGTCATGGCCGCATCGAACGGGTGTACAGGCCATGGTCACGATTGCCGTCACGCACGAAAGCCCGGATGAGCCTCGCGTCGCGGTGTCGCCCGAGACGGTGAAGAAGCTCGCGGCGCTCGGCGCCAAGGTGCGGGTCGAAGCCGGGGCCGGCGGGCGCTCGCGCTTCTCGGACGAGGCGCTCAAGAGCG
>NZ_JADZBI010000106.1 GCF_020852195.1 Hyphomicrobium sp. | reverse complement strand
GGCGCCGAAGCGGGCGAGGAAGTGCTGCGCCAGCTCCGGGATGTCCTCGCTGCGCTCGCGCAGCGGCGGCACCCAGATCGGGAACACATTGAGCCGGTAGTAGAGGTCCTCGCGGAAGAGCCCGTCCTTGACGAGCTGGATCATGTCGCGGTTGGTCGCGGAGATGAGGCGGAAGTTGACCCTGACCGGCTTCTTGCCGCCGACCGGATCGATCTCGCCCTCCTGCAGCGCGCGCAGCAGCTTCACCTGCGCATCGAGCGGCAGCTCTCCGATCTCGTCGAGTAACAGGGTGCCGCCGTCCGCCTCCTGGAACTTGCCGACGCGCCGGTCGACGGCGCCGGTGAAGGCGCCCTTCTCATGTCCGAACAGCGTGCTCTCGACGAGGTTCTCGGGGATCGCGCCGCAGTTGACGGTGACGAACGGACGGCCAACGCGCTCGCTCTCGCCCTGGATCGCGCGCGCGATCAGCTCCTTGCCGACGCCGCTCTCGCCTTCGAGCAGCACGGGGATCGAGGATGCCGCCGCGCGCTTTCCGAGCGCGACCACGCGCTGCATGCCTTCGCCGTGCACGATGAGGTCGTCGAAGGTCAGCGTGCCTTCGGTCTTCTTCTTGATGCGCGAGATCTCCTCCGACAGCGCCTCGATCTTCATGGCGCTCTTCATGGAGACCTCGAGCCGCTCGGGCGAGGCGGGCTTGATGACGAAGTCGACGGCGCCGAGCCGGATGGCGCTGATCGCGGCGTCGACCGATCCGTTGGCGGTCAGCACGATGACGGGCGGTGCAGCCTTGCCCTTGAGCCGTTCGAGGACGGCCATGCCGCCCATGCCCGGCATGACGAGATCGAGCAGAACGAGGGAGATGGTACCGCGCTCGGGGCCTTCGAGCACCTCGAGCGCCTGCTCGCCGGACATGGCTGAGCGGGTCTCGAACCCGAACCGCTTGATGGTCTCTTCGAGAAGGCGGCGCTGAGCAGGATCGTCGTCGACGATGAGGATACGCTTTGCCATGGTCACTCGTACACAACACGAACTTGGGCAGTGCCGGGGCTCACGCTTGCGCGTCCCGCCATGAGACGCGGGGCCGACCGGCAACTCGACAGAGCCAGACTGCCCCACAAGGGTAAACAAGCTCTTGCGAATAAGCCCACCTTGATCCTTTTTTGATCAGACGGAGCACGGTGCCTGCGCCAGCCCGCCCACCGGAGCAGGCTTTACGGCAGCGCGACGCAACGCTCTTGCGGCTTGAACTCGCGGCCGAGACCCCGCAGATTAAGCTTTCATTTCCCCAATGACTGGAGCCCACCTGATGACGCCGATCTCGCGCGCGCCCCTCGTTTCGGACCTCGCTTGGCCGAATGCCCCGAGCGGATCGGGCACCGAGGCGCGCGATCTCGGCCCCGTCCCCGAGTGGGACCTGTCCGATCTCTACAAGGGCATCGACGATCCAGCGGTCGCCGCCGACCTAGAGCGGGGGGCGGCGGAGGCCAAGCGCATCAAGGAGCGCTATCAGGGCAAGCTTGCGGGCTTGGCGTCCAACGGCGCCGCCCTTGCCGAGGCCATCGCCGCCTACGAGCAGTTGTCCGACCTGATGGGCAAGCTCGGCTCGTTCGCGGGGCTTCTCTACGCGGCGAACCAGGCCGACCCCGCGCGCGCCAAGTTCTACGGCGACATCTCCGAGAAGCTGACCCGCATCTCGACCGACCTCATCTTCGTCGAGCTGGAGCTGAACCAGATCGAGGAACCGGCGCTCGAAGGCGCTATGAGCGACGCCAATCTCGCGCGCTTCAAGCCGTGGCTCGAGGACCTGCGCAAGGAGAAGCCCTATCAGCTCGACGAGAGGCTGGAGCAGCTCTTCACCGAGAAGGGCCAGACCGGCCGCGGCGCCTTCAATCGCCTGTTCAGCGAGACCATGACCGGCCTGCGCTTCAACGTTGAGGGCGAGCCGCAGCCCTTGGCGCTCGAGGCAACCTTGAACCTGCTCTCGGACCCCGCCGCGCCGCGCCGCCACGCCGCGGCCGACGCGCTTGCCAAGGTGTTCAAGGACAACATCCGCCTCTTCACGCTGATCACCAACACGCTCGCCAAGGACAAGGAGATCTCCGACCGCTGGCGCGGCTTCAAGGACGTGGCCGACAGCCGCCACCTCGCCAACCGCGTCGAAGCGCCGGTGGTGGACGCGCTCGTCTCGAGCGTGCGCGAGGCCTATCCGCGCCTCTCGCACCGCTATTACGCCATGAAGGCGCGCTGGCTCGGCATGGACCGGCTCTCGCACTGGGACCGCAACGCGCCCCTGCCCGACAAGCCGGAGCAGATCTTCACGTGGGCTGAGGCCGAGGGCATCGTGCTCGCCGCCTACGGCGCGTTCGCGCCCGACATGGCGAGCGTCGCCAAGCAGTTCTTCGACAAGCGCTGGATCGACGCGCCGCTGCGCGAGGGCAAGACGCAGGGCGCCTTCTCGGCGGCTACAGTACCGTCAGTCCACCCCTATGTGCTGATGAACTACCAGGGCAAGCCGCGCGACGTGATGACGCTCGCTCACGAGCTCGGTCACGGCGTGCATCAGATGCTGGCGCGCGACCAGGGGCCGTTGCTGGCGCCCACCCCGCTGACGCTCGCGGAGACCGCCTCCGTCTTCGGCGAGATGCTGACCTTCCGCGCGCTGCTGGCCGAGACCAGGAGCCCGCGCGAGAAGAAGGCGATGATCGCCGGCAAGGTCGAGGACATGCTGAACACGGTCGTGCGCCAGATCGCGTTCTACCAGTTCGAGCGCAAGGTGCACGAGGCGCGCCGCAAGGGCGAGCTGACCAGCGACGAGCTGAACGCGTTCTGGCTCGAGGTGCAGGGCGAGAGCCTTGGCCCGGCGATCGATCTGAAGCCCGGCTACGAGGTGTTCTGGACCTACATCCCGCACTTCATCAACTCGCCGTTCTACGTCTACGCATACGCGTTCGGCGACTGCCTCGTGAACTCGCTCTACGGCCTCTACCAGGAGGCGCATCCGGGCTTCGTGACCAAGTACTTCGACCTCCTGAAAGCAGGCGGCTCGAAGCACCATTCTGAGCTGCTGGCCCCGTTCGGCCTCGACGCCACCGACCCTGCCTTCTGGAGCAAGGGCCTCAAGGTCATCGAGGGCATGATCGACGAGTTGGAAGCCATGGACCGCGCCAATGCGTGACGGTCTCCGATCCGGTGGATGCGTCGCCGGCTTCGCTGGGCGGGCATGCGGCGGGTCGTAGGACAGCGATCGCCGCTGCGGTGGCGTGGTCTGGATCCCGGCCTCCGCCGGGATGACGTTTCGCATGGGTCTGCCGCCTGCCCCATCATTCCGTCACTCGGCGAAGGCCGGAGTCCAGACACGTCGAAGGATGGCAAGGGCCTTCCTTCCGCTGGATCGTTATACATTCTGTACAACGTAGTTTGCCTGTGTTATACGGTTTGTATAACACAGCGCGGAGCGACGGCCATGAAGCTCGAGATCAAGAAGATCGGCAACTCGACGGGACTGATCCTGCCAAAGGAGCTTCTCGCGCGCTTGGGCCTCTCCCAGGGCGACCAGGTGCTGGTGACGGAGACGCCGGACGGCATCAAGATCTCCCGCTACGTCCCCGACTTGGAGCAGGGGCTGGAGATAGCCCGGAAAGCGATGAAGACATATCGCGCGGCGCTCACCGAGCTGGCCAAATGAGCTCGCGTACAAAATGACCGAGCCTGTCTGGCTTTTCCCGGAGCTGGTCATCGCCTTCCACGACGAGCAGCTCCGGGAGTTCGGCGGCCCTGCCGGCATCCGCGATCTGGGCATGCTCGAATCGGCGCTCGACCGCCCGCGAAATAAATGGTCCTACGGCGAGACGGATCTCGCCGCACTCGCGGCTGCGTATGGGTTCGGCATCGCCAAGAACCCCCCGTTCGTCGACGGCAACAAGCGCGCCGCACTCCTTTCGATCGTGACGTTCCTCGGCCTCAACGGCATTGATTTCGTGGCCGACAACGCCGAGGCGGTCGTGATGATCCAAGGCCTTGCGGCCGGCGAGATCGACGAGGAAGGGCTCAAGCGCTGGATCCGCGACAACTGGCCGGGCGGCGCCTGACGGCGTGCCCGCTCAGAAGCCCAAATGTCGCGGTGTCAAGATGAAACCGTGCCGCGCGCTCCGAATTTGACCGCTTACGAGCCCTCCCGAACAGGCGTATAAGCGCCGGCATTTCGCTGCTGGGCAGCAATATTGGAAGAGGCCTGATCGTGGCACGCGCTAAGGCCACCGATTTCGGTGGCGAGCCCGGCGAGGCGCACTCGACGAATTTTTGGACGCTCGTCATAGGATCGATCGGCGTCGTCTATGGCGACATCGGTACGAGCCCGCTCTATGCCTTCCGCGAGGCTGTGCGCGCGGCCAGCAGCGGCAGCCCCGCCAACACCGAGGCGGTGTTCGGCGTGCTCTCGCTCATCTTCTGGGCGCTCATTCTCATCGTGACGCTGAAGTACGTGATCGTGCTCCTCCGCGCCGACAACAAGGGCGAGGGCGGTACGTTCGCACTCATGGCCCTCGGCCAGTCCGTCGCCAAGCGCAGCTCGCCGCTGCTCCTGGGCCTCGGCATAGCGGGCGCCTCGTTCTTCTACGGCGACGCTGTCATCACGCCGGCCATCTCGGTGCTTTCCGCCGTTGAGGGTCTGACCCTCGTGTCCCCCGTGTTCCAGTCGTGGGTGATCCCTCTGGCGCTGATCATCATCGTGGGTTTGTTCGCCGTGCAGTCTCACGGAACCGCCCGCATGGCGCAGTTCTTCGGGCCGCTGACGGTCGTCTGGTTCCTGGCTCTCGCCGGCGGCGGCCTGCTCCATATCTTCGACAACCCCGGCGTGGTCGGAGCGCTCAATCCCTGGTACGGCGTGCGCTTTCTCGCCACGCACGGGCTGCTCGGCCTGACCGTGCTCGGCCTGGTCTTTCTTGCCGTCACGGGCGCCGAGGCCTTGTATGCGGACCTCGGCCATTTCGGCCGCAAGCCGCTCCAGGCCGCCTGGCTCGGCTTCGTGTTCCCGGCGCTGATGCTGAACTACCTGGGACAGGGCGCGCTCGTCCTGTCCAATGCCGACGCGCTTGAGAACCCGTTCTACCGCCTCTATCCCGAATGGGCGCTGGTGCCGATGGTCGTGCTGGCCACGGCGGCCACGGTCGTGGCCAGCCAGGCGGTGATCACGGGCGCCTTCTCGCTCGCGCGCCAGGCCATTCAGCTCGGCCTGCTGCCGAGGTTCTTTATCCGCCACACGTCCGAGAGCATGGCCGGGCAGATCTACCTGCCACGCGTCAATTGGCTCCTGCTCGCCGGAGTGGTGATCACGGTCATCAGCTTCAAGTCCTCGTCAAGCCTGGCGACCGCCTACGGCGTCTCGGTAACCGCCACGCTGGTCATCAACTCGCTGATGGCTTTCTTCGTCGTCTGGCGATACTGGCGCTGGCCGCTGTGGAAGGCAGCCGCGCTCATGGTGCCGTTGCTCCTCATCGAGCAGACGTTCTTCGCCGCCAACATCATGAAGCTCGTTGAGGGAGCCTGGTTCCCGCTGCTCATCGCCGCCGTGGTAAGCCTTGTCATGGTCACCTGGGTCAAGGGGTATCGGATCCTGACCAAGCTCACGCGACGCAACGAGGCGGACCTCGACTGGCTCGTCCGCAAGCTCGAGGCGAAGCCGCCGGTGCGCGTGCCGGGCACCGCGATCTTCCTGTCGGCCGATGTCAACGCCGCCCCCACGGCCCTGATGCACAACCTGAAGCACAACCGCGTGCTGCACGAGCGCAACTTCCTGCTCTCGATCCGCACCGAGGAGACCCCGCGCGTGCCGCGCCACGAGCGCGTCACCATCGACCGTTCGAACGAGACCTTCATCCGGATCGTCGCGTCCTACGGCTTCATGGAGACGCCGAGCATTCCGAAGATCCTGGATAGCTGCCGCCGCAAGGACCTGAACATCGACATCGGCGCCACGTCGTTCTTCCTCTCGCGCCGTTCGCTGCGGACCACGACGCGGTCGGAGATGCCGCGCTGGCAGGAGCGTCTGTTCATCTGGCTGGCGCGCACCGCCGAGGACGCGACGACCTACTTCCAGATTCCGACCGACCGCGTGGTTGAGGTCGGCACCCAGGTCGCGATCTGAAGGAAAAGCGGCGCTGAGCGAGCGCTTGAAAAAGTCCCTCATCCGCCCTTTCAGAGCACCTTCTCCCGTCCCGGGAGAAGGAAGGATGCGGAGCCCGTCGCACGCTCGCGGCCCCACTTTCCTCTCCCGGGACGGGAGAGGATGCCCATCTCGCCGAAGGCTCGCCTTCGGCGAGATGGGCGGTGAGGGACGTGCCACGTTCGGGCACGGCGCCGCCCAAAGGCGCTAGTCGCCGAGCACCTCGGCCACGTCCTTGCTGGCCGGCACGAGGTTGACGCTCTCGCCGCAGCCGCAGGCGCCGGTCTGGTTCGGGTTGTTGAACACGAACGTGGCCGAGAGCTTGTCGGTCTTGTAGTCCATCTCCGTGCCGAGCAGGTACAGCACGGCCTGCGGATCGACGATGACCCGCGCGCCGTCCTGCTCCACGACCTCGTCGAATTTGCCGACGCTGTCGGCCCAGGTCATGGTGTACTCCATGCCGGCGCAGCCGCCTTTCTTCACGCCGATTTTGAGGCCGGCGACCTCCGGCCCTTTCGATTCCATGATGGCGCGCACGCGCTCCGCGGCGCGGGGCGTCAGCGTCAGGACCTTCGGCCGGGGCCGGCGGGCAGGAGTGGAGGTCTGGTCGGTCATATTGTGCTGCTGTCCTGGTTCAAGGCCGGGAAGTGACACGAGCTTCACACCGAATATAGCGCGCGTCGCACGCCTTTGCGAGATGGGCTCTTGGCACGGCAATGTCTCAAAAAGAGGGGGTCCGGGGGATCTTCCCCGGCGTGGGTGCGGGGCACGAGCCCCGCTCGCGAAGCGACGTCCCGCATCCACATGCCCGCTCAGAACATGTTGAGGGCAAGCCGCGCCTCGTCCGACATACGGCTCTGGTCCCAGGGCGGATCGAAGGTCAGCGTGACTTTCGCGCCGGAGACGCCCGGAACGGCGCTAACCGCGTCCTCGACCCACTGCGGCATTTCGCCGGCCACCGGGCAGCCCGGCGCCGTGAGCGTCATCTCGACCGCCACCTCCCGGTCGTCGCTGATGTCGATCTTGTAGATCAGCCCCAGCTCGTAGATGTCGGCCGGGATCTCGGGGTCGTAGACGGTCTTGAGCGCGGCCACGATATCGTTCGTCAGCCGCTCCAGCTCCTCCGGAGGCAGCGCGGACTCTTCCTGCGGAGGGGTGCTCTCGGGAGCCGCATCGGCCGCCGTCTTGGCGGCCTCCTCCTGGGGCGTCTCCTGCTGGGTCTCCAACTCGCTCATGGCGAACGCTCTGCTCCCATCCTTAGGCGAAGAACTCGCGGGCGCGCGTCAGGGCCGCAACCAGTGCGTCCACCTCCGCCTTGGTATTGTACATCGCGAACGACGCTCGGCAGGTCGCCGTGACGCCGAGCCGCTCCATCAGCGGCTGCGCGCAATGGTGACCGGCGCGGATGGCAATGCCCGAGCGGTCGATGATGGTCGACACGTCGTGCGGATGCAGCCCATCGATCGAGAACGCGTGGATTGCGCCCTTGCCCGGGGCGGTGCCGTGGATCGTGAGCCCAGGCACCTCCTGCAGCCGCTCGAACGCGTAAGTGCCGATCTCGGCCTCGTGTTGGGCGATCCGGTCGCGCCCGACCTGCATCATGTAGGAAAGCGCCGCCCCCAATCCAACCGCCTCGACGATAGCCGGCGTGCCGGCCTCGAAGCGGTGCGGGGCGCGGCCGTAGGTGATGCGATCCACCTCGACGATCTCGATCATCTCGCCGCCGCCCTGGTAGGGCGGCATGATGTCGAGATACTTCTTCTTGGCGTAGAGCACGCCGATGCCCGACGGCCCGTAGGTCTTGTGCCCGGTGAAGACGTAGAAGTCGGCGTCGAGGTCCTGCACGTCCACGGGGAGATGCACCGCCGCCTGGCTGCCGTCCACCAGCACGGGAATGCCGCGCGCGTGCGCGATCTCGATCACCTGCTTGATCGGCACAACCGTGCCGAGCACGTTCGACATGTGCGTCAGTGCGACGATCTTGGTGCGCGGCGTGAGCAGCCGCTCGAACTCGTCGAGCAGAAGTTCGCCCTTGTCCGAGATCGGCGCCCACTTGAGCACCGCGCCCTTGCGCTCGCGGTGGAAATGCCAGGGCACGATGTTCGAGTGGTGCTCCATGATCGAGAGCACGATCTCGTCGCCCTCGCCGATCTCGAGCGCCCCGAACGAGGACGCGACGAGGTTGATCGCCTCCGTCGCGTTGCGCGTGAAGATGATCTGGTCGACGGACGGCGCGTTGAGGAACCGGCGAACGGTCTCGCGCGCCTCCTCGAAGCGCTGCGTCGCGGTGTTGGAGAGGTAGTGCAGCCCGCGGTGCACGTTGGCGTACTCGAAACGGTAGGCATGGTCCATCGCCTCGATCACCGGCAGCGGTTTCTGCGCCGAGGCGCCGTTGTCCAGGTAGACGAGCGGCTTGCCGTAGATCTCCCGGTAGAGGATCGGGAAGTCCGTGCGGATGCGCTCGACGTCGTAGGGCGCCGTCGGGACGGGCGGTGTCTTGCCGGTCTTCTTTCGCGTGGCCGTGGGCATATGGCGTCCTTCCTCTCCCGCGCCGGGAGGCGAGTTACTTCCCGGCACTCTGAGCTTCCCTGGCGAGCCAGCCGCGCGCAAGGGCGCGCAGCGCGTCCTGCACCTCCTCGGGCTCGGCCTTGTCGATCGCCTCGCCGATGAAGCTCTCGACCAGCATGGCTTGCGCCTCCGCCAGCGGGATGCCGCGCGAGCGCAGGTAGAAGATGAGCTCGGGGTCGATCTCCGCCGAGGTCGAGCCGTGCCCGCAGATCACGTCGTCGGCATAGATCTCGAGCTCGGGCTTGCTGTCGAACTCGGCATCCTGCGAGAGCATCAGCGCCTGCGCCATCTGCTTGCCGTCTGTCTTCTGCGCGTCGGGGCGCACGATGACCTTGCCCTGGAACACGCCGCGCCCACGGTCTGCAAGCACGCACTTGACCAGCTCCCGGCTCGTGCAGTGGGGCACCGCATGGTCCACGACGAGCGTCGTGTCGGCATGCCCGTGGCCGCTGACGAGCTTGGCCCCGCCGAGATCGAACGAGGAATGCTGGCCGCGGAACGTGACGGCGAGATCGTTGCGCACCACGCCGTTGCCGACAACCATCTCGAACGGACGATAGCTGGCGTTGGCACCGAGCCGCGCCACCGTGCGGCCGAGGTGGATCGAGCCCTCGCGGGACGCGACCAGCTTGACGTGCACTACCTCTGCGCCGTCGCCGATCACGAGTTGCGTCAGCGTATTCACCTGTCGCGGCGCGTTCGGCACGAGATGGGATTCGACGAGCACGATCTTCGCGCCCTTGCCGACGCGCACGACGTTGCGCGTCGCAACCGTGCGCGATTCGCTACCGGCGTCGCCGAAGATGAGCGCGATCGGCGTGTCGATTTCGCGGCCGTTCGCGATGTCGATCACCGCGCCGTCCGTGAACAGCGCCGTATTGAGCGCCAGCGTGCTGTCACCCACGTGCCCGCCGACCTCGCTGATCTCGGCTTCGAGCCACGGCGGCGGATGATCGGCAAGCCGCGCAAGAAAGGCGCCGTCCACCTCGGAGATGGCCGAGAGGCCCGCTTCGCCCGCGCCTCGCCCGTCGACGAAGACGGCAAACGCCTTCGCGAGATCGGCGCCCGCGAGTGCATCGCGGACGAGCTCCTCGATGGCCGCCGGCTTCGGCAGCACCGCGTCCGTCGCCAGCGGGAACGCCTCGCGCATGAATGCGCGCAGGTCGGTGAACTTCCATTCCTCGACGCGCCGGTGCGGCAGTCCTTCGGCGCCAAACGCGCCGATGGCGGCACGACGAAGCTGACGCAGCCAGTCGCCGCCGGGCAGGCTCCGCTCAGCTTGCGCGAACGCCTCCGCCAGCGCCGTCTCGGCCTTGGTCTTGAGCACCTGCACGGGCGCTGCGCGCCCCTTGGTCTCCGTTGTGATCTGTTGCGCGATGCTCATGGGGTTACGCCGCCTTGCCCTGGTATGCCGCATAGCCGGACTTCTCGAGCTCGAGCGCGAGATCCTTTCCGCCCGACGCCTGGATGCGCCCGTTCGAGAGCACGTGCACGCGGTCGGGAACGATGTAGTTCAGAAGTCGCTGGTAGTGCGTGATGACGAGCATCGCCCGGTCGGGGCTTCGAAGCGCGTTGACGCCCTCTGCCACGATCTTGAGCGCGTCGATGTCGAGGCCGCTGTCCGTTTCGTCGAGCACGCAGAGCGAGGGCTCGAGCACGGCCATCTGCAGGATCTCGGCGCGCTTTTTCTCGCCGCCGGAGAAGCCGACGTTCACGGGCCGCTTCAGCATATCCATGTCGATGTTGAGCTGTTCCGCCTTGCCGCGCACGAGCTTCAGGAACTCGGGCGTCGAGAGCTCCGCCTCCCCGCGCTTCTTGCGCACCGCGTTGGCGGCCGTGCGCAGGAACGTGAGCCCGGCGACGCCCGGGATCTCCATCGGATACTGGAACGCCAGGAACACGCCCTTGGCGGCCCGTTCATCGGGCTCGAGCTCGGTGAGGCTCTCGCCGTTCCAGAGGATCTCGCCCTCAGTCACCTCGTAGCCGTCACGCCCTGCGAGCACATGCGCGAGCGTGGACTTTCCGGAGCCGTTCGGCCCCATGATGGCGTGCACCTCGCCCTTCGGCACGGTGAGCGAGAGCCCCTTGAGGATCTCCTTGTCCTCGTCTTCGAGCTTCACGTGCAGGTTCTTGATCTCGAGCATTCTCTTACCTCTGCAACTTCAATTCGGCCCGCCGTCGGCCGTAGTTCTTCTCCCTCTCCCCATTCTTATGGGGAGAGGGAATGATCATCCGACCGACCCTTCCAGCGACACGCCGATGAGCTTCTGCGTCTCGGCCATGAACTCCATCGGGAGCTGCTGCAGCACGTCGCGCACGAAGCCGTTGACGACGAGGGCCACGGCCTCCTCCTCGGAGAGCCCGCGCTGCTGGCAGTAGAACAGCTGGTCCTCGCCGATCTTCGAGGTGGTGGCCTCGTGCTCGAAGATCGCGGTCGCGGTCTTGGCCTCGATATAGGGGATGG
>NZ_JADZBI010000105.1 GCF_020852195.1 Hyphomicrobium sp. | reverse complement strand
CAGCGGAAGATCAGCCGGAGCCACATCCTCTCGTAGGATCGGGGGATCGGAGCCATCGTCGACCACGATGACCTCGGCAGGACTGACGTCCTGCATGGCGATGCTCGCGACCGCGCGCGCGAGCTTGTCCGGCCTTGCGAAGACAGGAATGATGATTGTGAGAGGGATCTGCGGCTTGGCAGTCATCTCAGGTCATTCATCCCGCATTCTCGGGGTTCACTTGCGTGCAGGGCGTTTTGTGCGGCGATCCTGTCTGGCGAGAGGAGATTCCATGGTCTGCGGCGGGCCACGTCAATAGCACGCCTCATTTGAAGTAAAATTCCTCCGCGGTCTCCCAGAGCTTCGTTTCGCTGTAGTCTTTTTTGATCACGGATCTCGCGAAGGCTCCCCGCGCTTCGAGATCTTGGCTTGCAGCGATTTCGATGATGGTGTCTGCCGCGGCTGCCGCATCCTCGACGGGGATGACCCATCCGTTCGTGGCATTGGCGAGTTCTTCACAGCCCGGCACGCGCGATGTCAGGATGGGCCGCGCACAGGATGCAGCCTCCAGCAGGCTCTTCGGGAGCCCTTCGCCGCCTCGCGACGGCAGGAATGCGACGTGATGGTGGCGCCAGAATTCGGGGATATCCTGCACCTTTCCGACAAATTGGACACCCGGAGCAGCCGCAAATTTCGCGAGTTCGGCTTTCGTGAAGGCGCGGGGATTGCTGTCGTCGGTTTGCCCCGCGACTGTCAGCGTGACATCGCACCCCCGGGCCCTGGCCATGGCCACGGCGCGCACGGCGATGTCCAGCCCCTTGGACCAGATCAGGCGCGCGACGAAACCGATGCGAAGGGGCGGACGTGCCGGCAAGGCGCTGGAAACGAAGACGTCGGGATCGACGCCGGCGCCGCCTACGACCTTGACCCGTCCGTCGCGATGGGCGCGGTCCAAGCCCGACTGGGCGATATCGGCGTTGTTCTCGACCATCCAACGCGTGTTGTCGTCGTCGGCGAGATAGCGGATGAAGAGAGGTGCGAGCGTGCGCATCAGGCGCATCGAGGGCTCACGCGCAACCGACGCATAGCCTCTGCCGGTTATGGTATAGACGCAGCGCACGTTTTTGAGCCGCCTCGTCGCGAGGGCGCCGACCAACACTCCGAAAAGCCCAAAGGCGTGGACGACCGGCTCGGTGGTTTGCGCCAGCAAATCCTCCACCGCCCTGACGGAAGCGGCCAATCCCTTGGGCCTTATTCCGTTTCTCTGGAAAGGCAGATCCACGAGCACCAAGCCCCTGGGATACAGGGTGCTGCTCGCGGGACCGAGTTGCGCGGCCAGAATGACGTGGTTGCCGTCGGAAAGCGCTCTGCGGGCGAGGTGCTGGAAATGAGAGACGAAGAACCAGTCGACGTTAATGAGGTAGACAACAGTCGGCATCCGGACTTCATCCGCGAGACAACCGCCCGAGACTCAGCCTCGGTAAAGTCTTAGCCTCGGTAACTGGGGGCCAACACAGGGTGTGTTTCAGATTTTCCCCCTCCGCACGGCGAGGGCAGCGGGCTGTAGACGCGAATGAATGCCAACACGACTTCTGCCAAGATCCTACGCACTACAATATCCCCCGCGGCCCCTACACATCGTTGAGTATCGTAGTCGGCTAATTCTCGACACGCAAGACCTTATGCCTGCATGCCTTTTGGAGGATATGCCCATATGCGCCGTCGAGGATAACGGCGGAACGGAGTGCTTCAAAAATGGTCGTGCTTAGCGCTCGCGGCACTCGTTGCGTCTGTGAAATCGAACATCGATATGAATCAGCAAATTCGTATGCTTCTGTCGGGAAGAATGCCCTTCCTTCACTTGTGGCCCACCGACCGTTCCGGGGGTCTTGCCTAATAGTTCGGCAGGGTGCTGCGGGACTGCCACAGCTCGCCGGTATCCTTTTTCGGCCGTCAGGAAAGGCGCTGCCGAAGCGCGCGATCGAACCTTGAGGCCATGGCCAACCACAAGGTGGCCAAGGGGATCGACGCCAGGGCCACGAGCCCCAGCGGCCAGCCCATTGTCTTCGTCAGCCCGTTGAATACTGCACCGGAAAGAGCGTCGCCGCCGCGGTAGACAACCGTGTCAATGAAGCTCTGCGCCTTGTAGCGCTCGTCGGCGTCGACGGCGGTGTAAAGCACCTTGGTTGCCGGGTTCGCCAGCGCGAACGCCGCAACGCGCTCGGCGACCATGATGGCCGCTACGATTTGAAGCGTCGGCAAGGCCGCGTAGAGCGCAAGCCCGGCTATCGTAATCGCCGGCAGGAGAGAGGCCGCAACGCCGATGCCCAGCCGGGACATGATCCGGCCCGCCAGGAACACCTGGGTCACCACGGTCAGGATGCTGGTGATGAGGTCGCGCTCGGCAAAGAACTGCACGCGCGTGGTCGCGTCGCGGATCGTCTCGCCTGCGAGCCGCGCCTGCTCGAGATAGAAGAAGGTCGAGAGCAGGTTGGCGATCAGCACGTAGACGGCGATGCGCATGAGGTAGCTGTCGCGAAGCACACGCTCGGCGCCGGACAGCAGCGTGCGCAGCGTCGGCGGTGCTTCGGCCTCGGCGCCGTTCTTCGGTAAGGCGCCGGCAGCGGTGCGAAGCCAGATCGACAGCGCTGCTGCAACCGTGAAGACGAGGGCTGCG
Source organism: Hyphomicrobium sp. (assembly GCF_020852195.1). Classification (GTDB taxonomy): domain Bacteria; phylum Pseudomonadota; class Alphaproteobacteria; order Rhizobiales; family Hyphomicrobiaceae; genus Hyphomicrobium_C. The sequence continues at coordinate 3,104 of NZ_JADZBI010000105.1, read as the reverse complement.
ATCAGCAGCAGGTTCTCGCCGCCGACGATCGGCACGAGCGTGTTGGCTGCGAACGGGCCGATGACGGCTCCGGTCGTACCGCCCGCCGCAATGAAGCCGTAGAGGCGCTTGGCCTGCTCGCTGTCGTAGATGTCCGACATCAGAATCCAGAACAGAGAGACGACGAAAAGGTTGAACACGCTCGCGAACACGAAGAAGGCTCCGCCGAGCCCTCCTCCGTCGGCTCGCTCTCCGAGCGCGAGCCAGAATGAGAGCATCAGCCCGATGAAGACGGCGTAGATTCCGGGAAGCACGGCATTGCGCGGGACGCGTGCGACGATCCATCCGAAGACGGGCACGGCGGCAAGCATGACGATGAAGACGAGCAGAAACCAGAGCTGGCGCTGATCGGCAGTGGCTTCGGCGCTGATGTTCTCGCGCACCGGCCGGATCAAGTAATAGCCGCCGAGGACGAGTGCGAACATGAGGAATGCGCCGAGCGCCGCGGCAACCTCCATGCGCTCGATCTGGACGGCGCGGCGGAGGAGCCCCAGGCTCACGGAGGGCGGTTGCTCCACCCCGGTCTGCTCAGTCATGCCCCCTGCCCCTAAATGCGTTGTGCTCGGTTGCGCACCGTCGCATGACTCGGAAGAATGCGGTAGGCTCGGTGCCGCTTCGCCTCGCCTCGCGATCGAGGGAAACGTTATCGCCAGACGGGAACCATCACATGACAAGAAATGGAATCGTCTCGGGTGTCGCCATGGCATTGGTCGTCGGCACCCTTTATGCCGTCGTGCATCCTGCCCATGCGGCGTACCGGCTCTGCGCGCTGCGGGACGGGCCGCGGGGTCCCTGCACGTGCAAGAGCAACAGCGACGGAGCCGGGCAGTTCACGGTCGTTCCAAAGAGCCGCTGCCGGCCGGCAGCGGCGGGTGCGAGCAAGGATGCCACTGGAGGCGTGACGGAGCCTGCGGCGGGTGCAAGCGGGGCCGGACCAGCGGCAGACGCTTCAAGATCCGAAGCCGTCACCGAAACGGGTGCGTTGCCAGCCTCGGGATCGAAACTCGACGAGATCCGCCAGCGCGGCAAGCTCGTGTGCGGCGTCAACACGGGCCTGCTCGGCTTCTCCGCTCGAACCGAGTCCGGCGTCTGGGCCGGCCTCGACGTCGATTTCTGCCGCGCGCTCGCGGCGGCCGCACTCGGCTCTGCAGATAAGGCGGAATTCGTGCCTCTGGAGACCAACGAGCGGTTCGACGCGCTCAAGGATGGGAAGATCGACGTCTTGTCCCGCAACACCACGTGGACGATGAATCGCGAGGTCGATCTCGGCTTGAGGTTTGCCGGCGTGCTCTATTTCGACGGCCAGGGATTCATGACCAGCGACGACCGTGGCTTCGTTTCCGCCCAGCAGCTTTCGGGATCGAAGGTGTGCGTGGAAGCCGGGACGACGACCGAGAAGCACATGGCGTACTTCTTCAAGGCGCATCAGATCGAGGCGCAGGCGGTAGTGCTGCCGACGCGCGAGGAGACGCTCAAGGCGTATGCCGGCGGTACTTGCGACACATACTCGGGGGACCGTTCCGCCCTCTTCTCCGACCGCGCCTCGTTTCCGGAGCCGGCGAAGCACGCGATCCTGCCCGAGGTCATCTCCAAGGAGCCGCTCGGGCCGGTCGTTCTCAAGGGAGACGACGAGTGGACCGAGATCGTGCGATGGACGCTTGCCGGGCTCATCAACGCCGAGGAGGTCGGGCTCGATAAGGCGTCGGCTGCCACCGCCGGGACGTCGTTGAAGGACGATGCACAGCGTCTCGTGGAGGGCGCCGGCGCGAGCGGCGAGAAACTGCGGCTCAGCAAGTCGTGGCTGCGGGATGCGGTCGCCGCGGTCGGTAACTACGGCGAGATGTTCGAGGCGAACGTCGGGAAAGGGAGCGCGCTCGGCATGGAGCGGGGTCTCAACGCTCTTTGGAAGCGTGGCGGGATCCTCACGGCGCCGCCGATGTGGTGAGAGCGCCGGCCGATATGCGCAGCCAATCCCATTCCTTCGTAACGGCCAAGACCGCTGTTTGCGCGCTGGGCGTCCTGTTGCTTACGCTCGCCAGTCTCCCGGCCGCGGCGCAGCGACAACGGATCCCTCCCCCCGAACCGAGCTTTGAGCCCTGGATCAGTCCCGCGGCCGTCGAAGGATTGCAGCGGGCGATCGCCGCCTATCAGGGCATCGTGGCAGCGGGCGGCTGGCCGACCCTGCCCAACCGAATCACGCTGAGGCCCGGCGACAGCGATGCCAACGTCGCCATCCTGCGGCGACGGCTCGAGATGACGGGGGACGTGCGGACGGGCGGCGATTCCTACATGTTCGACGATGCGCTGGAGGCGGGCGTCAAGCGCTACCAGCTTCGCAACGGGCTCGAGCCGACGGGCATCGTCTACGGAATCACCCAGCGGGCGCTCAACGTGCCGGCCGACACGCGGCTCAGGCAGCTCCAGCTCAACCTCGCGCGCATGCAGGAGCTCTTGCCGAAGCTCGCAGAACCGCGCTTCATTCTCATGAACTCGGCGAGCTTCGAGCTGCAAGGGATCGCAGGCGGGCGCGTCGAGGTGGCGAGCCGCACCATCGCCGGCAAGCGCGCGACACCGACGCCCGTCGTCAGCGCCTCGGTGCAGGCGATCAACCTGCTTCCCTACTGGCACGTGCCGGGCTCGATTGCCAAGGCGGCGCTCATTCCCGCCGTGCGCAAGGATCCATCGTACCTGTACAGGGAGCACATCCGGGTGTTCTCGGCATTCGGCGGCGAGGAGATCGATCCCTCGCTCGTCAACTGGTGGGGTCCCGAGGCGGACCGCTACGTGTTCCGGCAGGACCCGGGGCCGCACAATGCGCTCGGCCTGTTGCGCTTCGACATGCCCAACAAGCACATCGTCTATCTGCACGACACGCCGATGAAGAACCTGTTCGACTATTTCGAGCGCGCCTACAGCGCGGGCTGTGTCCGGACGCAGAACTATCTCGACGTGGCGGAATGGGTGCTGGCCGGCCAAGAAGGATGGACGCGCCCCGCGCTCGAGGCGGCGATCGGGAGCGGCCGCGCCAAGACGATCAAGGTGGCGAGGCCCGTGCCGGTGCACTT
>NZ_JADZBI010000104.1 GCF_020852195.1 Hyphomicrobium sp. | reverse complement strand
GCATGTTGGCGGCGGAGTCGACGATCGATGAGTCAACGCGAAAGAAAACTGGCGATGGGCTTTGCGGGCGTCGTGGTGCTGGCGCTGGGCCTGTACATGTATCCGCGCACGATTCGCCCGATGTTCGAGGGCGACCAGGGCGTGGAGGCGGCGCAGGCGGAGCTGGTGGAAAAGCAGGAGAAGCACGACGCGCTGGAGACCACGCTGCATGACAAGTACCGCGACTTCGTGGTTCGCAACGGCGGTATCGATCCCTCGAAATGGCAGGACGACTGGTACGAGCGGCTGAACAGCCTGTTGAGCTCGGTGAAGCTCGGCGGGCGTATCACGCCCAAGCCCGTCACGGTCAATCAGAAGAGCAAGATCGCGACGCTGAAGATTTCGGTGAATGCCCGGGGCACATTCGCGCAGTGCATGGAGTTCGTGCGCGAGTTCTACAAGATTCCCTACGTGGCGCGGCTCTCGAGCCTGCGGCTCGTGCCGACGCCGTCGGCGCACAAGGCCGAGCACGACGAGGTGACGCTCGACGCCGAGATCGAAACGATGCTGCTGCCGGCCGCGGAAGGGTGGAGCCTGCCGACCGGCAAGCAGCCGGAGGAGTTCAACCGCATTGCCAGCGCCGACACCAACATGCTGCTCAACTGGCGGCCGTTCAACCCCTGGGTGGAACCAACCATCGACCCGCCCAAGATCCCGATCGTGGAAGAGCCAAGAACGCCCCCGCCCGGGCCTCCGCCGGTGCGCGGCGGTCCTGACGAGTGGACCGACGCCAAGGACCTGATGATCAAGATGGTCAGCGGCTACGGTTCCGGGGACTACTGGGTGCGCGAGGTGCTGCTCGAGAATATCATGGATTTCTCAACGCGCTACGTCGCGGCGGGTGAGCCGTTTGACGGCGGCGAGCTGGTGCTCGTGCACGCCCTCGGCGCCGTCGTGCACAAGAAGACGGCCGAGCGCGACGACGGGTACTGGGTGTATCCCATCGGCGAGCTGCTCAATGCGCGCATGCGCCTGGAGGACTCCGCAGCCAGTTGGCCGGAAATCTACGTCGCAGCGCGGCAGTATTTGCAGGATCGCGGCGAAGTGGCGCCTCCGCCTTCGGCTGTAGCACCGCCGGCTTCGGCTCCGCTGGTGACGGCGGGCGTCACGCCCGAGGAGCAGGATCAGGCGTTGACCGAAGCCGTCGAGCAGCTCGCGACGCTGCCCGGATACGACGAAATGGGGCCACCGCTGCCGCCGGCCCAGGCCGCCGGCGCAGCCGTTCCCATGGACGAGGACGGCGCTGGGAATTCGCAGACTACGCCGCGGCGCCACAAGCCGGCTGCGGTACAAGACGCCGGAAGCAGTCGCTCGGCTGCCGTGTCCAAGCCCGCCGCGGGGGATGGCACGGCAATTCCGGCGACAGCCGAGGGCAAGACGCCCGCAGCGACGCGGCCCGGCGCATCCCGCGCCGGGACCAGCCCGGCGACCCCGGCCCGCGGTCCGCGGCGGCCCGCGTCGCCACCTACTGATAAACCCAATGAGGAGAACGACGATGTCGCTCCACCGGAATAACAGCCGTCAGGTAACGATGAACGCTCCGCACCCCCGCCGATTCGCGCGCTGCGCGCCGCGGGCCTGGCCGGCACTGCTGCTGATCGCGGCGCTGGGCGTGTGGTCCGCCGGTTCAGGGGCGCGGGCCGATGAGCCGACCACGCCGGCTGAGATCGAGAAGCGCATCAATGAACTGGCGAGTCGTAACGATCCGACCGACGCCGAATTGGAGGAACTCGTTGCGCTGGGCCAGAAGTATGCCGAGTTGATGGGGCAGAGCACGCCGCCGCCGCCCGCCGACCAGGCGGGTCCGCCCACGCCCGAGCCGGCTGACGAGGCCGCTCCGGCGCCGACGCCGCGGCCCACGGCGGGCCGCCGCGGCATGCGCGGTCAGACGGCATCCCCTTCGCCCTCGCCGAGTCCCAGTCCGGCTGGCCGTCCCGGCCGCAGGTCGGGACGCGGCGCCAAGCCCCCGGCTGAAGCGACGCCCGCTCCGGCTGAGGCGGCCCCGGGCGAAGCCGCGCCAGGCGAGGAGATTGAAGTTTCCCGTAACATGGCCGCCGAGCAGTACCTCAAGAGCTACAACGAACGCGAGTACCAGTTCAGCATCAAGGACGGCACGTACGCCGAGTTGATCGAGAACTTCGGACGCATGGCCAGCTTGCCGGTGATCGGCGCGGCGCCGCCCGGAAGCGTCACCTTCGTCAGCGCCGACGTCATGGATTTCAAAACCGCGCTCGGTCGGGTGCAGATGCTGCTGTTCAAGCATCCGGACCAATATTGGCTCGATTTCAAGAAGGACAAAGGCTATCTCGAAATCGTCCGCATGGTGGATATCAAGCGCTACATCCCCCTCAACCGCATCTACATCAGCCTGGCGGCGTACCAGGCCGACAAACTCGACGACAACGAAATCGCGATGCTGCTGTACACGCCCGAGAGCGGCTCCATCGGCGAACTCGAGCCGCTG
>NZ_JADZBI010000103.1 GCF_020852195.1 Hyphomicrobium sp. | reverse complement strand
GGGCGACGCTCGTGCGCCTCCTCAAGGCCATGGGCCTCAAGCCGCGCGAGCTCCTGCGCCGCAAGGGCACACCCTACAACGAGCTCGGCCTCGACGATCCGAAATGCACCGACGACGAGCTGATCGACCTCATGCTCGCCCATCCCATCCTGATCAACCGCCCCATCGTCGAGACGCCGCTCGGCGTACGCCTCTGCCGCCCGTCCGAGACCGTCCTCGAGATCCTTCCCAACCCGGACCTCGGCGCCTTCGCCAAGGAGGACGGCGAGGTCATCGCGCCCCGAAAGCGCAAACCCAAACCCTGACCAGTTCCCCCTGATTCGACGACACAAATCCTGGAGATCCAGGACCCCAGAACCGCTGTGGCGGCTTGCGCCGGGCAACCGGATCATGGGACAATCGCTGCGCTGACAAACGGTTGAGGGCACATCCGTGAAACGCAAGATCGCCGTCATTCTCGCGGCCGACATCGCCGGCTACAGCCGGTTGATCGCCGAGGACGAGGAGGAGACGCTGCGGCGTTTCGAAGGCTACCGCACCGTCTTCGCGGAGTTCGTGGACCGCGGCGGAGGACGCATCTTCAACACCGCGGGCGATGCCATCCTGGCCGAGTTCCAGAGCGCGGTGGAGGCGGTGCGCTGCGCCATCGACGTGCAGGAGAGCCTCAAGGCCCGCAACCTCGCTTATCCGGCGAGCCGGCACATGAACTTCCGCATCGGCATCACCATCGGCGACGTGGTTGAGCGCGAGAACGGCGACCTGCTCGGCGACGGCGTCAACATCGCGGCCCGCCTCGAGGGCGTGGCGCCGCCGGGCGGCATCTGCGTCTCGCGCTCCGTGCACGAGGCGGTCGCGAGCAAGATGGCGCTGCGCTTCGCCGATGCCGGTCCGCAGTCTCTGAAGAACATTCCCGAGCGCATCCACGCCTACACCCTGGCGCTCGAGGAGAGCCAACCCGCATCCGTCGTTGCGGAGAGCAGCAAGACGGCACCAGCCGCCGCGCCCGCGCTGGCGCTGGCCGCGCGGCTACCACAGCTTCTGGACACCTTGCGGGCGCATTGGACGACGGCCGCTCTCGCCGGCCTCGCCCTCGTCGTGGCCGGCGTCTACGCCTACGAGTACCTGCCGCGCGACACCGGCGAGAGCGAGACGGCGACTGCCGAGGAGCCTGCCCCGTCCACGTCGCCGGCCTCACCTGCCGCGACCATCGCTGCCACGCCTGACGAGACGCAAAGCAAGCCCGCGCCGGAGAAGCGTGTCGAGACGGCGGCGAAATCGCCCGAGCCCGATCCGAACCTCGTGCGTGCGGCACCGGGACCTCTCGCCTCGCGCTACGTGCTGACGCGCCAGTGGAAGGACTGCCACGAGAGTGACAACGCGGACCTCGCAGCCGATGCCTGCAAGGGCCTGCTGGACACGGGCGGGCTCAGCAGCGACGACCAGGCGACCATCCGCTACAAGTATGCGCGCGCGTTGCGCGACAAGGGCGACCCCGACGCCGCGATTGCGAGCTACGACCGCTCGATCGAGCTCAACCCGACCGCCGACGCCTACAACCACCGCGGCATCGCCTACTACGACAAGGGCGACTACACGCGCGCCATCGCCGACTATACGGAGGCCCTGCGGCTCAAGCCGTCGGACGCGGATGCCCTCAACAACCGCGCCTGGACCCGCTACAAGGCCGGCGAGCTCGACTCCGCGCTGCAGGACGCCAACCGCGCCATCGCGCTCGACGGCAGAAAAGCGTACATCTGGGACACCCGCGGCCATATCAACGAAGCACGCGGCGCCCGCAACGCGGCCATCAGCGACTACCGCAAGGCGTTGAACCTAGACGCCGGCTCCGACAGCAGCAGCGAGGGCCTGGCCCGCCTCGGCGCCGCGCACTAGCTCGTCCCCGCCTACACTGCGTAGAACGTACTGCCATCCAGGGCCTTGCCGGAACGTTCATGTGTCCCTGAACGGCCGTCTCGTCGCGAAGCCGGGACGAACGCAAACGCCACAAAGACAAAGGCGCGGACTTGCATCCGCGCCTCGACCGTCATCGGATTGTCAGACGCCTACAACCCCGCGCCCACGCCGACACCGAGGCCCGGTGGCGGACCGCTGCGGCGCGCCTGCGCGCCGCTCTTCTTCGGCTTGCGCGGCGATTGCGCCGTCGCCTTCTGGCGCTTACTGCCGCCCGGCGCAGCACCGTCGCGGTAGGTCGGCAGCAGCGGCGCGGCCATGCCCGGCGCCGTCGGCGTGAAGTAGTAGACGTCCGTCAGCGCGCTCTCCTCCCAGGGGATCTGGCGGCCGTTCGTCTCGTTCTGCACGTCGAGGCGCACCTTGATCATCATCTGGTGCACGTCGACGCCCTTGGTGCCGATGTGCTTCAGGAGCGCCTTGGTGAACGGGCTGTTGCGGCCGCCGCCATCGTCGGAGACGTTGTTCGGCTGCGTGGCATAGGCGCGGAAGATGCCCGACGCGCCGCTCGTCGACGGCCCGACCTTGACCTGCGAGATACCGCGGCTGAACGACAGCGAGCGCAGCTTACGTGTCCCGCCCTCCTGCGCCACGATCTGCAGACCCAGTTCCTCGCGCGAGGGTGTGTTACGGCATGCGTCGAGGAAGATCATGCCGAGCTTGGCCTTCTGCAGCGGCGTGACCACGCTCGAGATGTTGACCAGGCTCGACTCGAGCGCGTCCTTGCTCTGCGCCTCATCCTCGACCTGGATCTCCGCCGGCATATCCACCGGAATGAGGAAATTCTCGCCCGAGAGCGAGATGCCGTGCCCGGCGTAGAAGAACAGGCCTTCGTCGCCCGGCTTCAGCTCCTCCGCGAACTTCTCGAACGCCTCGTGCATCTGGTCGCGCGTGAGGTTCGTCCCCAGCATGACGTCGAAGGAGAGGTTGCGCAGCTTCTCCGCGATGTCGGCGGCGTCGTTCTGCGGGTTGGTGAGCTCGGCCACGTTCTGGTAGGCCGAGTTGCCGATCACAAGCGCGAGCCGCCGCGCCGCGGCCTCCGAGGGCGAGGCGACCGCCATGAGCGGCAGCAGCGCAAGGGAAAACAGGGAAAGGCGTACGGTGCTCAGGCGCATGGGCCCTATCCTTCCTTCGAAAGCGGCCCGCTTACTCGTGGCCGGGGTCGCTCAGCGGCTTGCTGGTGGACGCGGTCTTGTTGTCGGTCAGATTGACGATCTGAACGCGGCGGTTGATGCCGGCTCGCGGCGCGTGCGGATCCTTGAGGCGCTCTGCGCCGTAGCCCACGACCGTCAGACTGTCGGCCCCGACATCGAACTTCTCGCTGAGATAGGTCCGCACGGAGTCGGCGCGGCGCTCGGAGAGCGTCTGGTTGTACTCGGAGCGCCCCGTGGCATCCGTGTGCCCCGCGATCATGATCGACGCGCCCTTGAGCGAGTCATCCTGAAGCGCCGTGCCCAAGGCATCGAGCGTGCTCTTCGAGCGGTTCGAAACCTTGGCCGAGTTCAGATCGAAATAGATGACAAAATCGAGCGAGGGCTTGTCGGCAGCCGCGTCCGCAAGCTGCTGGCGCTCGGGCACCGAGAGGCCGCGGCTCGCGGCCTTCGAGGTGAGGTCATCGATCACCTTGGCCCGCTCGATCTCGGCCTGCGTCGGCTTCACGGAGAGCCCGCGCGTCTTGCGCGGCTTCAAGGCCTCGATGATCTGCTGCACGGATGGAACCTGGTCGGCCCGGGCCGTATCGACAGACCCGACGGGGCCGAGCACCAGCGCGAGCGCTGCGGCAAGGCCGCCCGCAAGAGCCTTGGATTTGAAAGAGATCGTCGCCATCGGAACCTCCAAATAGCGGCCCGCAGTATATCCCAATGGACGCATGCTGACCAGTATACCCACCACGGAGAACCAATCTTTGGTTTGCAAAGTCACCATCGATGGTCCCCATGTTGAAGTCATTGTCACCACAAGAGGTTTGGCGCCGTCTGTTCCATGCGGGACAAGCCTTGGCTAGACGAAGAAAAGAAAAAGGCGGGCACCGTTAAGGCCCGCCCTTCCGTTAACCAAATCGGCCGCTGCCTACTGCAGCTTGACCGACACGCCGAGCCGGGCGCCGATCGTCTTCTCGTCCTCGGAGAACTCGGTGTAGGCGGCCGCGCCATAGGTCAGCGCGCCCTTGACGTAGTCGAAGCCCAGCTCAACCTTGCCGAAGTCGTCGGCCTGCTCGAACTCCGCGACGAAGTCACCTTTGACCTCGATCTCCTCGTCGAAGACGTTCTTGTATGATGCCAGGACGTAGGGGCGCAGCACGCCACCACCATCGGTCTCGACGAGCGTGAACAAGGTGCCGGTGATAGAGCCGCTCCAGGCCTCGGCCACGCCCTTGATCTTCCCGGCAGCCGGATTGTTCACGAACGTAAAGCTGTCCGTGCTCACATCGTAGTGCCCGAGCCCGCCGCGCAGATCGAACCTCCATCCAGTCCCTGGCCAATCGAAGGTATAGCCGATGACGCTGTTCGTGAAATAACCCGAGACATCGTAGGAGTACTTGCTCCCAACCGTGCTCTCCACGCCGTCCGCCTCGCCCGACAGGCCGATGATGAGCGACATGCTGTAGAAGGAGCCTTTGCTCCAGAGGTAGCTGCCGCCGTAGATGAAGGCATCGATGTCGGTCTTGGCGCCCGACGTATCGATATCCTGCGAAAGCCGGTTGTAGCCCGCGAGCCCGTTGACCCTCACCTTGCCGCCGAAATAGGTGCCGGGCAGGTCGTAGGAGACATTGCCGAACACCGAGCCCTCGTCGATCTCGAAGCCCTGAGTGCGCAGTCCCGTGCTCTTCTCGACAAGGCCGTCGTGGCTGGTATGGCGAAGCCGCCCCGTCGGGCTTGCAAAGCCCGCGATCCCCGCCCCGACGTTAATCTGCTGCGAAGCAAATCCTTCGCCAATGGCCGACAAGCCCGATCCCAGCGCGGATGCGCTCGAAGCCGAATCCTCGCACTCGCTGTACCAGCTGGCGAGGAAGCCGCCCGACTCATAGAGGCACGGAATCTGAGCCTGCGCCGACGAGCCCGGGACCATCAGAAAGGCCGCCACGGCAAGCGCAAAAAGGCGCGCGGGCGCTCTCAAAGAATCTGCGTACCACATATCATCATCCCTGAAATAAGGTAATGGATAGCGTCGTACGCAGAACCACTTGGACAAAGCCGTAACCGCGATTCCGATGATTCGGAAGCCGACTTAGGCCGATAACTGACATTACCTAAAGGGTTCGGCCATCTCTGTTGCGAAACCGCCACCCGTCGTCCGCCGCCAAATGCGCCAGCCGCAGAGCGCAACAATAGTGAAGGACGAACGCCAGGAGCCCTGCGGCCTTATTCGGCATATTGGGGCCGCCCCCCTCCAGGCGAGTTGCGCCGCGGAGGGCGGGGTGAAATGAGGCCCCTGACGCTCTCCTAGTTTACGGCATCCGCTCCGACACCGATACATGCCGCCACTCACTAGGCCCGCACCTCCCTATCACTCCTGACCGACCTGTGGACAGCAACAGCGCGCTCGCTGTCCAGTGGCGCAGAGAATCGCGCTAGCGTCCCCAGGAGCCTGATCGAATCCCGAATGGGAATCGGACTCTGAAACAGGAAGTCTGTTAACGTGCCGGCCGGGTCTCCGAAGACCAGCCAAGGGTTCTTCATGCCGCCTGCCGCCTTGCGGACATCCGCCGCCCTGCTGCCGCTTGCGCCGGCGCCGAGCCTCGCCGAGGCCCAGCACGTGCTAGAGGAGGTATTCGGCTATGCGAGCTTCCGCCCGCACCAGGCCGACATCATCGAGACCCTGATCACGGGCGGCGACGTGCTGGCGCTGATGCCGACCGGCGGCGGCAAATCGCTCTGCTATCAGATCCCGGCCCTCGTGCGCTCCGGAACCGGCCTCGTCGTCTCGCCGCTGATCGCGCTGATGCAGGACCAGGTGGACGCACTGAAGGAAGCTGGCGTCCGCGCCGCCTTCCTCAACTCCTCCCAGGATCGCGGACAGCAGGACACAATCGAGCGCCGCCTCGCGGCGGGCGACCTCGACCTCCTCTATGTCGCCCCCGAGCGCCTCGTGCAGGAGCGCACGCTGCGCCTGCTGGAGCGGGCGCAGATCGCCCTCTTCGCCATCGACGAGGCGCACTGCGTCTCCCAGTGGGGGCACGACTTCCGCCCCGAGTACCGCCAGCTCAAGGTGCTGGCCGAGCGCTTCCCCACGATCCCGCGCATCGCGCTGACCGCCACCGCCGACGACCGCACGCGCGAGGAGATCGCGACCGAGCTGCGCCTCGACAACGCGCGCCGCTTCGTGGCGAGCTTCGACCGACCGAACATCCGCTACACGATTGCGGAGATGGGCTCCATGAGCGCCCGCGAGCGCCCGTGGAGCTTCATCTCGACGGAGCACCCGAACGACGCCGGCATCGTCTATTGCCTCTCGCGCAAGTCCGTCGAGGAGATGGCGGACTGGCTCGTGCGCAAGGGCCGTACGGCGCTGGCCTACCACGCAGGCCTTGAGCCCGAGGTGCGCCGGCGGGCGCAGGAGCGCTTCCTGAAGGACGACGCCGTCATCATGGTAGCGACCATCGCCTTCGGCATGGGCATCGACAAGCCGGACGTCCGCTTCGTCGCCCACCTGAACCTGCCGCGCTCCATGGAGGCCTACTACCAGGAGACCGGCCGCGCCGGCCGCGACGGCGAGCCGGCCAACGCCTGGCTCGCCTACGGCATGCAGGACATCGTGCAGCAGACGCAGTGGATTGCCGGCAGCGAAGGCTCGGAGCTGTTCAAGCGCACCCAGCGCCAGAAGCTCGACGCGCTGGTGGGTCTCTGCGAGGCCGTCACCTGCCGCCGCCAGCTCCTGCTCGCCTACTTCGGCGAGACGCGCGCGGAGCCATGCGGCAACTGCGACAACTGCCTCGAGCCGCCGAAGACGGTGGACGGCACCGTGCTCGCGCAGAAGGCGCTGTCGACCGTCTACCGCACCGGCGAGCGCTTCGGCGTCGGCTACCTGATCGACGTCCTCAACGCCAAGGACAACGAGCGCGCCTGCCGCAACGGCCACGACCGCCTTTCCGTCTGGGGCATCGGCAAGGACACCGAGGCTACGGTCTGGCGCAGCCTGTTCCGCCAGCTCACGGCCTTGGGCTATCTCGCCTCCGACGACGAGGGCCACGGCACGCTGCACCTCGCGGAGAAGGCGCGCCCACTCCTGCGCGGCGAGGAGCGCTTCATGCTGCGCCTCGCCCCGCCACGCGAGAAGAAGAGCAAAACGAAAAGCGGCTCGGCCGCGGCGAGCAAAGTCGAGACCGCCGACCGTCCGCTCTACGAGGCGCTCCGCGCACTGCGCCTCAAGCTCGCCACCGAGGCCGGCCTGCCGCCCTACGTCATCTGCCACGACAAGACGCTCGTTGAGCTGGCGAGCCAGCGCCCGGCGGACGAAGCCGGCCTGCACGGCATCACCGGCCTCGGCACCAGCAAGATCCGCCGCTATGGACAGGCGTTCCTGGAGACCATCGCACGCTTCGCGCCACACGCAGCGCTGAGCAACCGCCTCTCGCCGACAGTTAACCAGACGCTCGCGCTCCACCTCGCCGGTGTCGCACCGCAGGATATCGCCACCGAGCGCAACCTTGACGTTTCGACCATCTACACCCACTTCGCGGAGGCGATAGAGGCCGGCGTCGTCGCGGCCGGCGACGTGCTCGACCTCGATCCGGCCGACGTCGACGAGATCCACGCCGTGTTCGAGCGGCTCGGCACGCTGGAGTCGGGCAAGCTCGGCCCAGCCCACGCCGCTTTGGACGGCCGCTTCGACTACGGCATCCTGAAGTGCCTCCTGGCCGAGCTGGCGTAGCGCCTGTGGCCCCCTCACCCGGACGCTATTGCAAATCGCGTCCGGGTGAGGGGGCGCCGCCAGGGTTACGGTCGGGAAAAACGATGCTATAGACCCGGCAAAACGACATCCCGGACAGGATCATGAGCGACGAAACCCGGGCGCAGACGGCCTCGGAGCAGCCCGCGCCGCCCGCATCCAAGCCCTCCGCACCGGCCGACCGCAAGCTGGCGGACGAGATCGCGCGGCGGCGCACGTTCGCCATCATCTCGCACCCCGACGCCGGCAAGACGACGCTGACTGAGAAGCTTCTCTTGTTCGGCGGCGCCATCCAGCTTGCCGGCCAGGTCAAGGCCAAGAAGGACGGCCGCGCCACGCGTTCCGACTGGATGGCCATCGAGAAGGCGCGCGGCATCTCCGTCGCTACCTCCGTCATGACCTTCGAGTACGGCGGCGCCGTCTTCAACTTGCTCGACACGCCGGGCCACGAAGACTTCTCGGACGACACCTACCGCACGCTGACCGCGGTCGATAGTGCCATCATGGTCATCGACGCTGCACGCGGCATCGAGACGCGAACGCGCAAGCTGTTTGAGATCTGCCGCATGCGCGACATCCCCATCGTCACCTTCATCAACAAGCTCGACCGCGAGGCGCGCGAGCCGCTCGACCTGCTCGACGAGATCGAGAAGACGCTGGCGCTCGACACGGCGCCCATGGTGTGGCCCATCGGACAGGGCCGCGACTTCCGCGGCACCTATGACCTCTACCAGCCGCGCGTGCGCCGCCTCGAGGAGAACCCGGACGGCCAGCCCGTCACCGGCCCCGACGATCCGCTGTTCGCCGAGCTGATGGAGGAGGACTCCTACGCCCGCTGGCGCGAGGAGATCGATCTCGTCGCGGAAGCCTGCGGCCGCTTCGACCTCGAGAAGTTCCGCCACGGGGCGCTGACGCCGGTCTACTTCGGCTCAGCGCTGAAGAACTTCGGTGTCCGCGACGTGCTGGATGCCTTGAAAAACTTCGCGCCGCCACCGCTCTCGCAGCGCGCCGCCACGCGCGAGATCGAGGCCACCGAGCCCGCCATGACCGGCATCGTGTTCAAGATCCAGGCGAACATGGACCCGAACCACCGCGACCGCATCGCCTTCATGCGCGTCTGCTCGGGCAAGCTCACGCGCGGCATGAAGGTGAAGCACGTGCGCTCGGGCAAGACCATGGCGCTCACCGCGCCGCAGTTCTTCTTCGCCCAGGACCGCTCCATCGCCGAGGAGGCCTTTGCCGGCGACGTGGTCGGCATCCCCAATCGCGGCACGCTGAGAATTGGCGACGCGCTGACCGAGGGCGAGGACATCACGTTCCTCGGCATCCCGAGCTTCGCCCCCGAGATCCTGCGCCGCATCCGGCTCGAGGATGCCATCAAGGCCAGGAAGCTCAAGGACGCCATCCGCGAGATGGCCGAGGAAGGTGTGGTGCAGGTGTTCAATCCGCTCGACGGCACTCAGCCCGTGGTGGGCGTCATCGGCGCGCTGCAGCTCGACGTGCTCGCCGACCGGCTCGTCCACGAGTACGGCCTCAAGACGGACTTCGACCCCGCGCCCTGCGACGCCGTGCGCTGGATCCGCGCCAAGGATCCGGCGGCGCTGAAGCGCTTCATCGAGGCCAACCGCTCGTCGGTCGCCACCGACCTCGACGGTGACTACGTCTACCTTCCGGCCTCGGTCTTCACGCTCAACTACAACGCCGGCCGCAACCCCGAGATCGAATTCATCGAGATCAAGACATAGCGGCCATCGTTCCTTGAGCGTCCCTCACCCGGAAGCGATCTGACGATCGCTTCCGACCTCTCCCCACTGGGGAGAGGTGAGAAAGGCGCACCCCCTTTACCTCTCCCCAGTGGGGAGAGGTCGGCCGCTCAAGCGGCCGGGTGAGGGGGGCACCTCACTTGATAAAATGGGCCGGCAATCCGCTTGTCACGCCGGGAAAGCGACCGGCCGCTCGACGGGCTGTTGGCCGGCGACGGCGATGTCCGTTGGTACGCCGACGGCGTCGAGCTTGCGGCCGAGGTCGGCAACCCACTGCGCAGTGCGGGTGAAGGTGGCATCGTGCAGGAATGCCGCCGTCGGGGCGAAGCCCTCCGCCTGGCCGATCGACAGCGCCACGATCTTGCGGAACGCCGGGATGTCGAAATAGGAGGTGTGCACCAGCTCCTTCCAGGACAGGTAGCCCGCGATCAGCCCCGACTTGCTCTCCTCGCCCTCCGCGAACGCGAATGTGCTGATCGCGTTCCGGAACTTGGCGATCGATTGCGCCGCCATCTGGTTGCTGTGTGCCGAGATCGCCTCCGACACCTCGTCGGGCAGGAGGCAGGTCACGGGCTCGAGCCAGGAGGGACCGTAGTCCGCTCCGACGACGACCTCCCCTTCCGTGTCGTTGCCGAACGTCGACCGCTTGACCTCGGCCAGCGTCACATGGTTGAGCACGCGGCTCACCCAGCGGCTGACGATGCGCGCCAGATACTCGATCACCGCGAGCGCGCCCAGCGCCAGCAGCGCGAACGCGACGGGCACCAGCACCACCGGGATCAGGAGCCGCAGCACGCCGCCGACCCGCCCGCCGAAGATCTCGTCGTCCACCACGGCGCTGGAAAGCTCGTCGGTCACGACGTGAAACAGAAGCTTGCTGTTGAGCGCATAGTCGTGCCCGCCTCCGCAGAGGCGGTTGCCCTCGCAGGGCTTGCGGTCGCGCATCAGGAAGCGCCGCTTGAAGCGCTGCGCACGCTCGGCCTCCGCGAACTGCGGGAACGACTGCTCGAGCTGGCGCCGTTTCGCCGCCAGCTCCCTGCGGATATCATCCGACTTGCGCCGCGCGTCGTCCGCCGCAAGCGGATCGAGCCCGCTCCGCTCGCCCTGCCGCCGCACCTCCCGCATGCGTTGGTTGAGCGACCGCATTTCCTCGCGTGCCTTGGTGACGGCTGCGTCCTCGTCCGCGAACTCGTGCACGTCGTAGACCTTCGTCTGCAGGAAATCCGAGATCGCAAGCATGATGGTCGGCGATGTGACGACGAACAGATACACGAGCGGCAGCGCGA
This sequence comes from Hyphomicrobium sp., assembly GCF_020852195.1. Lineage (GTDB taxonomy): Bacteria > Pseudomonadota > Alphaproteobacteria > Rhizobiales > Hyphomicrobiaceae > Hyphomicrobium_C. The sequence goes on along the minus strand of NZ_JADZBI010000103.1, from coordinate 7,663 downwards.
TGATGGCCGCCTTGGTCAGCGTCGAAGCCGCGAAGTCCTTCTCGAAGAAATGCATCTGCACGTTCGGCAGGTAGCGCAGCCCGTGTACCGCCTCGTCGTCCTTGTGGCAGAGCGGCAGCCATTTGTCCGCGTAGTGCTCCTGCGCCCTCTGCACGGCGCCGCGGCCGTAGCCCATGAGCTCTCGCCCGTCGAGATAGCGGAACACGAGATAGGAGAAGAGCATCGGCAGCGACATCATGGTGCCGGAAAAGAGCAGCGCCGTGTAGAAGCGCTCGCCGCGCCTCTGGAACCCCTGCCCGAAGAGCTCGCCCGCCATGTAGAACAGGAACATCATGAAGAGCATGAGCGAGGCGACGAAGATCACTTTCCGGGTGAGCGTCAGCCGCGTGAACAGGAAGCGCTCCTTGCGCATGCCCACGAAGGGCGTCCCGACCGTGATCCAGCGCTTGAGATGCGTGAGCGGCTTCCTCTTGGCGACGCTCTCGATCAGCGCCGAGGCGATCACCGATCCGCCGTGGCTGTGGCCGACGACGCAGTAGGGCTCGCCCCGCGCGTCGAGCCCGCGCAAGACCCGGAGCAACGCCGAGCCCGCGTTCCGCCGGTCGATCTCGCTGTTGAGCGAGCTCCAGGTGAAGGGCACCACCTCGACGGGGCCGCCTTCCGCGCCGGCCACCTTGGACTTGAGATCGGCTTCGAACTCACTGCCGTGCTGCCACCACTGCGTCTCGCCGTCTCCGATATTGAGGGCTTCGGCTGTGCCCCCCGAATGGGCAAACGTGCCGTGAACGGTGACGACGGTGGCCACGTGAACCTCCCTGACGCGCGACTTTAGGCGGAATCCCCGGAGCGATCGGGCGATAACGTACAATGTGGACTGAAGCTAGGCAAAGCCCGAGCAATGCGGGCCTTCGAAACATCCTGGACCAAAAAATCCCCCTCTGCGCGCCCGTTCAAGGCCGCGGCTGCTCCGCCTCCGCCCTGACTGTTTCCCGCACGGCAAGCAGAAGATTGGATTCGTTCGGCCGCCACCGGTAGCCGATACCGAAGTCCAACGGCTGCGCGCGCCCCTTGGCAAACAGGTCCCGCATCTGCGGCTGATAGGTTTTCGGCGAGAAGATGCTGATGGGCTTGAGATAGCGCCCGAAGGCCTCGATCCGCCAGTCCTTCTCGTCCAGGAAGCGGATCGGCACGCCGGAGTCGTCCTGCACCAGCGTCGCCGTATTGGCGACGACGAAATCGCGCACCGTCGAGAAATTGTCCGAGTGCATGAGGTAGGACGCGCTCTTCACAAAACTGTCGCCCTGCCCGAAGCCCTTGCAGAAGGCGAGGAAGCCGCTCGTCTTGAGGCCCCAGTTCGAGAGGTCGGTGCTGAAATAGTAGAGCGTCTGCTCGGCCCCGCTGCCGGACACGAACGTGATCTTGACGCCCGGGCTCGCGCCCTTCTCGAGCGGACCGTCGGCGACGGGCGTCACCGTCCCGTCCGGATTGAGCGTGACCAGCGTCGTCTCGCGCACGGTCTTTCCGCTGCGGGCGAGGAAGGTATAGAGGATCGGCAGCGTCCCGGTGAGCCGCCCGTCGCGCAGCTCCGTCTTCATCTTCTTGGTGATGAAGAAGCTGAACGAGAGCACCGAGTTGAGCGAGTGCTGCAAGCCCCTGAGCTCACCCCCGAGCGCCTTGGGCGGCAGCGCCGCGAGATCCGGCACCGCCCCGACCGGCTCGAGACCCGAAAGCACATAGACCGACGCGCCTTCGAAGAAGGCATCTGCGTAGAGGAAGTCGGGACCGCTGAACATGTAGAACAGCACCGGCTTGCGGACCGGAACGTGCTTGGCCGACCACGCCCGGATCTTGCCAAGCTGGCGCTGCTCGAGGCTGTCCCAGGCCTTGTCGAAGTATTTGGCATGCGTTTGCCATGCCGTGTCGCGCGTCAGCGGCTCGAGCGGCGAGCCGGCCGAAGGCGGAAGCCCCGCGAGCACGCGCGCGTTGTCGTCGGCCGTCGCCTTGCTGTCGGCATGCGCCGCCGCCGGCAGCAGAAGCGCGAGGGCGGCAAAAAGTGCCCGAAACCGTTTCATGGACCTGTCATCCTTTGACCGCGCGTTGAGGGTCGTCGTCGCCGTGCGCGGACGCGCGTCGCGACAGAAAGAAGAGCACGAGCCCAGAGGCCATCAGCCCGAGGCTTGCCAGTGATTGCGCGGGCCGCTCCGAGAGCAGATAGCCCATCATGAGCCCCGTGACGACGAGGAACACGAGCGGCGTCAGCGGATACGCCCATACCCTGTAGGGACGTGGCAGTTCCGGCCGAGTGACGCGCAGCACGATCACGCCGGCGACGGCGAGGAACGAGCACAGCGTCAGGCTGAACTGGATGAAGTCGAGCACCGCCTCGAAGCTCTGCGTGAAGAGCAGGAGCGTGACGACGGCGATCTGAAGCGCGAGCGCGACGATCGGCGCGCCGCTGCGCGAGTGGCGTGAGAAGATGCGAAGGAGCGAGAAGTCCTCGCCCATGGCCACCGTCACGCGCGGGCCGATCCACATCATGGCGCTGATCGCCGACACGAGGCCGATGCAGATCAGCGCCGCCACCACGCGCCCGCCCGTCGGCCCGAAAATGTGCTCGCCCGCGATCTGCGCCACGTTGAGCTGGCCGGCCATGGCGGCGACCGGCGTCGTGTAGAGGAACACCGCGTTGAGCGCCACGTAGAGCACCGTCACCACCAGCGTCGCGACGAACATGGCCACCGGGAGGCTGCGCTCCGGCTCCTTGACGTCCCCCGCGATATAGGTGGCCGCGTTCCAGCCCGAGTAGGAGTACATGACGAACACGAGGCTGACCGCGAACGGCGCGCTGGCGATGAGCCCGAGATCGCCCGGCTGCGGCAGAAACGAGATCGGCTGCGGGTCGGCGACGCTGAAGCCGGCAACGATGAAGGCGATGATCAGCGCCACCTTGATCAGCGTCGACACGTTCTGGAACACCGTTCCCGGCTTGAGCCCCGAAAGGTGCACCAGCGTCACGCCCCACGCGACCAGGAGCCCGAGGATTAGCGGCGGCGCACCCGGCACCACGCCGGCGAAGTACTCGCCGAACGCCATGGCCGCGAGCGCCACCGGCGCCGCGAAGCCGACCGTCGCCGAGACCCATCCGGCCATGAACCCGAGCGCCGGGTGATAGATCCGCGAAAGAAAGTTGTACTCGCCGCCCGAGCGCGGGAACGCCACCGCGAGCTCCGCATAGGAGAGCGCGCCACCGAGCGCCGCTAGCCCGCCGACTATCCACAGCATCAGGATCGGAAAGCCTGACGGGATGGAGGCGAGTTGGAATCCGAGGCTCGTGAAAACGCCGATGCCGATCATGTCGGCGACCGCGATGGCCGTGGCCGTCGTGGTCGAGACCGTTCGCCCGCCCGGCGCGGCCGGGCCGGCGGCCGGCGTCGAAGAAGGATCGGACAAGGTCATGAAAAATCCAGGAGAATGAAAGAGGCTCACACCCTAGAAGGCCGCGCCCGGATCGCCAAGCTGAAGCTGGAAATGGCCCGAACGCGTTGCAGAATTGCACCGCATACGTGCAGTCCGCCCACAGCCTTCCGTCCCAGATCTCGACACGATTGGCCGTTAGGCAGGTGAGACGGTCATAAAGCTCCGCGAAACCAAGCCGGCGTTAGGGTCGGAGTTGACCGGCGCCTGGCGGCAAGCCCCGCGCGCAGCGGCCTTGAGCGTGGATTGCAGTGACGACCGGGTGAGGAGCAGCAGTGGCGGTATGGTGATGGGACGCCGGGCCGGATCGCACAACGTGGGAATGGTCTTCGCCCTCGCCGCCGGCTTCGCGCTCGCGCCGGCCGCGCCGTCGTGGGCCAAGACCCCGGCCGCACGCGACACCCAGCGCGCGGCCGTGCCGAAGCCCCAGCAGGTCCAATCCCGCGCCGGGCCGCTGAAGAAAGCCAAGACCACGCTCGTCGCCTTCCAGACCGCCCCCTTCCCCTATCGCGGCACCGTCCCCGGCTCAGCCAAGCCGTTCCTCGACGTCAACGAGGACGGACGGCGCGGCCACACGACCCCATACGGCCGGCTCTACTGGGAGGACGAAACCTACAGCGACAGTCGCGTGCTGCTGCACCTCCCGAAAGGCTTCGACGTGCGCCGCCCGTCCGTCATGATCGTGTTCTTCCACGGTCACGGCGCCACGCTCGAGCGCGACGTCCTGCGCCGGCAGCGCGTCGCCGACCAGGTCACACGCTCCGGCGCCAACGCCGTGCTGATCGCGCCGCAGTTCGCGGTCAATGCCGCGGACTCGAGCGCGGGGCGCTTCTGGGAGCCCGGCGCCTTCGGGCGCTTCATGGGCGAGGCCGCCGAAGCGCTGGCGAAGTTGCATGGCGACCCGAAGAGCGTGCGCACCTTCGCCTCCGCGCCCGTGATCCTCGTCGCCTACAGCGGCGGCTATCTCGCGGCCGCCTCCTGCGCACAAAACGGCGGCCTCAACAAGCGCCTGCGAGGCGTCGTTCTGCTCGACGCGCTCTACGGCGAGCTCGGCAAGTTCGCCTCCTGGATCGAGAACGACCGCTCGGCCTTCTTCGTCAGCGCCTACCTCGACTCGACGCGCGAGAAGAACTCCAAGCTCGCCGAGATCCTGAGCACGCGCGACATCGCCTACGCCACCGAGCTCGATCGTCCGCTGCACCAGGGCGATATCGCGCTGCTCTCGGGCGGCGAGAACGTCACGCATCGCAGCTTCGTGACACAGGCCTGGGTCGACAATCCCATCGAGGACCTGCTGCGCCGCCTCCCCGGTTACCGCCGCTAGACGACGGCGCCGCTCCTCTGGCCCGCCGCAAAGTGTTCGCCAGTCAACCGACGAATAATGTTGATCGGACCGTGTACGGTTAAGCGGCCTTTAACGGCTAAGGCTTAAGTCTATTCAGCGGTGCATCCTCGGGTTGCCAGTCGATGCGCACGCGGTCCTGGGGCTGCGGACGCGAGCAGACCGGCGCGACCCGGCACCACGTAAGAAAAAGACCCAAGGAGAGACCGCAGTGTTTGCCATGCGCCGCCCCGGCGAATCCAAGACCTCCGTCGCGTCTCAAGCCACCATCACGACCGGCACCACCCCCCAGGACCTTGTTGTGGCCATCGAGGAATTGATCCGCGACAGGCTGCACTCGAACGTCGTTGTCGACGGCCCGATTTCACAGGCCCTTTCGCGGCTTGTCGCGTTGGTGCAGACGGCCTACACCAACCAGCTCAAGCTGGCCGGCGACCTCGGCAAGGAGGCCTGCGAGGCTTCCGTCAACATCGGCTGGCTGTCCCATGATTTCGGAGAGGTCGCACAATCGACGGTCTCAATCTCGAGCGCCGTCGAGGAGATGGCGGCCTCCATCGCCGAGCTGTCGACCGTCTCCGCCCAAAGTGCGAGCCAGACCGAGAACGCGCGCGACACGATGCGTAGCTGCATCAACGATGCCCGCGCCGCCGTCGAGGCCATGACCAGCATCCAGAGCCAGTCGAGCAAGATCGGCGACCAGGTGTCCGTGCTGCAGGCCGCCGTCGACCAGATCGGCGAGATGGCGACCTCGATCGACTCCATCGCCCGCCAGACCAACCTGCTCGCGCTCAACGCCACCATCGAGGCGGCGCGCGCGGGCGAGGCCGGCCGCGGCTTCGCCGTGGTCGCCGCCGAGGTCAAGACGCTCTCCGTGGAGACGGGCAAGGCGACGCAGGAGATCCGCTCCCGCGTCGAAGCGCTCACGCGCGAGATGCACGAGATCCGCCAGGCGGTGGCCAACAGTCTGAAGTCCGTCGCCTCCGGCAGCTCCGTCGTGACGCAGGTCGGAACCATCATCGAAAGCCTGGGCGACGAGGTCGCCGAGGTTGCCGAGCGCATCCGCAGCCTCTCGAACGTCCTCGAGCAGCAGCGCGCCGCAACCGCCGAGATTACCCACAACGTCGTGCGCATCTCCGAGAAGGCCACCAAGAGCAAGGACGAGGTGCAGAAGATCGGCAAGCGCCTCGAGGACTGCGAGGACATGCTGCGCAAGGCCTTCGACAGCGCGGAGCTTCCCGTGCGCTGCCAGGCCATCATGCGGCTCGGAGCGGAGGCCCTGTTCTGGAAGCGCCAGCTCGCCCAGATCCTGCTCGGCACGACGCCCGTCCCCGCCGCCGCACCGCAATTGCCCCAGGCCGGCGTGATGGCCGAGGCGGAGGAGATCTGCAGGGCCGCCGGCGGCGGACTGGTGCTGGCCTCCGAGTTGTCGTCCGCATTGGCGAACGCCCACACCCAGGCATCCAAGATGATCGATGCGGTCCGCAGCCAGAACTGGGGCAACGCCACGCCCGCCTACGTCGCCTGCGACGAGGCTATTGCCAAGGCTCACGAGGCCATCGCCAAGCTTCTGGAGAAAGCTGCCTCCGTAGCCTAGCAGCGAGACGATCTCGCACCAGCCGATCGCGAGCCTCAACCCTTCAAGGCAACAACCCTTTCAACGTCATGGCCAGGTCAACCCCGGCCATGACGTAAAAGGGGCTCGGAACCGCATACAAAACTCGACGTCATCCCGGCATCATGGCGGAGCCATGCTTCGCATGGACGGCCGGGATCCAGACACGTCGAGCAAACTGGCACGTACCCGCCTGCTCAGAAGGCGTCAAAGCAGGTCCTTGAGGCGGTAGTAGAGCATGCCCAGCGCCAGCATCTGGTTGCCGAGGAACTGACCGACCGGCAGCCGCACGTGGCGGATCCGCTCGAAGAGATCCAGCTTCTCCATCGTGCCGGAGATGGCATCCGCCACGATCTCGCCCGCGATGTGCGTGGCATTGACCCCATGCCCGCAGTAGCCCTGCATGTAGTAGACGTTGGGCTCGAGCCTCCCGATCGCCGGCACGCGGCTGAGAACTATGTCGATCTTCCCGCCCCACGCGTAGTCGAGGGCCACGCCCTCGAGCTGCGGGAAGATGTCGACGAGCCGCGGCCGCAGCGTCTCGCGGATGTCGCGCGGATCGCGGTTCGAATAGTTGCAGCGTCCGCCGAACAACAGCCGCCGGTCAGCCGACAGGCGGAAATAGTCGAGCACGATGTTGCTGTCGGCGACGGCGCGGTCGTGCGGGATAATCTCGCGCGCCAGCGCCTCGGGGAGCGGCTCGGTAGCGACGATGTAGCTCCCGGTCGGAAACACAAGTCCCCACAGCCGTCCGCGTTGGAGCGCGGCGTCCGCATAACCCGCGAGCACGACGGACGAGGCTTCCACGCGACCCTCGGCCGTCTCCGCGAACGGATTGGCACCACCGCCAAACGCGACCACGGGGGACTCCTCGAAGATCTCGACGCCGAGCCCGGCCGCCCCACGCGCTTCCCCAAGGCACAGGTTGAGCGGATGCAGGTGCCCGCTCTTAGCGTCGATCATGGCGCCATGGTAGGCGCGCGAGCCGAGCACGCGCTCCATGTCGCCCGCCTCGACGAGCTCGAGCCCGTCGCCGTCCCCGGCCACGCGGCGCTCGTCCACGTAGGCGCGCAACGCATCCATGTGGCGCGGCCGCGCGGCCACCTCCATCCAGCCATGCTTGAGGTCGCAGCGGATCTGGTGGCGCTCGATGCGGCCCTCGATGATGTCGTGGCCGAGGTAACGGATCTCCGAGAGCAGCCGCCGCCCGGCCTCCCCGAGCTGGCTCTCGATGC
>NZ_JADZBI010000102.1 GCF_020852195.1 Hyphomicrobium sp. | reverse complement strand
GGGCGCATGCCGCGCCGTCCAAGCGCAAGCTCAAATGCGTCGGCCGCCCGGAACATGCGTTCCAGGCGACCTCGTGGTGGGCCGTCTATAGCTGCGGGGCCCCTCCGCGGTCAACGGATTTGGCCGGTTTGCGCCGCTTCGCGGCCCGATCGGCGCGTCAGGTTTCTTTCCATTTGATGGAGCAGCCCATGGAGGGCACCTGCTCGGCCGGCCCGCGGCCGGTCTCGGCCACGGCTTTCATGGCCTCGAACAGTTCCCGGCGGGCGCCGGGTGCGGCCGGGTTGCGGCCGCTCGCGTCCAGCCGGCCCCGGTACTGCAGCTCGAGATCATGGTTAAAGCCGAAGAAGTCGGGCGTGCAGACGGCACCGTAGAGGCGGGCGACCTCCTGGCTCTCGTCGTAGAGATAGGGGAAGGGAAAGCGATGCGCCGCGGCGACCTCCTTCATGCGCGGGAAGCTGTCCTCGGGGTAGGTGACGGCGTCGTTCGAGGAGATCGCCACGGAGGCGATGCCGAGCCGGGCGAGGTCGCTGGCGTCGCGCACGATACGGTCGAGAACGGCCTGCACGTAGGGGCAGTGGTTGCAGATGAACATGACGAGCGTGCCGTTCGGCCCCTTGAGCTCGTCGAGGGTGTAGGTCCTGCCGTCCGTCGCCGGCAGCCAGAAGGCCGGCGCCTTCCAGCCGAACTCGCAGATGGGGGTCGCTTCGGCCATGGCTTCAGCTCCAGTTCCTCAAGTGCGCGGGACGGCGCCGACAGCCACATCGAGCGGCTCGAACGCCAGGCCGTCGCCGGCAAACACGCGGGCGCGGGCGCTTATCTCCGCAGGATCGCCCGTTGTGAGCAGCACGAGACGCGGCTCATTCGCAGCGGCGCCCGCGTAGTGGGCATGGCGCGACAGATAATCCTCCAGGCTGTCGGCGACAATGTCCGGCTGGGAGAGAATGCGCGTCGCGGGCGGGAGATGGCGGCGGAACAGGTGCTCGACGAGCGGAAAGTGCGTGCAGCCGAGAATGGCGCGGTGGGGCGGTTCGCCGCCCGCCTGGGCCATCGCACCAGCGATGCTGGCCTCGACGAGACGCTCCAGATCCGAGTCCGCCGCGCCCACCTCGATGGCGCCGGCCAGCTCCGAGCAGATCTGCTGCAGGACGGTGACCTTCGGGCAGCGCTTCCTGATCTCCTCCGCGTAAACGTTGGAGGCGATGGTGCGCGTGGTGCCGAACACGGCAATGCGGTCGGTGAGGAACTTCTGCGGATACTGCGGGGTGGTGACGGCCCAAGGCGTCTGCGTTGCCGCCTCGACGGTGGGGGCAACGATGCCGACCACATTGTGGCCCTCGGCCTTCCAGTGCGTCGTGGGCAGCCAGGTCGTCTGCAGGCGGCGCGCGGCCACGGCGGTCGCCGTGTTGCAGCCAAGGACAACGAGCTTGCAGCCGCGCCGGAACAGGTGCTCGACGCCCGCGCGCGTGAGATCGATGATCTCCTCCGAGGGACGATCGCCATAAGGGACGTGGGCGTGATCGCCCAGATAGACGAAGGACACTTCGGGGAAGCGCCTGGTCAGCGCGGAAAGTACCGTGAGCCCCCCAAGGCCGGAATCGAAGACGCCAATCATGGAGCCCTTGTTTGCGCCGAAGCGCCTCGTGGGTCAATCGGCGGCGTGGCGGCCCCTGCTATTCCGCCGCCTCAGACGGCGAGCGGCCCGCCGCCGATGCCTCCTGGTCGGCCGTCTTCAAGGCCTCGAGGCTCGGCATGGAAATCGTGCTGTAGCCGCAGTCGACGAAATGCACCTCTCCCGTCACCGCAGCCGACAGATCCGAGAGCAGGTAGAGCGCGGAGCCGCCGACGTCGTTCAGGCTCGGCGTGCGGCGCAGCGGCGCGTGCTCCTTCTGGAAGTTGAAGATGACGCGGGCGTCCGACACGCCGGCGCCGGAGAGCGTGCGCATGGGACCGGCGGAGAGCGCGTTGACGCGGATGTTCTGCGGGCCGAGATCGGCGGCGAGATAGCGCACTGAGGCCTCGAGCGCCGCCTTGGCAACGCCCATCACGTTGTAGGAGGGGACCGAGCGCGTGGCACCGCCGTAGCTCAGCGTGAGGAGCGAGCCGCCGTTCGGCATCAGCGCCATGGCGCGCTGCGCGATCTCGGTGAACGAGAAGCAGGAGATGACCATGGTGTTGGTGAAGTTGTCGCGCGTGGTGTTGACGTAGCGCCCAGCCAGCTCGCGCGGATCGGAGTAGGCCAACGCGTGCACGACGAAGTCGAGGCTGCCCCAGGCTTCCTTCACCTTCGCGAAGACGTTGTCGACGGTGGCCAGGTCGAGCACGTTCGCCGGCTCGATGATCTCGGCCCCGATCGACTTGGCGAGCGGAACGGCACGGCGGCCGAAGGCGCCGTCCTGATAGCTGAATGCGAGCTTTGCGCCGTGCCCATGCAGGGCGCGCGCGATGCCCCACGCGATCGAACGATCATTGGCGACGCCCATGATCAAACCGCGCTTGCCCGCCATCAGCGGACCGGGGTTGGTGACATCAAAGTCGGTCATCGGAGACCTCACACTCACACCAAATTTGCAGCCGATCTCAAACCAGCCGCGTCCATTCCTGTAAACCTTCATGCTGGGCCACTCCCGAGGGGCGAAATGCCCCTAAGGCGCGAGACCTTGCAAGATTTCAGCCGTCGTATCGGTTAAAAATCAGAGTTGCATTTGTTCCACCGAAACCGAAGCTGTTCGACATCACACAGTTAAGCTCGGCATTGTCGATGCGGCTTCTGACAATCGGCATGTCTTCGAAGGCGGGATCCAGCTCCTCGATATTGGCACTTTCGCAGATGAAGCCGTTGTTCATCATCAAAAGCGAGAAGATGCTCTCTTGTACTCCAATCGCCCCCATTGAATGTCCCGAAAGGGACTTGGTGGCGGAAATCTTCGGAATCTCCTTGCCGGCAAAGACCTCGCGGATGGCCTCGATCTCCTTCAGGTCGCCGACGGGCGTCGCGGTTGCGTGGGGATTGATGTAGTCGATCTTGTCGATACCCTTGCCGTTGAGGCCCTGCATGGCGAGGCGCATGCAGCGCACCGCGCCCTCACCCGACGGGGCGACCATGTCGTAGCCGTCGGAGGTGGCGCCGTAGCCCACGATCTCCGCGTAGATCTTGGCCCCGCGCGCCTTGGCGTGCTCGAGCTCCTCGAGAACCAGAACACCCGCGCCGCCCGCGATCACGAAACCGTCGCGGTTCTTGTCGTAAGCTCGGCTCGCGGTGGCAGGCCGATCATTGTAGCGCGTGGACATTGCACCCATGGCGTCGAAGAGGACCGACAGCGTCCAGTCCAGCTCCTCGCAGCCGCCGGCAAAGATCACGTCCTGCTTGCCCCACTGGATCAGCTCGGCCGCGTTGCCGATGCAGTGCGCCGACGTGGAGCAGGCCGACGAGATCGAGTAATTGACGCCCTTGATCTGGAAGCTCGTGGCCAGCACGGCCGACGGGCCCGAGCACATGCCCTTCGGAACCTCGAACGGCCCCACCTTCTTCGGGTCCTTCTCGCGCGCGGTGTCGGCCGACCAGACGATGGCCCGCGTCGACGGGCCACCCGAGCCCATGACGATGCCGGTGCGCTCGTTCACGACGTCGCCGGCCTCGAGACCCGCGTCGCGGATAGCCTGCTCCATGGCGATGTAGTTCCAGCCGACGCCCGCCTCCATGAAGCGCTTGGGCTTGCGCGGAACCTGTGCCTCCCAATCGAGCTTCGGGTCGCCGTGAACCTGGCTGCGGAACCCAAGCTCGGCATACTTCTCGGACCGCACGATGCCGGACTTGCCCTCTCTGAGGGAGGCGAGCACCTCCTGGGTCGTGTTCCCGATCGAGGACACGATACCCATGCCGGTGACGACCACACGTCTCATCGACAACCCCTTCCTCGCCCGCCTGCCGTGTTCCCGAAAGCCATTTTATACTGATTTATCGGCTCATGCGGCGGCCGGCGCTTCCCCCGCCTCGAACAGACCGACGCGCAAGTCGGTCGCCGTGTAGATCACCTGGCCGTCCGCCTTCAGCACGCCATCGGCAATGGCGAGCTTCAAACGCCGCAGAATCACGCGCTTCAGATCCACCACATATTCGACCTTCTTGACCGAAGGGAGAACCATGCCGGTGAACTTCACCTCTCCCACGCCCAGCGCCCGGCCGCGACCGGGGGCGCCGAGCCAGCCCAGGAAGAAGCCCGTGAGCTGCCACAAGGCATCGAGCCCAAGGCAGCCCGGCATCACCGGGTCGCCCTCGAAGTGGCACTTGAAGAACCAGTCCAGCCGCTCGTTGCCCTCAACGGCGAGCTCGGCAACCACCTGGCCCTTCTCGTGGGCGCCGTGGCTGTCGGAGATATGGGCGATGCGGTCGAACATCAACATGGGGGGCAGCGGCAACTGCGCATTGCCTGGCCCAAACAGCTCTCCGCGCCCGCACGCCAACAGATCCTCGAAGTCATAGCTTGAACGGCGCTCGGCCATCGATCAGCTTCGTCCCTCTCTGTCCGTGTCAGTCCCGACGGCCGCGCGGCGCACTCGAACCCGCCGTATGCCGCGAAGCGCGGTTCGGTCACGTGTTCGGGATGACGCATCGGACCCCGCAAGCGCGTTGTCCTAGCACATCCGACTGACGTTCAAACGATAATCGCGGGCACCGTCAAGTCGCCCAATGGAAAAGGTGACGTATTGTCCAGAACGGCCGCTCGAGGGCACCCGGCCACGGGCCGCGAGGGGCGGTACATCCCCTTAGCGGAAATTCCGCCCAAAACAGCGCCTTGGACGGCGGGTTGCGGTCCCCCGGCGCTGCTTCTATACTGAGGGAGTTGAGGAATCAGGCCTCGGTGGCGTCGAGCTCTCGCAGGTGAGCTTGGCCGTGGAGGCTTACCCGAGTCGGCACCCGCATGAGCGAAGACTTTACTGACGACCTTACCCCCGGCGAAGACGCCCTGGCGGAGAGCGGCTTGGCGCCGCTGCAATCGCGTATCGCGGAGCGGCTTCGCAAATCCGGGCTGCGCCCCACGCGCCAGCGCGTGGCGCTCGGCACGCTGCTGTTCGGCGGCGAGGACCGGCACGTCTCGGCCGAAATGCTGCATGCCGAGGCTCTGAGCGTGGGCGAGCACGTGTCCCTGGCAACGGTCTACAACACGCTGCACCAGTTCACGGGCGCCGGGCTCCTGCGCGAGCTCGCGATCGATGGCGGCAAAGCGTACTTCGACACCAACACGTCCAACCACAACCATTTCTTCATCGAGGCCGACGGAGAGCTGATGGACATTCCCGGCGACTCGATCCGGGTCGACGGCGTGCCCGAGCCGCCCGAGGGCATGAAGGTGAGCCACATCGACGTGGTCGTGCGGCTGGTGCCGAAGGACTGAACGCACGCTTCGCTGCGCCGCACTATTCGCCCGGGCGGCTATTTCACGATCTCGTTTTCGTAGACGCCCCAGAGCTGCTTCTGGGGCATGTATCCGCGGAAGCGGTCGACCGTCACGCTGCACCAGCGCCCGTCGCAGGAGTGGATGTTGGCGATGACGCCCGCCTCCACAACCACAACCGTCCGCCCCCGCTCGCTGTCGCTGTTGCGCACCGGAACCTGGGGCACGGGCGCGCCCGCCTTCACATCCCACGGCGTGACGAGCGCGGTGCGCCTCCCGGACAGCAGCGACTGCAGCACCCAGCCTGTCGCGCCCTCGGAATCGCGCACCTGGCGCCAGGCCTCGAACTCGCTCAAGACCTCGACCGGAAGCCCGGCGCGGCGATAGACCCACGAGGTCGGATAGTCGGTGCCGGGCCCGGCGCGGAGGTTAACGCGGTCGGCTTTCAGGCTCACGAAGCGCGGTAGCGGCAACCCGCTTGTGGAGGTGCCGGGCGGCGTCGCGGCGGGGACCGCGGGCGCAGGTGTCTCAGCTCCGCCCGCCAAGGCAGTACCTGCCCAACAAAGCACGAGGGCGACACACGCAGCTCCTTGCGCGATGCCCCGGCCCGTCACTCGCATCTTCCGCTCCCGCACAGTCCCCGACTCGTTCCGGCTGACCAGACAGTCCATGACTTTGTCACGGGCGTGACCTTCTGTTAGACACAGCCCAGATCCTTGATACGCCGCCGGTGGAAGAGATATGCCCAACATTCAGAAGAAGCCAGTCGTCATCGTCACGCGCAAGCTGCCCGACGTGGTGGAAACCCGCATGCGCGAGTTGTTCGATGCCCGTCTCAACACCGACGACAAACCCATGACGCAAACCCAGCTCGCCGATGCCGCCAAGGTCGCCGACGTGCTGGTGCCCACCGTCACCGACCGCATCGACCGGGCCGTCATGTCGCAGGCGGGGCCGCAGCTTCGCCTGATCGCCAATTTCGGAACGGGCGTCGACAACATCGATCTCGACACGGCGCGCAACCGCGCCATCACCGTGACCAACACGCCGGGTGTGCTGACCGAGGACACCGCCGACATGACCATGGCGCTGATCCTCGCGGTGCCGCGCCGGCTGCCCGAGGGCGCGGCCTATCTCAAGGACCCGAAGACCAAGTGGGCCGGCTGGTCGCCGACCTGGATGCTCGGCAATCGCATTTTCGGCAAGCGCCTCGGCATCGTCGGCATGGGGCGCATCGGACAGGCGGTGGCGCACCGGGCCAAGGCGTTCGGGCTGCAGATCCACTATCACAACCGCAAACGCGTCGCGGCCGCGATCGAGGAGGAGCTGGAGGCGACCTACTGGGAGAGCCTCGACCAGATGCTGTCGCGCATGGACATCGTGTCGATCAACTGCCCGCACACGCCGGCGACCTACCACCTTCTGTCCGCGCGGCGGCTCAAGCTGCTCAAGCCCACGGCCTACATCGTCAACACGGCGCGCGGCGAGGTGATCGACGAGAACGAGCTCGCCAGGCTGATCGAAGCCGGCTCGATCGCGGGGGCAGGGCTCGATGTCTACGAGCACGAGCCGGCGATCAACCCGAAGCTCATCGCCTCCGACCGCGTCGTGGCGCTGCCGCACATGAGCAGTGCCACCATCGAGGGGCGTATCGACCTGGGCGAGAAGGTGATCATCAACATCAAGGCGTTCCTCGACGGGCACGCGCCGCCCGACAAGGTGCACCCGGCGATGTTCTGAGCGGACGTTGCGCTGCTCTCGCGGCCCCTGGATCCCGGCTCAACGCTCGGGCTCCCGCCCTCACTTGGCCGGGATGACACGTGAGGGTTTGCTTCCTGTCATCCCGGCCAAGCGGTGGCGCGTAAGCGGCACCGCTTGGCCGGGCCCAGGGGCCGCATCACGCCATGTAGTGCGCGATGACGGCGATGTAGAAGGCGAGCGTCGCCAGGTAGCCCGCGATCAGCCAGTTGCGGCCAGCGGGCGTGATGGGCTCGGCATGCCGCTTTGCCTTGCCGGACCGCACCAGCATGGGTCCGGTGAGCACGAGCAGTCCGGTCAGCACGTACCATTGGAGATAAAGCGAGGCGCCGATGCCGGCGATCAGCGCCAGCATGTTGATGATCGCCACGAACTCCGGATCCGAAGCCGACAACGCCGAATCGAGCACGTGGCCACCGTCGAGCGGCAGCACGGGTGCAAGGTTGAGGCCGTTCAGGATGGCGCTGACGAGTGCAAGCTGCTGGAACAGCGGCTCGCCGGTGGCGAACGCGGCGATGACGAAGGCCCCGGTGGTCAACAGGCTGAAGCCAGGCCCCATGAGCGCCACGAAGCCGCGCTCGGATTCGTCCTTCAAGGGCGCTGCCGACACCGCCACGCCGCCCAGGAAGGGAATGAAATAGATGCCCTGGACGGGCAGCCCGACCCAGCGCATGGCGAGCGCGTGGCCGGCCTCGTGGATGAGCAGCAGCACGAGCAGGACGGCGGCAAACATCCAGTCGAACAGGTACATGAAGCTCGCGTAGGTGAGGGCGCCCGTCAGAAGCGCGGCGCCGATCTTGCTCGTTGCGCGCGGCGGGGAGCCGGCCATGGCCTCGCAATGGGCACGCAGGCGGCGGCCGTTGAGACGGGCGCCGAGCGGGATCGTGACGCGACCCAGAAAAGTGTTGTGAGTGAGCTCATGCACCGTGGTGAGCAGCGTGCTGTCGGGACGCTGCTCGAGCTTGCAGGCGACGAAATAGTCGTGTCCGAGCGCGATGCTCGGCCCGCTCCCCTCAGGCAGCACCTCGATCAGCATGGCCTCTTTCGGCCTCAGCTCCACCTCCCGGTAGGCCATCGGCACGACGCGCTCGCCGATGCTCACCGTGCCCTCGTAGATATCAGCGGTGCCGGGACGCCGGGCGGTCTCGATCGCCACGCGCGGCGTGCCCTCGAGCACGATGCTGTGGGCAGACGACGCCTCCCACACAAGCTCGCGCGGCGCCTTGATATCGGTGGCCGTGACATACCTCCTGCGCCGCCGGCCCAGCAGGGCGTCCACGGCGCCGCGGAGAAGGAAATAAAGGATCCACAGGAGGTCGGCGATCAGTGTCATCGCGGAAAGCTCTCGGGTCTTGCAGTTTCGGCCCGTACCGCGCGGCGGCGCGGCGCGGAGCGTTCCCGCTCCGACGTGAATATTAGATAATGACCGCTAGAGGGGTATCATTCTGTTCCGGCGGGAACCGTGGGGCGCGGTATGGCGTGCGGCGAAAGATCGACGAGGGTGGGGTTGAGGCCAGTTAGCGGGTTCTCGGGATCCCAGGCGACGCGCACCGTCTCGAAGCGGGGCTCCTTGGCGTCGTAGAGCAGCAGACGGCCAGCAAGGCTCTCGCCGACGCCGGTCAGCTCCTTGATCACCTCGGTCGCCTGAAGGGTGCCGACCACGCCCACGACCGAGCCCAGGACGCCCACTTCCGAGCAGTTGGGCACCGTACCGGGCGGCGGGGCCTCCGGAAAAATGCAGCGATAGCTCGGGTAGGGCGTCCCGTCCGCCGTCCTTGCGAACGGCTTCAGCGTCGTGAGATAGCCGTCGAAGGGCCCGACGGCGGCGTGCACCAGCGTGCGGCGCGCGAAATAGCAGGCATCCGAGACGAGATAGCGGGTGGCGAAGTTGTCGGACCCGTCGGCCACGATGTCGAAGCGAGAGATAATGTCGGCGGCGTTGCCGGCATCGAGGCGGGTCTCGAACGTCTCCACGGCAACGTGCGGATTGAGGCGCGCCAGCGTCTCGCGGGCGCTTTCGACCTTCGGCATGCCGACGGCGCCCGTCGTGTGCACGACCTGGCGCTGCAGGTTGTCGAGCGAGACCTTGTCGTCGTCGATGACGCCGATCGTGCCGACGCCGGCCGCCGCAAGGTAGAGCAGGACGGGGCTGCCGAGCCCCCCCGCGCCAACGACGAGGACGCGCGCAGCCTTGAGCTTCGCCTGTCCCTGCCCGCCGATGTCGTGCAGGACGAGATGGCGCTTGTAGCGCTGAATTTCCTCGGGCGAGAGTGCCATTGCGCTTTCGCTTCAGCTTTTGCCCTTGGCGAACGCCTCTTCAGGCTGCGTTCGCGACGTCCGGGGGCGCCGTCAGCCCGGATCCGCACCCAAGGCAGTGGCATCCGCAGCTTTGCCGGGGCCGGCCCGTGTGATTGTCGGCGTCGACCAGGGGCCGTGAACCTTGAACGATCCCAACGTCTTCGCCGCCGGATCCACTGGCGCGGCGCCGGCCATCGGCGCGATCGAGAGTACGAGATCGAGGGCGCCCTTGTCGATATCGACCGTTCCGGTGGCCGTGACGGTGCGGCTGTCGACAGTCGCCTCCACGCCGCCCGTGGTCAGAACGCCGCTCGCGGCCGTGAAACTCGCAGTCAGACGGCTCACCGTGGTCGTGCCCGCGCCGACCGCCCCCCAGCCCTCAACCGGAGTTGGCGCCGACGCCGCGGCCGGCAGCGCATCAAGATCCAGGCCGAGGCGTCCCCCGTCGCTCATATGGAGCGACAGCTTGCCCTCGAGTGATTTCGCAATATCGGCCTCGCTGGCGCCCGTGGCGTGCAGGTCGAGCTTGATGTCGCCCGAGCCGTCGAGGGCCGCCGGCCCGAGGCGGGGGGCCACGACCGTCGCCAGATCCAGGTCGTCGAGATCGGCGCGCAGCGTGTAGCGCGGCTCGGCGCCCGTGGTGTCGATCGTGAATTGGCCCTCTCCGCGGCCGCCCTGCTCGAGCTCGAGCTCGGCGATCTCGCCGTAGAGCCGTCCGCCCTTAACGGAGAGGCTCGCGGCGCAGCGGCCCAGCCGATCGGAGCCGCTCATCACATTGCCGGCGGATATGCGGATGTCCGCGTCGAGGTCGCTCAGAAACGAGGGCGAGGCGAGGCCGGGGATGCGGAGGCCGGAAATCCAGTCCGATGCCAGCGCGAGCGCATAGGGCCGCGAGGGTGCCGCATAGGGCGCGATATCGAACGACCCGAAGGCCAGCGTGCCCTCGATCAACGGGCGCTCGGTGCCGAGCTTGACCATGAGCGCGCCCGTTGCCGCATTCCCGTCGAGCGTGAACTCGGCGTGCTCGAAGGATATCGCCTGCTCCTCCAGCGTGAGGAGGCCCTTGGCGGTGAAGGAGCCGAGCCCTGATCCCGCCGGCCACGACGCGCCGAGCCAGTTGGCGAAGGCGCGCAGGTCGGAAATGGAAAGCTCGGCGTTCTCTGCCGTGATCTGCCCATGCTCGCCCGTCGCCAGGCGGCCATTGAAGGCCGCCGCGATATGCTCGCCCTTGACGGCGGCGCGCACCTGGACCGGCGCGTCGGCGGGCTTGTCCCTCGGCTGCGGGAAGGCCGCATCGATGTCGAGGCGCTCGCCGCGGAACTCAATCTGCCCCCTGACGCTCACAGAGCCGGCCCTGTCGGGCGTGATCTCGACGTTGCGGAGGGACACGCTCGCGGACGCGCCACCGCCCGATTCGATGACCACCTTGGAATCGAGGACGGTGAGGCTGCGGAACTTGAAGCCTGCGAGAGAAGCGACCACAGGGCCTAGTTCGGCAGGTATGCCCGTGCCGGCTGCGGCGGCAGGGGACAGGGCAAGCGATCCCGCACGGTCGATCACCACTTTGGCGCGATCGAGGACGAGATCCGCACCGCCGCCCTGCACCAGCGCGCGAAGAAGAGCGCCGACACGGCTTTCATCAGCGGCCGGACCAACGAGCGCAACGGTGCCTCTTTCAATCACCACCGAGGGTGATGCGAAGAGAACGAGCGGCGTTGTGATGGCGACGGCCTCGCGGGAATCCGCCCGCACCGTCGAGCCTGGAATCGGCTCGCCTCTGCGCGCACCGATCATGACAGGAGCTACGAGCGCCGTACCGATCGCAGCGATCAGAACGATCGCAACAACCAACGGGCGACGCCTATCAGCTTTGCCAGTCATCAGGCCGCTGTCCCGCGTTTGGAGGCATTCGTGAAAGCTACAAGAGAGCTGCCGATCGTCCCCGGCTCGGCATGTGCTTATCTTCTTAATGAACACGATACGGGTGCGCAATACATCATGGCGGCCCGAACACGCGATGCATCAGCAGAAAAATTCACATCTTCAGATGCATAAGGTCTCGCTCCCAAAATCGTAGTTACTCCGTAGGGCGATCGATGCGCGGAAAGCGAGGCGCATGCTCTGCGCTTGCCAGAGCATGGCGATGGCGTGGCGGAAATTCGGCGAAACAAAGACATCGATAGCGGAGGGCAGCGCACCGCCACCCTCCGAACAGTCATCGTCGTCAGTCGAGCTTGAAGCGCACCTGCTCGGGCTCGTGGTCCGGCATGGTCAGCGAGACGACGATAGTCGTGCCCTTGCCGGCATTGAAGCTGCCCGCGCCCTTCAGAATGTTGCCGCCGGCCGGCGTCAGCGTGACCTGCTCGGTCTTGCCGTCGGCGAGCACCGTTGCCGAGGCCTTGGCGCCGCTCGTGTCCTCCTCCTCGCCGTCCTCATGGCGCACGTAGAGCTCGAGCGTGCTGCCCTTGGCCACAAGCTCGAGGTGGTGGTGAGAGGTGTGCTCGACGATTCCGCCGTTCTTTGCGTTGTGGTCGTGAGCATGCTCGTGGCCTTCGTCGGCCATGGCTAGGCCCGCGCCGATGACAAGCGCCGCAAGGCCAAGTGCAAATCGTCTGATCATCAGATAGCTCCTTCGTGGTTCGTGGAGGTCAAAAGGCTTCGGCGTGAACGGCGGCGTCCTGCTCCACGCGCAAGCGCTCGAGTGGCTTCCTGCCGAAGAGCAGGAACAGGACGGGGGTCAGAAAGGCATCGAGCAGGGTCGCAGTGACGAGCCCACCGAAGATGGTGATCGCCACGGGGTGCAGGATCTCCTTGCCGGGCTCGTCGGCGCCGATCATCAGCGGCACGAGCGCGATGCCGGCGGCCAGCGCGGTCATCAGCACCGGTGTCAGACGCTCGAGGGTGCCGCGCACGACCATCTCGCGGCCGAAGCGCTCGCCCTCGAAAAGCACCAGATTGATGTAGTGGCTGATCTTCAGGATGCCGTTGCGCGTGGCGATACCGGTCAGCGTGATGAAGCCGATGGCGCTCGCGACCGAGAACGGCTGGCCCGCGATCCAGAGCGCGGCCACGCTGCCGATCAGCGCCAGCGGCACATTCCCCATGATGATGAGGGCGAGCGCCGCCGAGCGGTAGCGCGTGTAGAGCACGACGAAGATCAGCGCCAGCGAGACCACGGACAAAAGCGCGATCAGGCGCGAGGCCTCCTCCTGCGCCTGGAACTGGCCTTCGAGGCGCGTGAAGTAGCCCTGCGGCA
Organism: Hyphomicrobium sp.; assembly: GCF_020852195.1. GTDB lineage: Bacteria > Pseudomonadota > Alphaproteobacteria > Rhizobiales > Hyphomicrobiaceae > Hyphomicrobium_C. The sequence continues at coordinate 17,531 of NZ_JADZBI010000102.1, read as the reverse complement.
GCGGCGCGGCGGCGATCTCGGCGCGGATGGCCTCGATGATGCGCGCCATGTCGGAGCCGTCGGTGTTGGCCAGCACGGCGATGCGGCGGCGGCTGTTCTCGCGCAGGATCTGGTTCGGGCCGTCGGTCTCGATGACGTCGGCGACGCTCTTCAACGGAATGCGACCGGCCGGGCTCTCGATCAGCATCTCGCCAAGCGCGCGCGTGGTGCGGTCGGCATCCGAGAGGCGGAGCACCACGTCGAAGCGCTTCTGCTGGTCGATGATCTCCGAGACAACGCGGCCGTTGGAGAGGGTCTCGAGGGATTCCGTGATCGTGCTCGGGTTCAAGCCGTAGCGCTTGGCCTTCTCGTAGTCGATGCGGACCTGCAGCTCCGGGATGCGCACCTGCTTCTCGGTCTGAAGGTCGACGACGCCTGGAATGCGCTTGAGCCGCGTCTCGAGGTCGGCGGCGAGGGCGCGCAGCGTATCGTAGTCGTCGCCGTAGATCTTGAGCGCGATCTGGGCGCGCACGCCCGAGAGCATGTGGTCGAGGCGGTGCGCGATCGGCTGGCCGACGGTGATCGATGCGGGCAGAACGGCCAGGCGCTGGCGAATGTCGGCCAGCACGGCCTCGCGGCTGCGCTCGGAAGGGCGGAGATCGACGTCGAGCTCGCTCACGTGGACGCCCTCGGCATGCTCGTCGAGCTCGGCGCGGCCCGTGCGGCGGCCGACGGAATGCACCTCCGGCACAGCGCTGATAATGTTCTCTGCAAGCCGGCCGATGCGATCGGATTCGGCGAGGCTGATGCCGGGCTGCAGCGACACGCCGACGAGGACCGTTCCCTCGTTGAACGGCGGGAGAAACGCGCGCGGCAGCATGGCCGCGGCGGCGAGCGCGGCCAGTACGGCCGCGACCGGCATTCCGATCACGAACAGCGGGCGCTCGAAGCACCAGGCGAGGCCGCGCTTCTGCCAGCGCTTCAAAACGCGGACGACGGGGCTTTCATGCTCGGCAAGATGCTTCATGCGCGGCAGCAGATAGTACGCGAGCACGGGCGTCACGGTCATGGAGACGAGCAGGCTCGCCAGGATGGAGACGATGAAGGCGATGCCGAGCGGTGCGAACAGACGGCCCTCGATGCCGGAGAGCGCGAACAGCGGCAGGAATACGAGAACGATGATGGCTGTCGCGTAGAGGATCCCGGTTCGTACCTCGATGGAGGCTTGCGCCACCACCTCCTCGGTGGAGCGTTTGTCGCGATCGCCCGCCGCGCGGTGGAGACCGAGCCTGCGATAGATGTTCTCGACGTCGACCACGGCGTCGTCCACGAGCGCGCCGATGGCTATGGCGAGACCACCGAGCGTCATGGTGTTGATCGAAAGGCCCATGAGCTCGAACACGATGACGGTGGTCAGCACCGAGAGCGGGATGGCGAGCAGGGAGATCAGCGTCGTCTGCCAATTGAGCAGGAACAGGAACAGAACGACGGCAACGACGATCAAAGCCTCCACAAGCACGCGCTGCACGTTGTCGATGGAGCGCTCGATGAAGGTCGCCTGGCGGAACTGCACGTCGGTGACGCGCACGCCCTCCGGCATGACACGCTGCAGCTCGGGCAACGTGCGCTCGATCTCGCGCGTGATGGTCACGGTGTCGGCGGTCGGCTGCTTCTGCACGCCGAGGATGACCGCCGGCCTGCCGTTGAAGCCGGCGTCGCCGCGCTTGGTGCGGGCGGCGAAATCGACGTCCGCGACCTGGCTCAAGGTCACAACCTGTCCGTCGCGATAGGCGACAACGAGGTTCCTCAGATCCTCTATGCGCGTCGAGCGGCCGATGTTGCGGATCAGAAACTCGCGCGTCTTCTGATCTACGAAGCCGCCGCCGGTGTTGACGCCAAACGACTTGATCGCCTGCTCGATGGCCTCAAAGCTGATGTCGAGCCCCGTCATGCGCCGCGGGTCGGGAACGACCCGATACTGGCGTACTTCGCCGCCGATGGGGATCACCTGCGAGACGCCGGGCACGGTCAGGAGCTGCGGGCGGACGGTGAAGTCGGCGATCTCGCGCAGCGTCATCGGGTCGGGCGCCGTGCCCGACGCGGTCGCCTCGGCCGATATGGCGATCAGCATGATCTCGCCCATGATGGAGGAGATCGGTCCCATCTGCGCGGTGACGTTGGGTGGAAGCTGCTCGCGCACGAGCTGAAGGCGCTCGGCGACCTGCTGGCGCGCGAGGTAGATCTCCGCCGACCAGTCGAACTCGATGTAGACGATGGAGAGGCCGACGCCGGAGACCGAGCGCACACGCGAGACACCCGGCATGCCGTTCATGGCGGTCTCGATGGGGAAGGTGACGAGCTGCTCGACCTCCTCGGGCGCAAGCCCTTCCACCTCGGTCATCAGCGTGACGGTGGGCCGGTTGAGGTCGGGGAACACGTCGATCGGCAGGCGCGCGAGCGTGATCAGGCCGTAGACGCTCATGGCGACGGCGGCGGCGAGCACCAGCAGGCGGTTGGCTAAGCTGCCGCGGACAATAGCGTTGAACATTCGCCGGCCCTCCTAGCGCACCTGGTTGATCAGCTCGGCCGCCTCGACGACCACGCGGTCGCCCTTGGCGAGGCCGAACATCACCACCACCCGCTCGCCATCGAGCGGTGCGGTACGCACGGGGCGAGCGGCGAAGCGCTCCGGCGCGACCTTGATCCAGACCTGCGGCAGCCCGTTCGGCGCGCGAACGACGGCCGCGTCCGGCAGCACGATGCCCTCGACCGGCGCGCCATGCCGGATCAGCACCTTGACCGTGCCGCCGATGCCGAGCGAGGCGTGGGGCTCGTCGACGCTGAACAAGAGCGGCAGTGCCTGCTGGCGCAGCGCCGGCGCGCGGCCGACGAAGGTGAGCGGGATCCTGTGGCCCTCGGCATCGACGGCGGTGGCGGCGGAAACGGGGTTCTCGTCGTCGGTGCCGTGGATGCCGATGGCTTCGATCCAGAGCCGCTTGGGATCTACGATCTCGAACAGCGTGTCGCGCGCGGAGACCACCTGCCCGGGGCGGACGGTGGCGACGGAGATGATGCCGGAGACGGGAGCCTTCAACTCCAGCCGCTCCGTGTTCTTCGGCTCCAGCACGCGCTTCTGCTCGCGGAGCGAGGCGATCTCCTCCTTGGTGTCGTCGATCTCCCGCTGCGGAATGTACTCGCCGGAGATACGCGTCAGGCGCGCGAGCTTCTGCTCGGCGATGCGCAGCTTGCCCTCGACGTCGGCCGTGACTTGCGCGAGCGTGCCGCGCTCGTAGACCGGCATGGCGGGCGCGAGCAGGACCAGCACCTCCCCCGCTTCGACCTTCTTGCCGACGTAGGACACGCTGCCCGCAGCCAGCTCGATCTGCCCATCCATGGGGGCTTGCACACGGCCTTCGTGGGCAGGATCGGCGATGACGGTACCGATCAGCTCGGTGCCGGACTGGGCTTTCTCGATGACGGCTGGCGCCGTGCGCACATGCAGCAGGCGCTGCGTCGGCTTGGGAAGAAACACCTCGCCGTTCGGCAACTTGACCGGACCGCTGCCGGGCGCTGCCGGTGCGGCAGCCTCGCCGTGGTCGTGGCCCTCGTGGGCGCGGGATAGATCCGGAAGCGCTGCGGCCGCGACGACGGCGATCAGCACGATCTCCGCAGCGTTGCGCAACGAACGCTCGGGCTTTTGCGAAGGTGCGGACTCGACGCCCGTGTCGTCGGGCGGGAGCCGTGCGGGGCGGAATGCAAAGCCGAGGAAGAAGCCACCGAGTCCAATGGTCAAAGCGAGCAGCCACAGCTCGGGGCGCGCCAGGAGCGACCGCCATCCCGCGACTGCGCCGCTCTCCTCCGCTTCCACGGAGATCACCAGCATGCCGGCCAAGAGGTCCATCGATCCCTCGGTGGCAACCGTGAACGTCAACGCCTTAGTGCCGGGCTCGTGCACCCAGTCGGCCTCGAGCTCGTAGGTGCCGTTGCCGACCTCCTTCGCTGTCGCCGCGGGAATGCCCTCGCCCATCACATCGATCTTGGCGCCGTCCACGGGCGCCGTGGTGGTGATGCTGTCGAGGTAGATGGTGAGCGTGCGCTCCGTGGCGGTTGCGACGAGCTCCAGCTCGGAACTCTCGGCGACGAGCCTTGGTGCGGCGGGCGTAGCGGACGCCGCCGCGTCTCTCGAATGGTCATCGTCGCCGTGGGCGTGGCCAAGGGCGGAGAACGCGGTGAGGCCGAATACGAGTCCGGCGAACAGGGTCGTGGCTAGACGGGTCATGCGTGACGCCTCGGAATCCATGCGGATTTTCGAGCAAGCGACGGAGCCGGGATGGAGGTCGGGGGCTGCGTGGCTCCGCTCGGAGCCAGAGGCAGCGCCATCCATGCGCAAGCACCCATCGGTTGCGATCAGGACGCCTCAGGTCCGCTCGGCGAGCGAAGGCGAGGCCGGATCAGGCGATGGCGCGGGGAGGACGGAAAAGCGGGGAAGCGAGCTGCCCGTGCGGGATGTGCGAGGCGGCGGCCGGGACGGACGTGCGCTCGTGAGGCAACTTCAGGGTGAGGTCGGCCGCGGGAACGGCATAGGTACAGCAGCAGTGCACGTGAACCCCGGCACACAGGTTGCCCTTCGCGGCCGGATCGTCTTTGTCCTGATCGTGCGTGGCATCGGCGACATCCAGAACGTTGCCGGTGTGCTCGTGGTCGGCCGCGTGATCGTGCAGGCCATGGCCGCCGTGGTCGTGCACGTGGAAGGCTTCCAGCACGGCCGCATAGCCGTTCAGGCTGCCGGCGCTGAGCAGCACGGCAACCATCAGCAAGTGCAGGACCTGGCGAGCCAAACGGCGCATGCTCAAGAAAAACCTGAAGATTCGTAGGCGTTCAAGCCGAATGCCGTGTACCTTTATCGCCGAGACATGTGGCCGTTCGATGATGATCCGTCAAGCATCGCGGCCCCAGCGGACGTCGCTCGCCGCAGGATCGGGCTCATGGGCAGCAGGTGCAGGCGAGCCGGTCGGCGCCATGGCCCCACGGCACGCTCCGCTTTTCCGGATTGCGTTTCCAGTTTCGAGCTGCGGCAAGATGGCTCGCCGGAAATGGTATTGGGTGGTCGTTACCTTACGTAGAGTTACGCAGTTTGGTAAGTAAGTGCCCGCGTGACGACGGGCCATGATGCTCCGGGCGGACTTCATTCATGAACAAGACGGAGATGCGATCCCCGAAACTTTTCACGATCGAGAGCAGCGATCGTGACGAGCTGTCAGGCTATTTTTCCGAACGCGTATCGAAGGTGGCGATCTCACCCGTTTCCAAGGCGAGCAGCGTGACGATCTCGGCAGCCGTCGTACCGATCGGCTCCGCGGTGGCTTTCCAAACGAAAATTCCGGGCGGCGCGCGGTTCCGCCAAGCCGAGGACCTCGACGGCTTCTTCCTCTTTCTTCCGGCCGATGACGGACGCGCTATCTGGAAGGTGGGAAGCAAGGAGGTCGTCTGTGATCATACGGCCGGATATCTCGGCCGCATGAACGAGACGGACACCATGGACTGTGTCGGCCAATGGGGCCACATGGCCGTCAAAGTCCCCTACGATCAGATAACGCGCACTCTCTCCCATCTGCTCGACCAGCCGATCGTCGGCGCGTTGGAGTTCGATCCCGCCGTCGATTTGACAACTGCGCCCGCAAAGGCGCTCTCATCCATGGTCCGACTCGCATTGACGCCGGTCGACGGCGAGGCCTTCCTTTCGACGTCGCCTGTCGCGGCGGCTCAGTTCTCGGAAAGCCTGACCTTGCTGCTGCTCGAGAGCTTCCGCCACACCTACACGGACACCCTCTCCAACGGCGCCTACACGCTCAAGCCGAAGCATGTGAAGCGGGCCATCGACTACATGCGCGAGAACGCAGGAAGCGCGCTTACGCTGCAGGAGATCGCCGCAGCGGCCGGTGTCAGCGTTCGGGCGCTGCACTATGGCTTCAAGAAATTTCTCGGCGAGTCGCCGTTCGAGCACCTTAGGCAGGTCCGGCTCGAGGCTGCCTACGCGGATCTGACGCAAGCGCCAGAGTCCGTCTCCATCGCCGAGATAGCCAAGAAGTGGGGATTCGCAAATCCCGGGCGCTTCGCGCTCCTCTGCAAGAGGTGCTACGGACATACGCCTTCAGAAATTCGACAGATGAAAGCGCGCCCGAAGCGATAGCGTGCCGGCTCTCTGATCACGCCTGGCACCGACAGGGCGGAAGCGATCGCGGTCTAGCGGATGTTGAACTGGATCGGCAGCGACAAGCTGCGCGCAGTGACGGTGGCCTCGTCGGGCGGCACCGGGAGGGGGCTCGCCCGCGACAGCATCTCCAATGCCTCGTCGTCGAGCAGCGAGGAGCCCGATCCCTTCACGATGCGCGCGTTCGTGACACGTCCCTCGCGATCGATCGCGAAGCCCACCGTCACGACGCCCTGAATGCGGCGGGCGCGCGCTTCGCCCGGATAGCGCTTGTGCTTGCTCAGGTGCAGGTGCAGGGCCTTCTGCCAGGACAGGATCGCCTGATTGGGCTTGCGCGATGCGCCCTGATGAGGAGCCGCCGCCTGCGGACCCTTTTCTGCGGCCTCGATGGGAGGCGGAGCGGCTGCCAGAGAGGCGACGGTCTGGGCCTGCACCTCCTCTTGTGGCTTCTTCTCCTCTTCCTCCTCTTCTTCCTCGATGGGTTTCACCTTCTCGAGGGCAACCTCGGGCTCCGGCACCAGTGGCGCCTCCTCGACCGGAGGAAGGAGCTCCTCCGGCTTCAATTCCTTCACCTCTTCGGTGGGAGGGACGGGAACGGAATCCTCGGACTGCGGCCCGGGCGCGAGATCCTGCCGCTCCTCGGCCGGCGCAATCGGCATCGGCGCGAGCTCGATCAGCATGGCGCCTTCGGGCTCATCGTCGACCTCCTCCTCCGGCCACTGCCAGAGAGCCGCGGTGGCGCCGCCGACATGGAGCGTCAGCACCAGCAAACCGGCGCCGGCCCATCGGCGCCAGCGTCGCCATGACGGCTCCAGCAGCTCGAAGGTGGTGATCATGGGCCGACCGCAGCGCCTCCGGCCGCGGGCGGCGTTGCCGGCTGGCCTTGCTTGGCGGGCGGCATGGGTGCCTCCTCGAGGCCGACCAGCGCAACTTTCAGATACCCCGCTGCGCGCAGGAGGTTCATCACGATCATCAGCTCGCCATAGGGAACGGTCTTGTCGGCGCGCAAGAAGACGCGCTGCTGGCGATCGGCGCTGGTTGCCGCGTCGAGCGCATTGCGGAGCTGCCCGCGCGCGATGGTGTCATTGCCGAAGGCGAGCGACAGATCCGACTTGACGGTGAGGAAGAGCGGCTTCTGAGGGCGCTGCTGCGGCTTAGCCGTGGCGACCGGCAGATCGACCGGAACGTCCACCGTCGAGAGGGGCGCCGCGACCATGAAAATGATCAGCAGCACCAGCATCACGTCGATGAACGGCGTGACGTTGATCTCGTGGTTCTCGGAGAGGTCGTCGCCGTCGTCGAGCCGTGCTGCCATGCCTCACCTCACTCCGCGGCGCGGGCCGCGGGCACAACCTTAAACCCCCGATCGAGATCGCGCGAGACGAGCCGCAGGACCTCCGCCGAGACCTCGCCGATCATGGCCTTGTAGCCGCCGATCTGGCGGGCGAAATGGTTGTAGATGATGACAGCAGGAATGGCAGCAACAAGGCCCATCGCGGTGGCGAGAAGCGCCTCCGCGATGCCGGGCGCGACGATCGCGAGATTGGTGGTCTGTGCTTCCGAGATGCCGATGAAGCTGTTCATGATGCCCCAGACCGTACCGAAGAGGCCCACGAACGGCGATGTCGAGCCGATGGTGGCGAGCACGCCGGTGCCGCGGTTCATGTCGCGGCCCGCTGCGGCGGTCAGCCCTTCGAGACGCGAGGCCACGCGTTCCTTGATGCCGGCCTTGTCGGAAACGTCGGCGGACAGGTGAAGCTCCACCGCCGCGTGCTCGATCAGACCCGACACGATGCCCGTCTTGCCGCCCAAGCGCTGCCCGGCCTGCGCCAGGCTCGACGCGCCATGGATGGCCGAGAAGGCTTGCGCAAGGCGCCGCTTGGCCCACGTCAGCTCGAGCGACTTGGCGAGCCAGACCGTCCAGGTGACCACCGAAGCGAAGGCGAGGCCAATCATCACGGCCTTCACGACCAGATCGGCGGCCATGAACATGCCCCACGGCGAGAGGTCGCGCGGCAGGTGGGAGGTGTCCGCGGGCTGGCCCTCGGGTGCTGCGGTGGGAAGCTCGCCGGCGGCCTGAGCAGGCTCGGCATCCGGAGCGGCGGCGGGCGAGGCAAGAGGATCGGATGCGGCCGACGGATCGGACGACGCAGCGGGAGCGGAGGGCGCGGCGCCAGACGGCGTCTCAGCGCTCTCGGCCGGACTTGGATCGGTGGCCTGTGCCGTCGGTGCGGCCGACGGCGTCGGCTCCGTGGCGGGGCCTGCATTCTCAGTCGGCGTTGCGGCAGGTGCAGGCGGCGCCTCGGCGGCGGGCGCCTCCACGGCAGGCGTGGCGGCCGGCGGCGGGGATGTCTCGGGTGCCGAGGGCGCGGGCGATGTCGTGGCTGCATCCGCAGGCGTCTGCTCCTGCGCCAAGAGCGGCGCCGAGGCGACGGAGGCGATCATGATGGCCGTGAGCACGCGCGCCGATCGGGCCGTGCGTCTCCGCCATCCTGGAACGTTCAAGGAACACTTCGTCATGACTTTAAAGTACCCGCCCTTTCGACCGCACGCTCCCGGGACATAAATTAAACTATACTAGTCCTGTCAATATTTAGTCGCGCTCGCAGATCTCGGGACGTGGCGTACGGACTGCGCAATACTGTCGCGTTTTCGGCAACCTATGCGCAATTCCGCAGGCACCATTGCCGAGGGTCGGCGCCTGCGCCTCCTGCATCTACCGGAACGACGCCGCCGCCGCAATGTGCCGGGGTTCGTCATGGTTGAGCGCATTGCGCGCCCTTTGCGGGCCTACCTCAGGAAGCGCCGGAAGCGCCGTTGGGCAAGAACGAAGAGGACGCCCCCGATGGCGAGCAGCGCAAGGAACTGCGGCCAGACCACGTCCAGCCCCGCGCCGCGGAACAGGATCGACTGCGCAAGCGCCACGAAATGCGTGTTCGGGGCTGCCGCCATGATTGCCTGGATGACCTCGGGCATACTCTCGCGCGGGGTCACGGCGCCGGACAACATCTGCAACGGCAGCAACACCAGCATCAAGAGAAGACCGAACTGAGGCATAGTGCCGGCGACGGTGGCCAGGAAGATCCCCATGCAGGTGGTGGCAAAGAGATGCAGGGCAGTGCCGGCAATGAACAGGCCCATCGACCCCTGAATGGGGACCGCGAGCGCACCCTTGACGATGAAGAAAAGGGAGAAGGCCGACGCAAGCAGCACGACAAGGCCCATCGACCAGATCTTGCTGACCATGATCTCGGTCGGCGTGACGGGCATGACGAGCAGATGCTCGATGGTGCCGTGCTCGCGCTCGCGGATCAGCGCGGCGCCGGTCAGGATGATCCCCAGCATGGTGATCGACGTGATCACCTCCGTGATGGTGCCGAACCAGCCCTTGTTGAGCTCCTGATTGAACCGTGCGCGCAGCGCCAGATCGACCGGCACGACGGACGGGCTCCGGTAGCGGTTCAGGAATTCGGACACCTCGCTCGTGACGATGGACTGGACGTAGCCGCCGCCGCTGAACGCCTGCGTCATGCGGGTGGCATCGATGTTGAGCTGGATGGTCGGCGACTTCCCGGCCAGGAGATCGCGCTGGAACTCCGGCGGAATGTCGAGGGCAAAGGTGTCGAGGCCGGAATCCATGCGGGCGTCCATCTCCCGCTGCGAAATGAGATTGGGCGGCATGAAGTACGGCGGATAGAACGCCTGGACGATGCGATAGGACGCCGGCGACCGATCCTCGTCGACGATGGCGATCGGTGCGCGGTTCAGTGTCTCGGGCAGCGCCTCCGCCGCCGTGTAGATGTTCAGCGTCATGGAATAGACGATCAGGATCAGCAGCACCGGGTCGCGGGCCAGGCCGCGCAACTCCTTTATGCCGAGCTGGAAGATGTTGGCCGCGTGCATGGCTACACCGCCTGCTTCTTGAGCCGCACCGCTCCAAGCACGAGCAGCACGGGAACGGCGATCAGCAACGGTATGAACGATCCGGCGAGGTCGCCGAAATCGAGCCCCTTGGAGAAGGTGCCGCGCGCGATGGTCACGAAATAGGTGGTGGGATAGATGTGCCCAATGAAGGCACCGGCGCCCTTGAGCGACGACACGGGATCGATCACGCCCGAGTATTGCACGGCCGGAAGGAGGGTAATGAGCGTGGTACCGAAGATGGCGGCGATCTGGCTCTTCATGAACGTCGATATGATGAGGCCCAGGCCCGTCGCGACGATGACGTAAAGCAAGGCAGCGGCAGTGAGCGTGAGGAAACTGCCGGTGAACGGAACGCGGAATATGAAGATCGCGAATGCCGCCAGCAGCAGGAAGTTGAGCATGCCGAGCGCGACGTAGGGGACCTGCTTGCCGAGCAGAAACTCGAGGCGCGTGACCGGCGTGACGTAGAAGTTGATGATCGAGCCCAATTCCTTCTCGCGCACGACGGCGAGCGCGGCCAGCATGGCCGGTATCATCATGAGAAGAAGCGGGATGATGGCCGGAACCATGGCCACGAGGCTTTGGACATTGGGGTTATAGCGATAGCGCAGCGCGAGCTGGAAGTCGCCGACGGTCGCCGCATCGCCGTAGATCTCGCGGGACTTCTGCGTCAGCCAGGTGACATGCATGCCCTGCACGTAGCCGCGCACATTCTCCGCGCGCGTGGGCATGGCACCGTCAATCCATGCCCCGACCTCGACGTTCTTGCCACGGGCGATGTCGCGCCCGAAGCCTGGCGGGATCTCGATCGCGAGGCTGATCTCGCCGTTGCGCATGCGCCGATCGAGATCGACATAGTCGGTGATCGGCGGCTTCTCGGTGAAATAGCGCGAGCCTGCAATCTGCAGCGTGTAGTCGCGGCTGATGGTCGTGTCGTCCCGGTCGAGCACCGCGAAGGCCAGGTTCTCGACATCCATGTTGATGCCATAGCCCATGACGCACATCAGGATGACACTGCCCAGGACTGCAAGCGTGGCGCGGATCGGATCGCGCTTGAGCTCAAGCGCCTCGCGATGCGAATAGGCAAACATGCGCCTGAGATCGAGGAAGCGCGCCTGCCTCTGCGCATCGCCGCGGTGCGGCCGCGCAACCGGCTCGGACGCCTCAACCAAGTCGCCTGCCGCAAGTCCGTCGATGGGCTCGTTGCTGGCGTCCTCGAGGTAGGCGATGAACGCCTCTTCCAGCGTGTCCGCCGATCGCATGGCCATGATCGCCCCCGGCGTGTCGCTGATCAGCACCTTGCCCGCGTGCATCAGCGATATGCGGTCGCACAGCTCGGCCTCGTTCATGAAGTGCGTGGAGACGAAGATCGTCACCTGATCCTTGCGGGACAGGTCCGAGAGGATCTGCCAGAAGCCGTCGCGGGCGATGGGGTCGACGCCCGACGTCGGCTCGTCGAGGATCAGGATGTCCGGCGCGTGGATCATTGCCACGGCAAGCGACAGGCGTTGGCGGATGCCGAGAGGCAGTGCGTCGGGGAGCGACTCCATGACGCCCGTGAGGCCGAAGCGGCGCGCCATCTCGTCGATACGATCGGGAATGACCTCGGGCGCGAGCGCGAACAGGCGTGCGTGGAGGTCGAGGTTCTGGCGCACCGTGAGCTCTGAGTAGAGCGAGAAGGACTGCGACATGTAGCCCACGCGCCGGCGCACATCGATGTCGCGCGGGTCCACCTCGCGCCCGAACAGGCGCGCGGTGCCGGCGCTGGCCGGAAGAAGGCCGGTCAGCATCTTCATGGTCGTGGTCTTGCCGCAGCCGTTGGAGCCGAGGAAGCCGAAGATCTCGCCGCGCGGGATGCGGAAGCTCACATTGTCCACGGCCGTGAAATCGCCGAATCGCATCGTGAGATGGTTCGCCTCGATGGCCGGCTCGCCGTCTCCGTCCGGCGGCCGCGGCGGAATGACGACCGCATGGTGCTCGTTGCGCATGGCTTCGGGCAGCAGGGCGATGAATGCCGCGTCGAGATTGGGCGCACCCGTCTCCTGTAGAAGGTCTTCCGGCGATCCGGTCGCGAGCACGCGGCCGGCGTTCATCGCCACCAGCCAATCGAAGCGTGCCGCCTCCTCCATATAGGCGGTGGCGACAACGACGCTCATGCCGGGGCGGCTCCTGCGGATGCCGTCGATGAGCTGCCAGAACTGGCGCCGCGACAGCGGATCGACGCCGGTCGTCGGCTCGTCGAGGATGAGCAGGTCGGGATCGTGGATCAGCGCGCAGCAGAGGCCGAGCTTCTGCTTCATGCCGCCGGAAAGCTTGGCCGCCGGCCTGTCGGCGAACGGGGCGAGCCCCGTGCTCTTCAGAAGCTCCGCGATGCGGCGCTCGCGCTCGGCCCTGTCATGGCCGAAGAGACGGCCGAAGAAGTCGACGTTCTCGAACACGGAGAGCGTGGGGTAGAGGTTCTTGCCGAGCCCCTGCGGCATGTAGGCGATGCGCGGATAGGCAGCCTGCCGATGGCGGACGTCGGCGATGTCTCCACCGAGGACCTCGATGCGGCCCGCCTGAACGGCGCGGGCGCCCGCAATCAGCGACAGCAGGGTGGACTTGCCGACCCCGTCCGGACCGATGAGCCCCACCATGCAGCCCGACGGCAGATCCAGCGTGATGTCCTCGAGCGCGCGCACCTTGCCGTAGGACAAGCCGACGCCGCTCACGCGTGCGACGGGCGCCTGGGGCCGCGATGGACCGGCGGTCTCGCGCGCGGTCATTGGACCAAATTCTCCGATAGGCGAGGTGGCCATTCCGCGGTCGGATCGAGCCGGACGTAGGCCATGCCGGGAAGCCCGGTCTTGACCTGATGGATGTACTTGCGCAGCAGCTCCGGCGGGATCTGCGCCTTGATACGGAACATGAGCTTCTGGCGCTCCTCCGCCGTCTCGACCGTCTTGGGCGTGAACTGCGCGACGTCGGAGACGAACGTCGCCCTGGCGGGGATGACGTACTGGGGCGCGGCGTCCAGCACCAGTCGCGCCTCGGCTCCCAACGCCACCCGTCCGGCCTCGGATGTCGGCAGGAAGAAGGTCATGTACACATCACCGAGATCGACGAGGTTGAGCACGCGGCCGCCGGCGGCCAGCACCTCGCCCGGCTGGGCGACGCGATACTGAACGCGACCGTCGCGCGGGGCCTTCAGCGTACTGTCGTCGATCTCGACGGTGAGGCTCTCGATGGCGGCACGGGCGGCGTCGACGGCGGCCTCGGCGTCGATCACCTGCGCCTTGGCGGCGCCGATGGCGGCATCCGCGGCGGCATGTTGCGCCTTGGCGGCGCCCACGGCGGCGCGTGCGCCCTGGGCTGCGGCGCGATCCGTATCCAGCACCTGCTGGGAGACGTTGTCCTGCTTGGCCAGATGCTCGGTGCGGACGAGCTTGCGCTCCGATGCATCGAGCTGCGCCTCCTGCTGCGCGACGACGGCAATGGCCGCCGTCCGCTCCGCCTCGCGCTGAGAAACGACACTGTTGGCGGTGTCCACACCGATCCGCGCGCGGCGAAGCTGGGCCTCGGCCTGACGTCGCTGGGCTTCGAGCTGGTCCGTGTCCATGCGGGCGAGCACCTGCCCGGCGGTGACGAAATCGCCCTCGTCGACGACTATCTCCTTGATCCGCCCAGCGATCTTCGTCGCAATGTCGATCTCGACGGCTTCGATGCGGCCGTTGCCGCTGGCAATGCCCGACGGCAAATCGCTCGCGCCGAGCTTTTGCCACGTGAAATAGAGTCCCCCGGCTAGCACAAGCGCAAGCGCGCCCATGAGCAGTCTTTCGCGGTTCGCGGCCAAGGTGCGGGCGCCTTCGGTAAGGCCGCGCAGGGTGCGGCCGGCTTCGGAAAGTGTAGCCCGGGACGCGGCGACAAGGCTCGCCGCGCCGCCGGAACGTTGATCAGCCATTAACGTTGACTCCGCGTCTCAAAGGAACGCCTCCAGGCGCTCAATGCTTCCGAAATCGCCTTTGCCGCACGATGACATCGACCGACCGGCCTTGTCTCCCTGGTAAATCGCGCGGGCGTTCGTGTGGGTGCATTGACCGTGATCAACGGCGGTTGACTACCGGACCTGCTAGATGGGCCATATGGTCCTATATTCCGACGAGGCTCCCATGAGTCGAGCATCAGCAGCTCAGCAGGCGGCCAGCACGCGCGAGCGCATCCTGGATGCTGCCGTCCAGCGCTTCTCCCGGCGCTCCTACGAGGAGACAGGATTGCGCGACATCGCGGCGGACGTCGGCGTCGACGTCGCCTACGTGCATCGGTGCTTCGGGTCCAAGGAGAAGCTGTTCGCCGAGGCGGTGCGGGTGGCGCTGAAGGCGGACCGCAGCTTTCCCGACGACTCGAGGGAGCTCGGGCGCGCGCTCGCCCGGCAGGCCCTGGCGCGGGACGGCAAGCACTCCCACGGGCGCACCGGCTCCCTCGACATCGTGATCCGCTCCCTGTCGAGCCCGCAGGCCGCCGCCGTGCTGCGGGAGTTCATCGTCGCTGATTTCATCACCCCGCTCAGCCGGCACGTCGATCAGCCGTCGCTGCGGCGGGCTTCGCTGATCATGGCCTTTCTCGCAGGGCTCGGCATTCTGAGGAACGTGCTCGACGTCGCATCGCTGCGCGAGGCGGGCGGAGGCGAGCTCGAGGCCATGATCGCGTGCATCATCCAGCTCATCATCGCAGCTCCGGCATCAGGCCGCGCCTGACGCATCCGATTGGAAGGAGAGCCCCATGAATATCGCGATCGCCGCTCCGAAGACCCAGCACGAGGCGATGCCGTCGCATCCCTGCGACGAGACGCTCGGCAGCGAAGGCTTCCGCGCCATCGACCGCATGCGCGATGCGCTTCTAGCGCAGCTTAGCGGCGGCATCTCGCCGGCCTCGATAATGCTCGCGATGTTCGACTGGTCGATCCATCTGGCGTCGGCACCGGGCAAGCAGATGGAGCTCGTCCAGAAGGCGCTGCGCAAGTCCGTGCGCCTCGCGACCCACTGCGCCGCCGCTCACGCGCGCGCCGACACGCCGCCCTGCATCGAGCCCCTGCCCGGCGACAACCGCTTCCGCGCCGAAGGCTGGCAGAAGCCGCCCTACAGCCTGTGGGCGCAGGCGTTCCTGCTCAATCAGCAGTGGTGGCACAACGTCACGAACGAGGTGCCCGGCGTCATGCCGCATCACCAGGACGTGGTCGCCTTCGCCGCGCGGCAGCTCCTCGACATCGTCTCGCCGTCGAACATTCCATTCGCCAACCCGGAGGTGATCGATAAGGCGATCCAGACCGGCGGCGCCAACTTCATCCAGGGCTTCCAGAACTGGGTGGAGGACGTGAACCGCCTCGTCATGGGGCAGCCGCCGGTCGGCGCCGAAACCTTCACCGTCGGGCGCGACGTCGCGGTGACGCCCGGCAAGGTCGTCTATCGCAATCATCTGATTGAGCTCATCCAGTTCGCGCCGGCAACCGAGTCCGTGTGCGCCGAGCCGGTGCTGATCGTGCCGGCCTGGATCATGAAATACTATATCCTCGACCTGTCGCCGCAGAACTCGCTGGTCCGCTACCTGGTCTCACAGGGGCACACGGTGTTCTGCATCTCCTGGCGCAATCCCGGCGCCGAGGACCGCGACCTCAGCATGGACGACTATCGGCGCATGGGCGTGATGGCGGCACTGGAGGCGGTGAGCGCCATCGTGCCGCGCACCCGGATCCATGCGACCGGATACTGCCTCGGCGGCACGCTGCTCTCCATCGCCGCGGCCGCCATGGCGCGCACGGGCGACGACCGGCTCGCTTCCCTCACGCTGCTTGCGGCGCAGACCGACTTCACGGAGCCCGGCGAGCTCGCGCTCTTCATCGACCACAGTCAGATGCACTTCCTCGAGAGCATGATGTGGAACCGGGGCTATCTCTCCGCCGACCAGATGGCGGGGGCGTTCCAGCTCCTGCGTTCCAACGACCTCGTGTGGTCGCGCCTCGTGCACGACTATCTCATCGGCGAGCGCACGCCGATGATCGATCTCATGGCCTGGAACTCGGACACCACGCGCAGGCCCTACCGCATGCATGCGGAGTACCTGAAGCGCCTCTATCTCGACAACGAGCTGGCCGCCGGCCGGTTTATGGTCGACGGCCGTCCGGCCGCGCTGCAGAACATCCGCGTACCTGTGTTCGCCGTCGGCACCGAGCGCGATCATGTGGCGCCCTGGCGCTCCGTCTACAAGATCCACCAGCTCACCGACACCGACGTCACCTTCGTGCTGACCAGCGGCGGCCACAACGCCGGCATCGTCAGCGAGCCGGGGCATCGCGGACGCAGCTTCCGCATCGCGCACAAGCGCACCGCCGACACCTACCTCGGTCCCGCAGAGTGGACGGAGATGGTGCCCCCGAAGAGCGGATCATGGTGGGTGGACTGGACCCAATGGCTCGCGGAGCATTCGACGCCGGGCCGCGTCGCGCCGCCCGGCCTTGGCGACCGCGAGAAGGGGTATGCGCCCCTCGATAGCGCACCGGGCACGTATGTGTTCCAGCGGTGAAGGGATGGCGGCGATGGACACGGGGCCACACAACGTCCTGGCCATCGGGCCAAAGGCTACGAAATGGTACCGCCTCCCCGGTGCAGCCGATACCGCCCGACTGACTCGATCCCGTTTTGCCTGAACGCATGAGGCATAGGAGTCTCGGAACAGGAGTCAGCACTATAAAAGGTAACTCTGCCGAGAAAGCGGAACTCGGCGTCGCACACTGATAAGCTCGAGAGTGCGCGATTGTATGACCGCAGCGCATCGGGAAGCCGACACTGAGCGATAGAGCGTGGGGGGACGAGGGTCACGCGTTAGGGCAACCTATCGTACACGCTTGCTGCGGATGTCATTCATCAACAGGTGGACATTTTGCAGGTTGGCTCTGAAGAAGATGTCAAACACTGTGCCTGCCAGTGGTATCGCCCCGAAAACAACGTCAATCGCCACGTTGTAAGCCATGCGGCGGACGAGAGGCCCAGGTGCGCCCAGTCGCCGGGCCACCACGACAATCCGGATGGCAAGCGCGGCGGACACGAGATCGCCCGCAATGGGAATGAGACCCAAGACAGGATCCCAGCCGAAGCGAATCTTCGTGAACGGCAGTCTGAACTGACAGTCTAGGCTTTCAGCCAGACGATCGATACCGTCGAGAGAGCGCAGGTACTCTACTGGCGTGGGCTCGTTTCCGGCGGGCACCTGCATTCCCATGATCATACGAGCCTTTCGCGACAGGTCGAGCTTTCGAACGCTGCCGCGCGTACGTTGTCAAGGAGGCATCGTACGAGATCTGCTTGCGAGCGAAGGCGACCCGGCGCCGTGCCCACGGCCCAGCTCGGTCTTTATGGAATTCCTATAAGGACGCCGCCTCCGGGGT
>NZ_JADZBI010000101.1 GCF_020852195.1 Hyphomicrobium sp. | reverse complement strand
GGCCACCAGTCGCATCGCTGGAACCCCAAGCTGGCGCCCTTCCTCGACGGCGCCCGCAACAACATCCATATCCTCGACCTGACCCAGACCGTGCCGATGCTGCATCAGGCGCTGAACAAGGTCTCGGACACCGTCGCCGGAGGCGGTCGCGTGCTGTTCGTCGCCACCAAGCGGCAGGCCTCCGACTCCATCGCTGAGGCCGCCAAGCGCTCGGCCCAGTACTTCATCAATCACCGCTGGCTCGGCGGCACGCTGACCAACTGGAAGACGATCTCGACCTCGATCCGCCGCCTGCGCCAGCTCGACGAGATCCTGGCCGACCCGCAGGGCCGCACCAAGAAAGAGATCCTGAACATCCAGCGCGAGCGCGACAAGCTCAACCAGGCGCTTGGCGGCATCAAGGACATGGGCGGCGTGCCGGACCTCCTGTTCGTCATCGATACGAACAAGGAAGGCATCGCCATCAAGGAGGCGCGCAAGCTCGGCATCCCGATCGTGGCCATCGTCGACACCAACTGTGATCCCGACGGCATCGACTTCCCGGTGCCCGGAAATGACGACGCGGGCCGCGCCATCACCCTCTATTGCGACCTCATCGCCAAAGCGGCGCTCGACGGTCTCGAGCGCGGCCAGGGGATTGCAGGCATCGACGTCGGCGCGGCCGAGGAGCCGCCGGTGGCAACGCTGCCGGATGGCACGGTCAAGGCCTTCAAGGGCATCGATGCACCGCGCGGCGAGGCCGACGATCTGAAGCGCATCACCGGCATCACGCCGAAGATCGAGCAGAAGCTCAACGACGCGGGCGTGTTCCACTTCTGGCAGATCGCCGATCTCGATGCCGAGAACCAGGCGCTGCTCGACCGGCGCCTCAAGCTCAAGGGGCAGATCGAGCAGGAAGGCTGGATCGCGCAGGCCAAGAAGCTGGTCGAGGCGTCGGCCGTCTGATCGGCCGCGCCGATATCCGTCGAAACGCGCGCGGGGACGATCCGCTCCCGCGTGCCGCCACCTAGAATTCACACCTCGCCTTGGCGCATAAGGCGAAAGGAGCAGTCATGAGCACGATTACAGCCGCGGCGGTCAAGGAGCTGCGCGACAAGACCGGCGCCGGCATGATGGATTGCAAACAGGCGCTGACCGAAACCAACGGCGACATGGAGGCCGCCATCGACCTCCTGCGCAAGAAGGGGCTCTCGAAGGCCGCCAAGAAGTCGGACCGCGTGGCCGCGCAGGGCCTGATCGGCGTGGTGTCGAAAGTCCGGTCGGGGGCCGCGGTCGAGGTCAACTCGGAGACGGACTTCGTTGCCCGCAATGCCCAGTTCCAGGAGCTGGTGCAGACCATCACCTCGCTCGCGCCGGCTGCCGACGGCGATGCGGCAAAGCTTCTCACCGCCAAGTATCCCGGCGGCAAGGGCACGGTCGAGGATCAGATCAACGACGCGATCGCGACCATCGGCGAGAACATGACACTCCGGCGCACGGCCGCGCTCTCGGTCAAGGAAGGCGTGGTTGCGGACTACGTGCACAACAAGGCCGCCGACGGCCTGGGCAAGATCGGCGTGCTGGTTGCGCTCGAGAGCGCAGGCGACTCGGACGGCCTGATGGCGCTCGGCCGCCAGCTCGCGATGCACATCGCGGCCGCCAATCCCCAGGTGGTCAACGTCGAGGACCTCTCGAAAGAGGCGATCGAGCGCGAGCGCGCCATCTATGTGGAGCAGGCCAAGGCCGAGCCGAGGAACGCAGGCAAGTCCGACGAGATCCTTGCCAAGGCAAGCGAGGGACGCCTACAGAAGGAGTTCGTCAGCCAGGCTGTGCTGCTCAAGCAGGTGTTCGTCATCGACGGCAAGGCGACGGTCGCCGAGATCCTGAAGCAGGCCGAGAAGGACGTCGGGGCTCCGGTCAAAGTCGCGGGCTTCGTGCGCTACGCGCTCGGCGAGGGCATCGAGAAGAAGACCGAGGACTTCGCCGCCGAGGTGGCGAAAACGGTCAGCGCCGCGAAACAGGGCTAGACGAAACGGGGAAAAGCCGGCGCTTCTGCCGGCTTTTTTTTGCCACACGGCGCCGGGCGCGGCAGACTGCGCGCGGCTTGGCACGAGACACAGCGGAGACCGGCATGACGGCGGATGGATCGCTCAAATACCCGCGCCTGCTCGTCAAGCTCTCGGGCGAGGCGCTGATGGGACGCAACGGCTTCGGCATCGACAATTCCGTCGTCGAGCGCCTGGCGGCCGATCTTGCCGAGGCCCGTGCCGCCGGTTGCGCGCTCTCGGTGGTGGTCGGCGGCGGCAATATCTTCCGCGGACTGCAGGGTGCCGCCAAAGGCATGGACCGGGCGACCGCCGATTACATGGGGATGCTGGCCACGGTGATGAACGCGCTCGCGCTGCAGAGCGCGCTCGAGGCAGTGCGCGCGCCGGCGCGCGTTCTCTCCGCCATCCCGATGCCCACCGTGTGCGAGCCTTACGTGCGCCACAGGGCACTCTATCACCTGGAGCGGGAAAGAATTGTCATCTTCGCGGCCGGAACGGGCAATCCGTTCTTCACGACCGACACGGCGGCAACGCTGCGCGCCGTCGAGATGGGCTGCGATGCCGTCGCCAAGGCAACCCAGGTCGACGGCGTCTACTCCGCGGACCCCAAAAAAGATCCCGCAGCGCAGCGTTTCGACCGTCTCAGCTATGCCGAGGTGCTGGCACGGGACCTCAAGGTGATGGATGGGGCGGCGATCGCCCTTGCCCGGGACAATCAACTTCCGGTAATTGTCTTTTCCATCGACGAGCCGGGCAATGTGATCAAGCTGCTCAGGGGATCCGCCCGAGCCACGGTCATTCACGGATAGTGCCCGGCCGATTTCCGCGATCCCTCTCGCAGCGCGGAGGCGGCGCCCGGTCGCCAACGGAACCAAAAAAGGAGAACAGTCCGGTGTCCCTCACGACGTTCGATCTCAAGGAAATCGAAACGCGGATGCGGGCGTCGCTCGATGCGCTGAAGCGCGAGCTCGCAGGGCTGCGCACGGGGCGTGCAAGCGCCCACCTCCTGGATCCGGTGCAGGTCAACGTCTACGGCTCCAGAATGCCCCTCAACCAAGTTGCCACCGTGGCCGTGCCGGAGCCCCGCATGATCTCGGTGCAGGTCTGGGACAAGAGCAACGTTCAGGCGGTGGACAAGGCGATCCGCGAGGCCAACCTAGGGGTCAACCCCATCCTCGACGGCACCATGATCCGGCTGCCCATCCCAGCGCCGACCGCCGAGCGGCGCCAGGAACTCGCCAAGCAGGCCCACAAATACGCGGAAGCCCATCGAGTGGCGGTGCGCAACGTGCGCCGCGAGGGCATGGACCTGCTCAAGAAGCTCGAAAAGGACGGCAAGATGAGCGAGGACGAGCATCACAAGAATTCCGCCAAGGTCCAGGAACTGACCGATAAGCTGGTTAAGGAGATCGATCAGACGCTCGCGACCAAGGAAACCGAGATTCACAAAGTTTAAGCCGGGACCGGATTTTTTGTTCGCAATCGGAGTATGGTGTGCGCCGGCGCGATGGGCGTGACAGGATCAAAGATGGCCATGCTTCATTTCCTCACACTCGCAATTCCGCCCGGATGTTGCGCGCCTCTGCATGACTTGGATCGACGCCCTTTCCGCTAGCCAGCCCTCAAACCATCGCTCGAACGCCCGTGGCAGACAGATCGAAATCCTCCGAGAGGACCTTGAACGCGCCGATCACGCCGCGGCACGTCGCCATCATCATGGATGGCAACGGACGATGGGCGGCCGAGCGCGGCCTGCCGCGCGCGCTCGGACACCGCTCGGGCGTCGAGGCTGTCCGACGCGCCGTGAAAGCCGCGATCGAGCTCTCCATCCCATACCTCACGCTCTACAGCTTCTCGTCGGAGAACTGGTCGCGTCCCCAGGACGAGATCGACGATCTCATGGGGCTGATGAAGCGGTTCATCCGCCGCGACCTCGCGGAGCTCCACCAGAACAACGTGCGCGTGATGGTGATCGGCGAGCGTGAGAACATCGAGCCGGAGATGGCGGCGCTGATCGATGAGGCGTGCGAGCTGACGCGAGACAATACGCGCCTCACGCTCGTCATCGCCTTCAACTACGGCGCACGCGGCGAGATCACGCGCGCGGCTCGACGGCTCGCGGAGGAGGTGGCCGCCGGGCGGCTCACGCCGGCCGAGATCACCAGCGAGGTGATGGCGCAGGCGCTCGACACCGGCGGCGTGCCGGATCCAGACGTGCTGATCCGCACCAGCGGCGAATGCCGGCTCTCCAATTTCCTGCTCTGGCAGTGCGCCTACACCGAGTTCGTCTTCCTGGACGCCTATTGGCCCGACTTCGACCGCGAACTGCTGCTCGAGGCGATCTCGCAATACCGGGCGCGCGAACGCCGCTTCGGCGGCCTGCCTTGCCGATCCACGGCCTGAGGCACGCTCTCATGGAGGACAATCGCGCGCTCGGCAGCCCGCCCGACGAGATTGTGCCCCCCCGCCCGTCATCCAACGTCTGGCTGAGGATCGTCTCTGCGATCGGTCTCGCCATCATCGCGTTCGCGGCGGCCTGGGCCGGGGTGCTGCCGTTTGCGTGCGTGGTGCTCGCCGTCGCGCTCATCATGAGCTGGGAATGGTCCAGCATGGTCAGGGGCGGGGGCATCGACGTATCGCTCGTCGTGCACGCCCTCGCGGTGGCGGCCGCGGTTTCGCTGGCGGCCTTCGGATTTGCGGCGCTCGGCGTCGCGGCGCTCCTCATCGGCACCATCATCGTGCTCGCCCTCGAGTTCGGCTCGCGCCCGATCCTGTCGGCTGCGGGCGTGCTCTACGCCGGTCTGCCTGCCGTGGCGCTGCTGTGGCTGCGCGGCAGCGAGCCGCTCGGATTCCAGGCGGTGCTGTTCATCGTGCTCGTCGTGGCGGCGACCGACACGGCGGCCTTCGCTGCCGGGCGGCTCATCGGCGGCCCACGCCTCGCACCCGCCGTCTCGCCCAACAAGACCTGGAGCGGCCTCGTGGGCGGCCTCTCCGCGGCCTCCGCCACTGCAGCGCTCTTCGCCTACGCGACCTCCGCCCCGGTGGCGGCGCTGGCGATCATCGGGCTGGTCATGGGGCTCATCGCGCAGGCGGGCGATCTCGCGGAGTCGGCGATGAAACGGGCCTTCAACATCAAGGACGTAAGCCAGCTTCTGCCCGGCCACGGCGGGTTCATGGACCGCATGGACGGGCTCGCGCCGGTTGCGGTAGCTGTGGCGCTGGCGGTGCTTTTCCTCGATCCGCAGGCGCCAGCAGAGGCGCTGCTCGCGGGTCTTACGCGTGGGGCGCCTTGAGGCGTCTGGCGGGCTATGCTGTGGAGGGCGGCCCCAAGGGTTGCGCTCGTCTTTTGCGATTGCAGGCCCGGCCTGATGGAGACCGACCGACCATGGCGCATGTGGTGAGCGTATCGAAGGGCACGACGCGCCAGGACGACGCGGCGGAGGCAAGCCATCAGCCGTCGCGTCCGAAGGCTGCCGCGCCGCTCAGGCTTTCGGTGCTGGGTGCCACCGGATCGATCGGTGCCAGCACGCTCGATCTCGTCGCACACCATCCGGACCGGTTCGAGGTCGTGGCGCTTACCGCGCAGTGCAACGCGCGCCGGCTGGCGGAGCTCGCCGTCGCCCATGGCGCAAAGCTCGCCGTGGTCGGCGACGCGGCGCACTACGCCGAGCTCAAGGCCCTGCTGGCCGGCACCGGAACCCGCGTCGCGGCCGGCCCCGAGGCGATCGAGGCCGCCGCGCGCGAGCCCGCCGACTGCGTGATGGCCGCCATCGTCGGCGCCGCGGGCCTCAAGCCGACGTTCGCCGCCGCCGAGCAGGGCAGCCGGATCGCGCTCGCCAACAAGGAATGCCTGGTCTCGGCGGGCGATATCTTCATCAGCCATGTGGGGCGGAGCGGCGCCGAGCTGATGCCCGTCGACAGCGAGCATTCGGCGGCGTTCCAGGCCATCGGACGGACCAACGCCCGCTCCATCGAGAAGATCGTCCTCACCGCGTCGGGCGGGCCGTTCCGCACCTTCGACAAGGCGCGGCTCGCGCGCGTCACGCCGGAGGAGGCGCTGCGCCATCCGAACTGGTCGATGGGCGCGAAGGTGACCATCGATTCCGCCACGCTGATGAACAAGGGGCTCGAGCTGATCGAGGCGTTCCACCTGTTTCCGGTGGGAGCGCACCAGCTCGAGGCGGTCGTGCACCCGCAATCGGTCGTGCACTGCCTCGTCATGCTGGAGGACGGATCGGTGATGGCGCAACTGTCGCACCCCGACATGCGCACGCCGATCGCGCTGGCGCTGGCGTGGCCCGAGCGCCTTCAGACCCCCGTGGCGCGACTCGATCTGGTGGCGCTCAAGAACCTGTCGTTCGAGCCGCCCGATCTGGACCGCTTCCCGGCTCTCGGGCTCGCGATCGACGCGCTCGGCCGGGGCGGCGCGGCCCCCTCCGTGCTCAACGCGGCCAACGAGGTCGCGGTGACCGCCTTCCTCGAGCGGAAGATCGGATTTCTGGATATCGCGCCCACGGTCGGTGCGTGTCTTGAAAAGGCCGAAGGAGAGGGCCTCATTAGCGGTGTCGAGACGCTGGACGACGTGATCGCCGTCGATGCGGAGGCGCGACGCATGGCACGGATGCTGCTTCCGGGATAAGACAGCGCGCCGGGCCTATGCCCGCAAGCGCCGATACGACCAGAAATTGAGCCCAGTCGACGGGATTTGAGCAGAATGATCGAAGGGTTAGTCAGTCAGGTTGCCACGTGGGGCCTCAACATCGTCGCCTTCCTTTTCGTGCTCGGCGTAGTGGTGTTCTTCCATGAGCTCGGCCATTTCCTGGTGGCCCGCTGGTGCGGCGTCACCGTCACCACGTTCTCGATCGGCTTTGGACGGGAGCTCGGCGCCTTCGTGGACCGGTACGGGACGCGCTGGCGGCTCGCGGCCATCCCGCTCGGCGGCTACGTCAAGTTCCTCGACGATGCCAATGCCGCGAGCCAGCCCTCGGCGGCCGCACCCGAGACCCTTCCGCCCGGCTCCTTCCATGGCAAGCCCGTTTGGCAGCGCGCGCTCGTCGTCGCGGCCGGCCCGGCCGCGAACTTCATCGTGGCGGCGCTGATCTACACGGCCGCTAACGCCGCCTACGGCGTGTCGATGATCACGGCACGCGTGGACCAGGTGGTGGCGGACATGCCGGCGGCACAGGCCGGAATCAAGGCCGGCGACGTGATCACAGACATCGACGGTTGGAGCATCGAGACCTTCGACGACGTGGTGCGGATCGTCACGGCCAGCAGCGGCCGGACCCTCAACATCACCGTCGACCGCGGCGGGGAGGCGCTGACCTTCCCGGTCACGCCGCAGATCAAGGACCAGAAAAGCGACCTCGGCGTCACGCTGCGTCTCGGGGATATCGGCATCCAGCGCATGCTGCCGGCGCGGATCGGGACCGTGGTGCCGGATTCGCCGGCCGAGAAGGCCGGGATCGCGCCCGGCGACGTCATCACCGCCATCGACGGGGCGCCTGTCACCTCCTTCGAAGACGTGATCGACATGGTGGGCCCGGCGGCCGGGCGGCCGCTCGCCCTCACCGTGGACCGGGGCGGGACGGCCCATACCATCACCGTCACCCCGGGCGAGGTGGACGGCAAGAAACCCGACGGTACGCCCTACAAGCAGGGCCGAATCGGCGTCTCTCCCGACCGGCCGGCGCCGGTGGCCGTGTCGCTCCCGGAGGCGGCCCGACTCGGTGTGCGGGAGACCTATGCCAACATCGTTCAGACCGTGACCGGGATCTGGGATATCCTGACCCAGCGCCAGTCGGCGGACCAGGTCGGCGGCCCGATTCTGATGGCCGAGGTGACGGCGCGAGTCGTCGAGCTCGGCTGGGAGCCCCTGCTGCGCTGGACGGCGCTCATCTCGGCCAACATCGGGCTATTGAATTTGCTACCAATTCCGCTTCTAGACGGCGGACATCTCGTGTTCTACGCCATGGAGGCGATCCGTCGGCGGCCGCTCAGCCAGCGGGTCCAGGAGATCGGATTCCAGATCGGCATCGCCGTGGTGCTCATGATGGTGGTCTTCGTCAACCTCAACGACCTCATGCGGCTCGGCAAAAGGTGGCTATTTGGTGGCGGGTAGGGGCTCGCGCGAATCTGCGTTGGGTGACGTAAACTTACCACTTCCCAGTGCCTTACCTGCTTGTTAAGAATGCAAGAAGTGAAGGGTTCCGACGGCGCGATTCGAAGCTGGGGGCTTCGAATGGTTAGAGTTTTTTTCGCACCGACGGAGCCTTTGCGTTGGGGGAAGCCCTGACAAAATCAAAGACGGCTCGGGAACCATTCTGCCGACGGGTTCCATGAGTTGAGGGGGATCGGCACAAAAAAGGCGAGGCAGATCCGCGCATGGTGCAGTTTAGGATCATGTCGTTGGGGAGAATGCGCCTGCTGCTTTGGCTGGCGGTGGCTGCTCCGGCATTCTTAGCCGTCGAACTCGCGGCCGTTTCCAATCCTGCTCACGCCCAGGGCGTGGTTCGCGATATCCGTGTCGAGGGCAACCGCCGCGTCGAGCCCGAGACCGTACGCTCCGACCTCCAGTTCTCCGTTGGCCAACCCTACGATCCGGGCAAGGTCGATGCCTCGCTGCAGGCGCTGTTCGCGACCGGCCTGTTCGCCGACGTCTCCATCAACCAGGAAGGCGATACCGCCGTCATCTACGTTGTGGAGAACCCGGTCATCAATCAGGTGGCCTTCGAGGGCAACAGCGAGGTCGACACCGATACCCTCAAGGCCGAGGTCCAGCTCAAACCGCGCTCCGTCTACACGCGTGCCCGCGTGCAGGGTGACGTGCAGCGCATCCTCGACGTGTATCGCCGTCAGGGCCGTTATGCCGCGTCGGTCGAGCCCAAGATCATCGAACTCGAGCAGAGCCGCGTGAACCTCGTGTTCGAGATCAACGAGGGTGGCGCCACGAAGGTGCAGGGTATCAATTTCACCGGCAACCACGCCTTCACGGACGCTCAGCTCCGCGACATCATCTCCACCACGCAGAGCGGCTGGTTCGACTTCCTCAAGGGTACGGCCTTCTACGACCCCGACCGCATGAACCTCGACCGCGAGCTTCTGCGCCAGTTCTATCTCAAGAATGGCTATGCCGATGTACGCGTGGTGGCCGCCAACGCGGAGCTCGACCGCGAGGGCTCCGGCTTCTACGTCAACTTCGCCATCGACGAGGGCGAGCTTTACACGTTCGGCTCGGTGACGATCGAGAACTCGCTGCCCGGACTTGATCCGAACTCGCTCACCGGCGAGATCCTGACGCACCAGGGCGCCATCTATAACGGCTCGAACGTCGAGAAGACGACCGAGAAGCTCACGCTGCTCACCGCCGAGCAGGGATTCGCCTTCGCCCGCGTACGTCCGCGCGCCGTACCGGATGCCGCGGCGCGGACGATCTCGCTCAGCTATCTCATCGACGAAGGTCCGCGCATCTACATCGAGCGCATCAACGTCAACGGCAACCTGCGCACCAAGGATCATGTCATCCGCCGCGAGTTCCGTCTGGCGGAAGGCGACGCCTACAATCCGCTGCTCGTGGACCGCGCCAAGAAGCGCCTCAACGGCCTCGGCTTCTTCAAGTCCGTGGATATCAAGCGCCGGCCGGGCTCTGCCTCGGACCGCGTCATCCTCGACGTCGATCTCGTCGAGCAGTCGACCGGCGAGCTGTCGTTCGGCGCCGGCTACTCGACCTCGGAAGGCGTGATCGGTGACGTCTCCATCAGCGAGCGCAACCTGCTCGGCAATGGCCAGTTCCTGAGGCTGCGCCTCGCCGGCTCGCTGGAGCGGCTGCAGGTCGACCTCTCGTTCACCGAGCCGCGCTTCCTGGATCAGAACCTCTCCGCCGGCTTCGATCTCTTCCACAAGGAGATCGATCAGACGGACGAGGCCGGCTACTACTCGACGCGCACGGGCGGCACCGTGCGCCTCGGATTCCCGCTCTCGGAAGACCTGTGGATGCAGACCGGCTACACGCTGGAATACACTACGATGGACATCGAGAACAAATATCACGACTACGTTTCGGACGTCGTGATCCGCGAGATCGAGACACGCGGCGACGACTCGCTGACGTCGTCCATCGGCACGTCGCTCACCTACGACAAGCGCAACCATCCCAAGAACCCGACCAGCGGCTACTATCTGCAGCTTGCGACCGACTTGGCGGGCCTTGGCGGCGACGTGCAGTACGTGCGCGTGAACGGCGAGGGACGCGCCTACTATCCGATCACCGAAAAGATCACCTTCGTCGGCCGTCTCATCGGCGGCCATATCGAAGGATGGGGCGATGACGATATCCGCCTCACCGACCTCTACTACCGCGGCGGCGAGACGATCCGCGGCTTCGACCGCGGCGGCTTCGGCCCGCGTGACCTCTCCAGCCCGCGCAAGGATGCGCTCGGCGGCCGGACTTTCTGGGCAACCACGGCTGAGATCCGCTTCCCGCTGCCGTTCGTGCCGGATGACCTCGGCCTCTCAGGCGCCGTGTTCGCAGACGCTGGCTCGCTGTGGAACGCGAACGACCTAGCGAAAGAGATGGGCAAGATTGGTGGGGGGAACCCAGGCGGAATTACGCTCGCGGATGACTCCTCCATCCGCTCGTCGGTCGGCGCCAGCATCATGTGGAACTCTCCGGTGGGCCCGATCCGCATGGACTTCGCCAAGGCGCTCACCAAAGAGAAGTACGACGAAGAGCAGTTCTTCCGCTTCGGCGCCTCGACCAAGTTCTAAGGGCCTGCCCCGTATACAGAGGCCCGGCAGCGCGTTCTGCCGGGCTTTTTCTGTTTCTCGTCCAAAGGGGAAATTGTCATCCGATCGTCTGGACCGCAGACGCTTCTGGTCTTAAGAGAGGGGCGCGGCGACCCTCTCGGGCTCACTTCGGTGAACTCCTCGGACCCCGTGTCCCGCCGCTCCCGCGATCCCAATTGCTCCACGGCCCAGCAGGACCTCGAAAGCCTCGTCCCATGAACCATCCCGGTTTCTTCAACATCGCCGGGCCTTTCACGCTGGCAGAGATCGCCGCCGCGACGCAGTCCGAGATCAAGGGCGACGCGGCGGCAAGCGCGCGGACGCTCGACGGCGTGCAGCCGCTGTCCGAAGCCGCGCCGCATCACCTCTCCTTCTTCGACAACCGCAAGTATCTGCCGCAGCTCCTTGGGACCAAAGCCGGCGCTTGCCTGGTCTCGGCGCCCTTTGTCGAGCGGGTGCCGGTTGGCACCGTCGCGCTCGTCGCCAAGGCGCCCTACCGGGCCTTCGCGCAGGCGCTAGCACTCTTCTACCCCGAGGCCATGCGCTGCAAGGCCGCCGAGAGCGGGACGGACGTGCGCATCTCCCCGTCGGCCGTGATCGAGGACGGCGTCGAGATCGAGCCCGGCGCGATCGTGGGGCCGGAAGCCCGCATCGGGCGCGGAACGCGCATCGCCGCCGGCGCCGTGATCGGCTACCGCGTGGCTATCGGCCGGGACTGCTACGTCGGCCCGCTCGTCTCGGTGCTGCATGCCCTGGTCGGGGACCGGGTGATCCTGCACGCCGGAGTGCGCATCGGCCAGGACGGGTTCGGATTCGCCATGGGTGCGCAGGGACACCTCAAAGTGCCGCAGGTGGGGCGCGTCATCATCCAGGACGACGTGGAAATCGGCGCGAATTCAACCGTCGATCGCGGGGCTCTTAAGGATACGATCATCGGTGAGGGTACCAAAATTGATAATCTCGTCCAGATCGGGCACAACGTGGTGATCGGACGGCATTGCGTCATCGTCGGACAAGTTGGAATTTCGGGCTCGACTGAGCTCGGAGACTACGTGGTCATGGGCGGGCAGTCCGGCGCCGTCGGCCATATCAAGATCGGCAACGGAGCGCAGATCGCCGGAGGCTCTCACCCGAAGGACGATGTTCCGCCGGGAGCTGTGCTGGCGGGCACGCCTGCGCGACCCTTCAAGCAGTGGGCGCGCGAAGTTGCCGCCGTGTCGCGATTGGCGCGCCGCGCGGGAGGCTCACCCGATGACTCGGGCGGCTCCTGAAACTTTGACTTGTGCCCGGAGACGTACCCGGCCGGGCGAAACGGAGTAGGATGGGGATGGACGACACAACGAAGAAGTCGCAACTGAAGACCGCGGACATCGGCAAGATCCTCAAGCTGTTGCCGCACCGCTATCCCTTCCTCCTGCTCGACCGCATCTACGACATCAACGGCGACGAGACCTGTGTCGGCGTCAAGAACGTGACCATCAACGAGCCGTTCTTCCAGGGTCATTTTCCGCAGTACCCCGTCATGCCGGGCGTGCTCATCATCGAGGGCTTGGCGCAGACGGCAGGCGCACTCTGCGTGCACAGCCTCGGCGAGGACTACAAGACCGAGCTCGTCTACTTCATGGGCATAGACAGGGCCAAGTTCCGCAAGCCCGTGCTGCCCGGGGACCAGCTCCACTACCATGTGCGCAAGATCCGCAACCGCGGACGCGTCTGGCGCTTCTACGGCGAGGCGAAGGTCGACGGGCAGACGGTCGCGGAAGCCGAGATCAGCGCCATGCTCGCCGACACCGCAGAGGCTCGGGCATTTGCGGCAAGCAAGAATGGCTGAGATCAAGGTTCATCCCACGGCCATTGTCGAGGACGGTGCCAAGCTCGGAGACGGCGTGAGCGTGGGCCCGTTCTCCGTCGTCGGCCCCGAGGTGGTGCTCGGCGACGGCGTCGAACTCGCCAGCCACGTCGTGGTGACGGGACGTACAGCGGTCGGCCAGCGCACGCGCATCTTCCCGTTCGCCTCCATCGGCCATCAGCCGCAGGACCTCAAGTACAAGGGCGAGCCGTCGACGCTCGAGATCGGATCCGATTGCCTGATCCGCGAGGGCGTGACGATGAACCCCGGCACCGCGGGCGGCGGCATGAAGACCGTCGTCGGAAACTCCTGCGCGTTCCTTGCCAACTCGCACGTGGGGCACGACTGCCACGTGGGCAACAACGTCATCCTTTCGAACAACGTGATGCTTGCCGGCCATGTAGAGGTCGGCGACTTCGCCATCCTCGGCGGCGGGGCCGCGGTCATCCAGTTCGCGCGTGTCGGCGCTCACGCCTTCCTCGGCGGCATGAGCGGGCTCGAGCAGGACCTCATCCCTTACGGCATGGCGCTCGGCAATCGCGCCTACCTCTCGGGGCTCAATATCATCGGGTTGCAGAGGCGCGACTTCTCCCGCAGTCAGATCCACGACCTGAGGCGCGCCTACCGGCTCCTGTTCGCGCAGGAGGGAACGCTGCTCGAACGCGTTGCGGACGTGGCCGAGGAGTTCAAGGACCACCCGACGGTGATGGAGATCGTTGCCTTCATCAAGGCGGGCGGCAAGCGGTCCATGTGTACGCCGAAGAACGGCGCGGATGCCTAAAGGCGCCTGGCGCGGGGTTTACTCCGCGCTGTCGCCGCCGTCGGCTCCGCCGTTGGAGACCCTGGTCTTGGTCTCCGCGTGGCGCGAGATCATCGCGAAATATTCCTTGTCGTCGCCGATGGTGAGCGTCGGCGAGCAATTCGGCGTGCAGCTATAGGATTCCCGCTTCCCGCCCTTGCTCAGGTTCACGGTGCGTACCTCGTCGCGCTGCACGACGATGCGCTGGTCCTGGATAATGTTGCGGTCATCGTCAAGCGCGATGATGTTGGTGATGCCAAACGTCTTGCCGGTCACCACGAGCAGGTTGCCGCCGTGGATGGCCACGTCGGCGATCGACGGGTTGCCGATGATGACGCTCGCGACAGGGCGCGGCAGGCGCAGCAGTTGCGACTGGTCGTAGGCCACGACGAGGTCGGCGGCCTTCGCCTTGCCGGCGATAAACAGCGCGGCCATCACCATCACGGCCGCCGATAGGACGGTTGCAGCCCGGCCGGAGCCCAGACGGCGCGCGAGAACGACTGCGGTCGGCACGATCGGCCACTCCCATTGCTTGAGTTATCTCCATTTGGCGCCAATTGCGTAAACGAAGCGCTAACGCTTGCCCCAAAGCGGCGACACCGCGCAGGAACCGGCCTCGGAGTTCGGCGTTTTTCCTGAGATTCCGCAAATGCGAGAGGACTCCTCATGCAACGCAGCACGCTCATCATTATCATCGCCGCGTTCGCCGTGCTGGGCGGCGCCGTCCTGCTGGCGCAGAACGACCGACTTGCCACCTCCGTCTCCGACAACGAAGGCACGCGCGTTGAAGCACCGGGAACACGGGTGGAAACCGACCGCGACAGCACGCGCATTCAAGCGCCAGGCGTCGACATCACCGTACCCAGAGATAAAAGTGGCGACTGACAAGCATCAGATGACGAGAGAATGATAACCGCGAGATTGCCGTTCCTCTGCCCAGCGTCTTGCCGTATTCTGCCTATTCGCTCGGGTTCTCTGGAGGGTCGGCAAACGTGACGTCTCTCGAGCTTTTGTCCCCTACCGGTGTTCTGGCTTACGCGGAGGTGGGCTTCCGCCTTGTGCTCGCGACGGCGCTGGCAGGGTTGCTCGGCTGGGACCGCGAGGACAAAGATCGTCCTGCCGGCCTGCGGACGTATATGCTGGTGGCGCTCGCCGCAGCGGTCTTCACGGTACTGACGTTCGAGATCTACGAGACGATCAGCGCAGGGCAGAGCCAGGTCAACGCCGATCCCATCCGCATCATCGAGGCGGTGACGGCCGGCGTGGCTTTCCTCGCCGCCGGCACCATCATCCAGGCTCGTGGCTCCGTGCGCGGCCTCACCACGGGAGCCGGCATGTGGATGGCCGGCGCGCTCGGCGTGGCCACCGGCGCGGGGCAGTCCCTGCTCGCGATCTTCGCGGCCCTGCTCTCGTTCGCCATCCTGAGGTTTCTGGCGCACCTGCAGTCCGACCCAAGCAAGCCGTCGGGGCCGACGCTCATCGACGAGAGCGAAGATAGCTGAGGCAACGGCTCGCGGCCTCGAACTCGGCGCGCCGCTGCGCCGTGTACGCTTCGGCCTCGGCGTCGCGTCCCCATTGCTCACGCTGCCATGCCTCATCGACGCTGGTCGCCTGCCAGGCGTCCTCCAGGGACAAGTGCCCACGCCAATGGGCAATGGCGACCAGGGCTGAGCCGCCGATCGTCGTCAGCACGTGGAGCGCCGCCAGACTCAGGCTGTCGATGCCCGTCAGCGAGCGCCGGACGGCGTCCAGGGCCTCGGGTGGCTGGTCGATCGGCATGAGGCCAGCGCGCAGCACAAGATCGGCACCGAGATCGCGCCTGGCCCAGGCGAGGATCGGGTTCCACGCCTCGTCCTGGCGCCGCACGAGTGCATCGGGGGTTTCGGCGCGATAGCAGAGAAGATCGCTTCCCGCGAAGGCGACGATATCGTCTGCGACCTCGCGGCTGCGCTCGGCGACCGCGTCGAGTGCCGAGTTCACGAGCCGGGTCAGCGGCATGCTGGCCGGGTCGACGTGCTCGCCCTGCGCCTCCCATTCGGCGGCTATGGCCGCGGCGAGGTCTTGGACCGGCACAACCAGCTCGCGCTTCGCGGGCGTTCGGATCGTGCGGCCGTCCAACAGCACGGCAAAGCTCCCGCCGCGCTCGGCGACCGCAACGGACGTGTAGAAGCGTTTCGGCAGCGGCGCGCGCAGGGCTTCCTTCCCCGGAATCTTCGCGCCCTTCTCCTGGCGGTCGGATGTCTCGCCGTTCCGCGTCATGCCGTGAGCCGCCGGGCCATGATGAGATCGAGCGCGCGCTCGAGGTCGCCGGTGTCGGGCGAAACGTGGTGAGCGCCGGCGGCCCTCAAAGCCTCCTCCGGATGATAGCCCCACGCGACCCCGACCGCAGCGGCGCCGGCGCCGCGCGCCATCTCGATGTCATAGGTCGTATCGCCGATCACTACCGTGTCGACCGGCAGCGCCGCCGTCTCGTCCATGGCGGTGAGCACCATGGAGGGATGCGGCTTCGACGGATGCGTGTCGGCGGTCTGGATGGTGGCGAACAGACCGGCGAGCCCTTCCCGCTCGAGCACGGAGGCGACGCCGCGGCGGGACTTTCCGGTGGCGATGCCGAGCACGACATCCTCGCGGGCGGCGAGCCTCTGCAGCGTATCGCGAATGCCGTCGTAGAGCGGCTCGGCGTGATCCGCCCGCCGGCCCTGCGCGGCGAACGCGGCCTTGTAGGCTTCCGCCAGGCGGTCGACGCGCGCGAGATCGCTGCCGTCCGGCACCAGGCGGGCGACCGCGATGCCGAGCGACAGCCCGACGACGCCAACCACCTCCTCGCGCGGCGGCGGCGCCAACCCCTCGGAAAGGAAGGCGTCGCTCATGGCGGCCACGATGGCGTGCTGGCTGTCGACGAGCGTGCCGTCGCAATCGAAGATGACGAGCTTCACGGACGTCGTGGTCATCCGTCGTCCTTGTCGAAGCGCCGAGGATCGAGCCCCAGGAGTTCCCACGTGACGAGCATGTGCGGAGGCAGCGGTGCGGAGACGTCGATCTTCTCGCGACCGGCGGGATGAGGAATGACGAGCCGGCGCGCGTGGAGATGCAGCTTCGGCTCGATGTTCTCGGCCGGAAGGTCCATGCCGCCGTCATACTTGTTGTCACCGACGATGGGGTGGCCGATCAGCTCCATGTGCGCGCGGAGCTGATGCTGGCGGCCGGTGACAGGCTTCAGAGACACCCACGCCGCCTTGTGAGCGACGCGGTCGATCACAGAATAATGCGTCGTGGCGTGCATGGCCTCCTTCTGCTCGCCAGGACGCGCCTTGCGCACGCGGTCGCCCTCGGGACCCGAGGCTTTGACGAGCGCCGCCTCGATCTTGCCCTGCGGCGGCTTTGGCACGCCCTTGACGAGTGCCCAGTAGGTCTTCGCCGCAGAGCGTGTCTGGAAGATGCGGCCGAGCTTGGCGGCGGCAGCGCGGTGCTTGGCGACGAGCAGGACGCCGGTCGTGTCGCGGTCGAGGCGGTGCACGAGTCGCGGGCGGTCGCCGAAGCGGTCGGCCATGCCGGCCAGGATGCCGTCGATGTGGCGGCGCGTGCCCGTGCCGCCCTGCACGGCGATACCGAACGGCTTGTTGAGCACCAGAACGTCGTCGTCCTCGTAGAGGATCATGCTCTCGATCAGATCGCGGTCAGCCTTGGAGGCGGGCGGTGCGGCGGCGGCCTTCGCGGCGGGGCTGCCGGCGCGCGGCGTGCGCGCCGCCTTGGGCACGCGCACGTGTGCGCCGGCCTCCAGCCGCTCGCCGGCCTCGACGCGGCGCGCGTCGACGCGCACCTGCCCCGAGCGCAGCAACTTCTGCAGGTAGCCGTGAGTGATCTCGGGGAAGTGCGCGCGGAACCAGCGGTCGAGGCGCATGCCGGCCTCGCGCTCGGCCACCTCGATCGTCTCCACGCGCTCGCTTACGCGGTCATTCATTCACTGTCTTTCACGGGGCCAGAGGCGCTTGCCCGCTCAGTCGGACCGCGCCTTGTCGCGCAAGGGCGTGCCGATCGCCCAGCCGATGGTCCAGCCGACGATCAGACCCGCCAGGTTGACGATCATGAACGCGAGCTGGTTGATGTTCTCGGCCTCGTCCGAGCTCTCGAACTTGAACTGCAGCGCCGCCCAGTCGGCCACGGGGCCACTCAGAAAGTGCATGGCGAGCGCGGCGCCGGCAATCGCGAAAATGATGGCAATAAGATAGCGCATTCAATCCTCCGGCGGTGGCTCGCGTTCGCGCGCCGCTTACTTGACCTCCCAGAACCAGATCTCGCCGGCTCCAGCATAGTTCGAGTAGTAGCCGAGCCAGGAGAACCATTCCATGAGCCATTTCGCGGACGAGCGGTAGCCGTTCCAGACGTCGATATGGTCGCCTGTCGGACGGCCGGTGTCGCTCGAGCGGCGCCAGTAGTCCTGGATGTAGATGATGCCGGTGCGCCCGAAGATCCTGGGATAGAATTCTGCGGCGTTCGCGCCCACGTACTTCTCGGTCGGACCGATGCCGGCAATGTTGGCGCGCGCGATACCGTTGGCAAGCTGGCTCGCGTTGATGAAGTGCATCTGGTCGCGCGGATGAACGGAGCAGTGGGAGATGCCGGAAAGCTGGGAGGGCTGGACGCCCGCCCGGCGCAGCGCGACGCCCATGCGGATGGCGCACTGATTGGCGAAGACCGGGAAGCCGAGCAGCACCTGCTTGCCTTCCAGGTTGGTCAAATTGTGGGGGGCAATGCAGGGCGACTGGACGCTCTCGTTGATCGGATGCCCGCGCCATAGATCGTTGAATTCAATCATGAAACGCTTCCCTACTCGTGCTTCCGCGGCCGTGCGCGGCACCCCTCTCCCGCCGGCCGGGACTATAGTGCGCCCCGCAGGCGTTGGCCAGTCGGTCCCCCTCGTCCCGCGCGCGAGCGGGACTGCCCGTGGTTCGAATGCGTCATCTTGGTGATACCGATGGCTCGGCAGACGCGCCGGAAGGGCTGGACCCCGTGAAAGCAAGAACCGTCACCGTCAACGACCGCATGCAGAAGACCTATCGTTACCGGTTGACCGAGCCCGTCGGGCGGGGCTTCGATCCCGAGTTCCGCCCCGACCTCAAGCCGGCCGAGATGCTGCGGCTCGGCGTCTTCGGCGGCAAGTACATGACCGACTGCAGAGACGAGTTTCCGGCGAGCTGGTTTCAGCACGCCAAGCTTGCGCCCAGTGGCAAGGACCCGGCGCTCAACTTCTTCGGCATCGATGCAAGCCAGCCGCTCTCGGAGTGGCGCCGCAAGGGGTGGATCCATCCCGACGATCCACGCGGCTGGTTCCAGTGGTACTGCCGGTACTACATGGGCAGGCGGATGCCCGACGAGGACGCGCGCCAAATCGCGCGCTGGAAGGCGATCCGGCGCCACGTGCGCCAGATCGAGCGCAATTGCGAGCGCGGGGATCTTTTCTGCCGCAGACGCCAGCGCCAGGCGCTGCTCCACTGGGCCTATGACAGCCGGAAGATCTAGTGACGCGCGAGGCGATGCGGCCACGTGTCTGGATTCCGGCCGTCCATGCGAAGCATGGCTTCGCCATGACGCCCGGATGACGGAGAGGTGAGGCTATCGGCTCGATCAAAAACAACGTCACTCCGGCGGAGGCCGGAGTCCAGATACGTTGAAGATATGCGCCGTCGCTTCCCTACTCACGCGAGCGCTTCTTGCGCAGGCTGTCCCAGTAGGCAAGGCGCTTTGCGATCTCGCGCTCGAAGCCGCGCTCGGGCGGATCGTAGAACTTCGGGCGCTGCTTCATCTCGTCGGGGAAGTAGTTCTGTCCGGAGAAGGCGTCTGGCTGATCGTGGTCGTACTGATAGCCGTCGCCGTAGCCCTCCTCCTCCATGAGCTTGGTCGGCGCGTTGAGGATGATCTTGGGCGGAGAGAGCGAGCCGTGCTCCTTCGCGGCCCGCATAGCTGCCTTGTAGGCGACGTAGTTGGCGTTGGACTTGGGAGCCGTGGCCACATAGATGACGGCTTCGGCCAGCGCCAACTCGCCCTCGGGGCTGCCCAGGAAGTCGAACGCCTCCTTGGCCGCGTTGGCGACAACGAGCGCCTGCGGATCGGCAAGCCCAATGTCCTCCACCGCCATGCGCACAATGCGCCGCGCAAGGAAGAGCCGGTCCTCGCCACCGTCGAGCATGCGGCAGAAATAATAGAGCGCCGCATCGGGATCGGAGCCGCGCACGGCCTTGTGCAGCGCCGAGATCAGGTTGTAATGGCCCTCGCGGCTCTTGTCGTAGAGCGGCGCGCGGCGCTGCACGAGTTTGACGAGGGCTTCGCGGTTCAGCGGCTTGGTGCCGGGTTTGACGGTGGCGAAGACCTCCTCGGCGAGATTGAGGATGGCGCGGCCGTCGCCGTCGGCCATGGACTTCAGCGCCTCGCGGGCGTCGGCGTCGAGTGGCAGAGGCCTCCCCTCCTCGGCTTCCGCGCGCTTGCCGAGATCCTCGAGCGCGGCGTCATCGAGACGGTTGAGTGTCAGCACGGAGGCGCGAGAGAGCACGGCGGCGTTGATCTCGAACGACGGGTTCTCCGTCGTCGCGCCGACCAGCGTGATGGTGCCGTCCTCCATGTAGGGCAGGAAGCTGTCTTGCTGGGAGCGGTTGAAACGGTGGATCTCGTCGATGAACAGAAGCGTGCCGCGGCCCTGCTCGCGGCGGGCCTTGGCGCGGTCGAAGGCTTTCCTCAGTTCCGCGACGCCCGAGAAGATTGCCGAGAGCTGCTCGAACTCGAGGTTCGTCTCGCTGGCGAGCAGGCGGGCAATGGTGGTCTTGCCGCAGCCGGGCGGTCCCCAGAGGATCAGGCTCGGAAGGCGACCGGCGGCCAGGAAACGCGTCAGCGTGCCGTCGGGGCCGACCAGATGCGGCTGACCAGCGACCTCGGACAACGTCGTCGGGCGGAGGCGATCCGCCAGCGGGCGCGGGGCGCCCTTCTCCAGACCGGCGGCTTCAAAGAGATTGCTCATCGCGCGATGTTAGAGGCTTTCCTGATGGGATTGAAGGGAGGCCCCTGGGGCCCGGCTCGGCGCGGCTGCAGCGCTTGGCCGGGATGACAACCTGAGTTGGCCGTACTCCGTGTCATCCCGGCCGCAGCGACGCGGAGAGTCGGGCCCCAGGGGCCACTAGCCCGGCACCTGCAGGTTGAAGACCTTGTCGCCGCGGCGCACGGCGACCAGCCACATGCGCTGACGCGTGGCGAGCAGTCCCTCCAGATCGCGCACGTTCGTCACCGGCACGCCGCCGATCTCGGCGATCACGTCGCCGGGCTGGAACCCGAGGCGCGCCGCCGTGGACGCCCGGCGCACAGACAGAACGACGACGCCCTCTATCTCGTCGATTCCGAGCTCATCTACGACTCCCGGCAGGATGTTGGATACGCGCGCGCCGTCGAGCGGATGCTGGCCCGCCAGATTGCGCACGTCGTCGCGGCCCGGCTTCGGCGCGGCGACGAGCGGCAGCTCGACGGTGTGCGGCTGGCCCTTGCGGATGATGCCGACCTTGACAGTACGGCCGACGCCGCGCGTCGTCAGCCGGTATTGGACGGCGCGGGCGTCGGCGACCTCGAAGCCGTCGACGTTGACGATCACGTCGCCGGCCTTCAGCCCGGCACCCGCAGCAGGTCCGCTGTCGGAGACGCGTGCGACGACGGCGCCGGCAACCCGGTCGAGGCCGAGGCCCTCGGCCATGTCGCGCGTCACCGTCTCGAGGCGGGCGCCGAGCCATGGCCGCTCGACCTTGCGTCCCTCGGCTGCGCCTTGCACGTAGAGCCGGACAAGGTTCGAGGGAATGGCGAAACCGATGCCCTGCGAGCCGCCGGACTGCGAAAAGATCATGGTGTTGATGCCGACGAGCTTGCCCGACATGTCGACCAGCGCACCGCCCGAGTTGCCCGGGTTGATCGCCGCGTCGGTCTGAATGAAGACCTGGGAATCCGAGATGCCGATCTCGCTGCGGGCGAGCGCGGAGACGATGCCGCTGGTCACCGTCTGGCCGACGCCGAAGGGATTGCCGATGGCGAGCACCATGTCGCCGACCTCGAGCGTGTCCGAGTCCTCGAGCTCGAGCGTCGGGAAGCGCTGCTCGCCGTTATCGATCTTGAGGATGGCGATGTCGGTCTTGTCGTCCTGGGTCAGCACTTTGGCGTCGAACTCGCGCTTGTCCGACAGCGCGACGCGGATCTCCGTCTCACCGCGGCCGCGGATGACGTGCGTGTTCGTCACCACGATACCGTCCGGGCTGACGATGACGCCCGAGCCGAGCGAGCTCTGGATGCGCTCGGACGGCTGGCCGAACGCGTCGCCGAAGAACTGACGGAAGAAGGGATCGTTGGCGAAGGGCGAGGAGAACGTCTGAACGCGGCGCTGCACGTAAACGTTGACGACGGCGGGGGCGGCCTTGCGCACGATGGGCGAGAAGGAATACTGCGCGACCTCGCGCGACGGAGGCACCTCGCGGCGCGGCGGGGTTTCACTTGGAAAAAGGCCGTCGAAAAGCTGCGCGGCAGCATCCTGCCGCGCGAGGCCGAACACAGCCACGACGGCAAGCAGGCCGGCTCCCGCGAGAACGGCGAGTTCCTTGATTTTGCGCGACATCCTCGGATCCTATGCCCTATGTCCCGCCGCAGGATATAGGGCATGGACCGGGCCGGAGGAAGGCGTCACTGAGGTCCGTCAGGATGCGACCTTCCGCCTATTTCGGTCGGGCTGCACCATGCCTAGCGCGCGAGCTGTGCCGCGCGGTAGCTCTCCGGCGACCACAGCTCGCCGCCGGCCGGTCCGGCGTCGGCGTAGCTCTGGGCGTAGCTTTGCCGCGGATACTCCGGGGAGGCCATACGTGGCGGGCTTGCCGGCGGCGTCCAGGGGCGTGGCTGCACCGGCGCAGGGCGCTTGTAGGCGGCCCATTCGCGCGCCGATTGCTCGCGCTCGAGCGCTGCAATCTCGGGGCCTCCCTTCCAGTGCCGGCTGGCCAGGAACTGGCGCTCGCGCGCATCGTCGCCGTCGAGGGGGGCTGGCCCCGCGTACCGCACACGCACGCGGCCCGTGCCGCCGGACAGGAGCCCCAGTGTGCGGGCCGATTCCCGCGACAGGTCGATCATGCGGTCGCCCACGTAGGGACCGCGATCGTTGATGCGCACAAGGATGGTGCGGTTGTTGGAAAGGTTGGTGACGTAGGCATAGCTCGGCATCGGCAGCGTCGGGTGCGCGGCCGTCAGCGCGTGCATGTCGAAGATCTCGCCATTGGCCGTCTTGCGGCCGTGGAAATCGCTGCCGTACCAGGAGGCGACGCCGACGCGGTCATAGCCGGGCTGCTCTCGCGGGTTGTACCAGCGTCCGCCGACCTGGTAGGGCTCGCCGACCTTGTAGCGGCCGCCGCCCTTGGGGATGTGCTCGCCCGACGCGGCGACGCGGCGGCTCGCCGACACGCCCCACTTCGATTCCGGAAACATCGGCGCGCGTCCGGACGCGCCCGAGGGGCTGGCGGACACCACGCTCTGGGTGCTGGCGCATCCGCCCAAGGCCGCAACGGCGGCGGCCGCGCCCAGCGCCATCAGTGGCGCGCGCAACGCGCGTGCGTGAAAGCTCGATCGGATCCGGGCAAAAGTGTGCCGAGGCGCGGCTGCGCCTTCGCCATGCATACGCGACATCAACGCCATCCCACCGGCCCCTTCGAGGAGCCTTGTCCTGCCTAGCGCTCCCGGACGCCGCTTATAGACGCGGTCTTCCCGATGAGCCGGAGCAGGATGGCAGACAGCGCTTGCGATCCGGTTAAGTCCTCCCCGGCGGTGGATTTTTCACCTTCCGGTAACCGCGTCTTGAGGGGGAGGCGCGGACTGTGTAGGGTCCGGCGCCGCGATCGATGCGCGCACAGGAAGGGTGGTCGAGTGGTTTAAGGCACCGGTCTTGAAAACCGGCGTGGGTGCAAGCCCACCGTGGGTTCGAATCCCACCCCTTCCGCCAGATCACTCCATAACGTATTGATATTATTAAATAATATTTGTTCTCGCGCGGGCGATCCGCAATCCTACCTACATGGTATTTGGGCTCAGTCGCATGATAGCCGTGGCGACTATGCCAACCGCAACCGCAAATGACATGAGAGAGATGCAGAGCAACGCGCGCCAGAGACGCCCGTAAAGGACGCCCTTCGCCCTTCCTCCAGCGCGATCATGCAATCGCGAAGATTCATATCTTACGAGGAAGATAAGGGGACAGAGAAGCAGCCCCACCGACATAGCAATCAAGGCGCATGCAACAACGGGAACCATGGCGGGAGACTTTTCCCAAATCTGCGCCGCAAATGAGAGCAACGCAATCGCACCGCCTCCATTGATGATGAGCAGCGCTTGAATTGCTCGAGTGTGCAGGTCCGCTCTACGCGCCTCTCTGTCTCGAACCCAGTCGTGTGCCCGCGGTCGCATCTCGTCTCCCTGCAATCTAGCGAAAGCTATGCGGGGCCGGTACGCAGGCCCCGTATTTGTAGGCTCACGCCGCCTTCGCTTCCGGCGCTAGTGCTTTTATTGCGGCGAGCCGGTCCTCGACAGGCGTCCAGGGATCGAGGTTGGCGTTTCGGTAGGCACCAAGGCCAAGCGCATTAAAATCGGTCCCTGCCTCTCGTTCGATCACGCGAAGCGCCGACACGATCAGTCGCTCAGCCTCTTGTCTCAATCTCTTGCGCTCGGCGGCCTCATCTGCATCGAGCAGGAAGTCGATCATGTTCCAGACCTGCGCAACTTGGATCATCGCGCCGACGAGTGTCTTGGCCTCGTAGCAAGACAATGCGCCCTTGAGTGCTTCGATGCGGCTATAAACATCCAGGCGCGCGGCTTCGTAGTATCCTTCCGCAGACAGGTCTTTGGCATTCCGTGCGTCGTGCTCCAGATCCTCCAGTTCTTCATATCGGGCTTCCAACTCCGCAATTTGACGTCCAAGCTCCACTACCGGATCGGTGCTCTGCAACTTCGTCATCGTCTTTCTCCCTTCGGTTGAAACGTCGGCACTCACGCTTCCTGGCGCTCAGGAAGCGACGCCAGCGAGTCCAGCAACGCGTCGACGATCTGCTCATTGCTGCCGGCTTCTGACCCGTGCTTCACGACGATCGCCTTCATGCGCACATCGTCAAGGCTCGTCGGCTCGGCCACAGCGATCTCGTCTTCGACGCTCCACACCGCTTCGCATTGCGCATCGTGAGCCGCGTCCGTGAATTCGATGGCGCTTTTCTCGCCCCGATCGTTCGCAGTACGCATTTCGATCTCGATGCGCTCACGCGTCCTTCGCAGGGCGCACCATCGACGGTAGAGTTTCGCGATCTGTGTCTCATCGGTCTCGGTCATTGTTTTCTCCCTTCGATTTAACGCTCACGTGGCTTCGAACTTCTCATGGGTTAATCCGGCCTTCGTCCCGAGGCGATGAATGGCAGCCTGCATCGGCTCGATGATGAAATGGAGAGCGGCATGAATGCTTCCAGGCTCGTGCGCGTGAGCGCCATTGCCGATCGCGTCGTTGAGAATGAACAGCGTTTCGAGCCCGTTTCTGATCTCGTAGAAATCCTCTTCGAATTTGCGCGGATCGATGGCCTTACGTGCGGCTGCTTCTGTCATCGTCTTCTTCCTTCAGGTTGAACGCTTCACGCGATTGATTGGGCGCGTTTGGTCCGGATGTCGACACGCTCTCCGCCCGTCATGCAGAGCACGGCTTCGATGAGTTCGGCATTCGCCCTGACTGAGAAAGCGGACGGACCTCTGAAGGCTGGCCAGTGCACGCCATTGCCCTTTAAAAGGCGTTCGTAATCGCTGCTGTCGTGACAGCCGTCTGCTTCTTTGAGTGCTGCCGTCCACGCGATTTCCGCGCGAACCGCAACATCACTCCACGTCTTCACCGGCTCTCGCCAAATGCCCTCGGCCGCTTCAACGAGGTCGCGCCACAGCAATATATGACGCGCTTCGTACTCAAGCTGAGACCCCTCTGGGCGTCGGAGCGTGATCAGGTCCTCTCGTATGCCGCGGTATTTCAGCATTGCCTCCGAGACAGGCCAATCAATTGCCGCCACGGCGACCGCTTCAGCCGCGCGCCTGTCGACAACTGCGAGTGCGCTGCCACCAGTCCACGGCAGAATAAGGCCGCCAGCGCCGAGTGCTGCACGCAGACCACCAGACAGTAACGAGCGTCGCGAAAGGTTAGACATGGTGATTCTCCTTCAGTTGGGTTTGCGCGGTCGCGCGGGCTTGGACTTGCGGCGCGGACGCCGCTCGACGATGAAGCGCGTGAAATATGGCCTCGCGAGCATCGCCGCGATCTCGCCTGGGGACAGTTGCCAGGCGGGATCGACGGGCCGAACTTGACCGCGAGGAAGCGTGCGATCGGACATGGCGCCCTCCATTCCGAGAGAGGCTATGCGCGAGCGCGGGAGGCGTAGTCGTAAGCCGTACTCCGAGGGCAATCCGGGAATTGCTTCTGGATCTCGGATCCGGACGGTGCGCGCCCGTGTTTGGCGGCATACGCAGCCGCAAAGTCGGAAATCCGGGAATCCGGCTTTCGACCGCGGCGCCCGCCTTTGGGCGGCTTTGCATTTCCCGGACTTGCCGGACTCGATTCCCGGAATGTGCACCCGGCCGGACGGTTGCCCGCGAACGCGAATCCG
>NZ_JADZBI010000100.1 GCF_020852195.1 Hyphomicrobium sp. | reverse complement strand
TATTGCGTTCGGTGACAGTGAGCTTGCAGCCATCCGCTGTGAGATCCTCGAACGCGAGCTCCGAGAGAACGCTCGCCTGCACCAGCTCCTCCGCGATGCTGCGGCGGATGTCGGCCAGCACCTCGACCAGGTGACACTGCTCCGACCAGCGCAGAAGCGCCTCGT
Organism: Hyphomicrobium sp.; assembly: GCF_020852195.1. GTDB lineage: Bacteria > Pseudomonadota > Alphaproteobacteria > Rhizobiales > Hyphomicrobiaceae > Hyphomicrobium_C. The sequence continues at coordinate 4,929 of NZ_JADZBI010000100.1, read as the reverse complement.
AGAGCGTGATTTCGTAGCGCTTGATGGCGAGCAGGGCGGCTGCGCATCCTTGCGCGCCGTCACCGCGAGTGCTCGTCTCCCACGCTTCCCTGAGCAAGGCCGTGGTCGCCCACGACGCCTCGCCGACGGGCTCGAGGTAGAGCACGCGGAATATGTTCTCGATCCGCTTTTCCTGCCGCGCGGACTGCGTCTCGATCTCGCGCAGTGCGTCCTTCAACCGGCGATCGTCCACACGGGACCCCACCGGCCGGAGCGATGCCACGAGCTGCTTTTCCGCATCGTAGATGAAGCCCAGGGTGCGCCTGTAGACGCGCTCGAATTCCTGCATTCGCCGCCTTGTCGGGTGCTACGTCAACGCCAAGCGATAACGCGCCGCAACATGGAGCGGTTCCCGCGGCCTTGAATGCCCTCTCCGATGGCGAGGAACCGGGAGCCGGGCGGCAGAATTCACCTGCCGTGCAACCCCCGTGTGGTGGAGATGAGCATGTCAGTAAAAACGATGGAAGACCTCTTTGTTGCGACCCTGAAAGACATCTACTACGCCGAGAAGCAGATCCTGAAGGCGCTGCCCGGCATGGTGAGCAAGGCCGACAACGCCAAGCTCAAGAAGGCGCTCGAGACCCACAAGAAGGAGACGGAAGGGCAGGTCGACCGCCTGGAGAAGGTGTTCAAGCTGATCGGCGTTCCGGCCCGCGGCAAGAAGTGCGATGCCATCGAAGGCATCATCGACGAGGCCAAGGAGCACATGGACGAGATCAAGGATGAGCGCGTGCTGGACGCGGGAATTATCAGCTCCGCGCAGGCCGTCGAGCACTACGAGATCTGCCGCTATGGAACGCTGATCGAATGGGCCAACGATCTTGGTCACTCGGACGCGGCCAAACTTCTCGCCGAGAGCCTGAAAGAGGAGCGGCACGCCGATACGCTGCTGACCGAGATCGCGCGCGGCTCCGTCAACAGGGACGCCGAGGCTGCGTAGCGGGCTTGGCTCTAACAACAGCGCGTTCGCGTTGGGGCGTGTCTGGATCTCGGCCGTCCGTGCGGAGCATGGCTCCGACATGACACCGGGATGACGAGATGGGTATGCGGCGTCCTTGATACTTAACGTCACTCCGGCGAAGGCCGAAGCCCAGACACGCCCGAGAGGGACACGATCCTCTCCTCCGCAGAACAGCATGGCCGACTATTTTTTGCGTCGCGTCGAGAAGCGCACGTTGCCGAGCCCGGTGCCGATGGTGAGCGCACCCCAGCGGTCGAACTTGCGCATCACCGGCAGCTCGCTCAGGCCCTGCACCACGGCGTCGTTGTGCATCACGGCGGCCGTCTCGTGCTTGCCGATCTCCGGGATCGCCTCCCGCAGGGCGGCAGGCAGATTGAAGGTCTTGGTTTCCCAGTTGCCCGGCAGGTTCTGCGCTCCGGTCTCGATCGAGCCGTCCGGGCGGATAAGGCCGGGGCAGCCGATGCCGATGACCGGAGCCAGGTTGATCTTGGCCTTGCCCGCGGCCTTGATCAGGTCCTTGAGCATGTCGATCAGCCGATCGACGGCCTCGTCGCGCTTCGTCTTCTCGTCGCCGTGCCGCCACAGCTCCGACTTCCACACCTTGGCCTTCTCGAGCTTCGACGATTTCTTGAGGTTGAGCTCCACGACGCCGGCGCGGATGTTGGTTCCGCCGATATCGACCGCAAGGATCCCGTCGAACCCTTCGAGCGTCCACGACGGCATGAGGTGGGCCGCGCCGATCAGCCCGGCTTCGTCGGGGTGATTGCGGATCAGCTCGATCTCGATGTCGGTGCCGCCGGATTTGAGCAGCACCTCAGTGCGCCCGATGGCAAGCTCCCCGACCCGGCTCTCGCGGAACCCGCCGCCGATGACGATGGCTTCGGTGTCGCGCCAGCTAGCGGTCTTGAGAAACCGGCGGATGACGTGCTCGAGCTCCTTGGCGAAAGCCTCGATGGCGCTGTGAATGAGACCGCCGACCTCCGGATCTCCCTTGGCCAGCATTGCGTCGAGATCTTTCTTGCTCACCTCCTCGGTCGGCTGGTCGCCGAGCGGGTCGGCACCGAGCTTGCGCAAAGGCTCGCGCCATTCGTCGATGATGGCCTTGAACGCACCCCGGCTCGCGCGATCGCCGACGAAGCCGTCCTCGTCGCGGATCTCGAGATTGTAGCTGTCGACTTCCACGCTCGGCAGCAGCTTGGCGCCATGTTCGGTGATGACCGGCAATCGGATGACCCCCGTGAGAAGTAAGCGGGATGGTAAGGAGAAGGTTTACGGCGGACGCGCCGCAGACCGTATGAGACGAGCTAAACGCCGGCCCCTGGCCGAAAGATCGGATCGTCGCAAAATTTTTCCGAACGCCGATCACTTGCCATGCCTGTTTCCGAGGCACCGAATGGCGCGCCAAGAAGCACGCGGGAGCCACGCTTTGGTCTATTTTCGCGGCCATAGAGGGCCTTGATCAGCAAGGAAAATATGAGTTGGAAGGAGATCCGCGAACGATGCAGAAAATCGTTCACGCTCGAACCCTGCGGGGAGCGGCATGGTGCGCGCTCGCGGCCGCATCGCTGACCGCGGAGCACGCCCGCGCCGGACCCGCCAGCGTGGGGTGTGACGCGGCCAATCGCGGCGGAATGAACATGCAGGTCACCGCCGGAGGGCAAGCCGCCCGGCAGGCGACGTTCCAGAAGGGCGAGACGCTGACTCTCAACGTGTCGACGCAGGGCACGGCGGCCATCACCGTATCGAGCCAGGGCGGAGACGCGCGCACCCTTCATTCCGGTCGAGCATCGTCTGTCATGTTCGTGGCCCCGAGCACCGCGTCCTACGGCTTTCGCCTCGATGCCGATGCGGAGGCGAGCGCGCAGCTCGACGTCACGTGTGCTTCCGTCGCCAGGGCCAATGCCGAGCGCGCGCTTCTCGATCGCCGCAAGGCGTATCTGGCGGCGCGCGATCCCGATCGCGTTCGCATCGACCGCCCGCAGACCGAGGCCAAGCCGCTCGACTCCTTTGCCGCCTCGCCGACCGACGGCGCACCGCCTCGCGACGTCAGCGCCTCGATCAGTTTGTCGGAGCTCGCCGCCGCCATGAAGGTTGGCACGGCACACGAGCCGAGCATTCTCGATTTCTGGTTCGAGGGCCGCTACACGACCTACGACACCATCGACATGGACGCACGCCAGAACGACGGCAACTTCAGCGTCATGTACTTTGGCAGCAAGTATATGCTGGGACCTGACATCATGCTCGGATACCTGGCTCAGTTCGATCAGGTGGGCGAGACCAGCCGCTACAGCGGCGGCGTGTCCTCGAGCGGCTGGATGGCCGGTCCTTACATGAGCGTGCGCTTCGGCCCCGGCGTGGTCTTCGACGGGCGTGCGGCCTGGGGTACGGCCGAGACGAGCGTGCCCAACGGCGTGCTAGTCGATACGACCCCGGTCAACCGCAGTCTGATGCGCGGCACGCTCCGTGGGACGCGCCAGGTCGCCGGATGGACGGTCGTGCCGAGCGTGGGCCTGAGCTACGTTGAGGACGTACCGAAGTTCCAGGATACAGCGTTCATGGAGGCGACGCCGATCGGTACCGGACGCCTGGACGTGCTCCCCGAGATGAAGCGCCGCTTCGACCTCAACAGCGAGACCTACATCGAGCCGCGCATCGCCGCCGGCGGCTTCCTGTCGTTCGACGACATCTCCCGCCTCGCGCCCGGCGGCATGGCGGCCATCCAGAACCCCGACCTGCACTGGAAGGCCGAAGCCGGTGTCGCCGTGGGCGTTAAGGACAGCCTCAACCTGCAGGCGACGGGCGGCGTGGAGACCGGCGGCGGATCGGCCGCGGACACCTGGTCGGGCCGGCTTCAGCTCAACATGCCGCTCGGCCAGTAAGCTGGCAGGCATTCGGGCACGCCAAGACCCCAAAAAACACGTGGAACCTTGATGTACCCCTGTGCGTTTGGCACTGCCGAGCGGAAAATAACGGGCGAACTCAGGGGGGCAGAGTGCTTTCAGCCAAGAGCGCGAGCAAGGATCAAACGCTGCAATCGCTGCTGGCCGCACTTCAGGCCCTTGGACAGGGGAACAGGTCCGTTCGTTTGCCGTCGGATTTACCGGGCGTGGCCGGAGAGGTCGCGCGGGCGTTCAACGCCTTGGCGGAGGCGAACGGCGCCAACGGCGAGCATGCGGCACCCGTCCGCAACGGCGGCATGCGGGTCCGCACCTTCCGCCCCTTCAACGGCACCCATGGTGCGCGCCCGGACAGCCTGCACCTCGCTGAGCACGCGCCGGAGCTGCTTTCCGCCCTGATCGCCGTCAAGAAAGGCGATGCGTCGGTCAGGCTCCCCGTCGAATGGCCCGGCCTTTCCGGGAGGATCGCCGAGACCTTCAACGACATCGTCGAGCTCAACGGCCATCTCGAGCGCGAGCTTGAGCGGCTGAGCGAGGTTGCGGGCAAGCAGGGCAAGCTCAGGGAGCGCGTGCGGCCGGGCGCCGCGACGGGCTTCTGGCGCACGTCGATCGAGTCCGTGAACTCCATGATCGACGACCTCGTGCACCCGTCGAGCGAGGTGGCGCGCGTGATCGGCGCCGTCGCCCAGGGCGACCTTACGAAGACCATGGCGCTCGAGGTCGAGGGACGCCCGCTCGAGGGCGAGTTCCTGCGTACGGCCAAGGTCATCAACGCAATGGTGGACCAGCTCCGCTCGTTCGCCTCGGAGGTGACGCGCGTCGCGCGCGAGGTGGGCACCGAGGGCAAGCTCGGCGGCCAGGCCGACGTCAAGGGCGCATCCGGCACGTGGCGCGACCTGACCGACAGCGTGAACCTGATGGCCGGCAACCTGACGGCCCAGGTGCGCAACATCGCGGACGTGACGACGGCTGTGGCCCGCGGCGACCTGTCGAAGAAGATCACGGTCGACGTCAAGGGCGAGCTTCTGG
>NZ_JADZBI010000099.1 GCF_020852195.1 Hyphomicrobium sp. | reverse complement strand
GCTGATATGCTATTCGCTGCTTTTCACCATTGCGGCTCTTACGTTCATCGGTAGTGGAGCCGCTCTCTTTGCCGTCGTGATTAGCGCGTTCTTTGCCGTGGTCTTTTTCGCGATCCCGGCCCTCTTCCTCAGGATCAGGGCTGCACGCGACACGCGATGGCGCAGGGATGCCGACGCCGCGACAAGCCCCATCGTGGAGACCTGGACGGGATCGATGCGCCGCTGGGAAGCGGTCGTTCAGATCGTCTCCATACCGCTCGCCATTCTCGTGGGCTTCGCCTTGCTGGCCATCCGGTGGAGTGCGCTGTGAGCCGAAGCGCAACGCCTGCGGATCTGAGGGCGCCCGGCGTCTCTGCAGGCGTCACCGAGCAGATGATCCATGATCTCGTGCATGCCTTCTACGCGAAAGTTCGGCGTGATGCCGTGCTCGGTGCCGTCTTCGAGGCCGAGATCGACGACTGGCCATCGCATCTTGAAAGGATGTGCGCATTCTGGTCCTCGGTGACGCTGATGAGCGGCCGCTACAAAGGCCAGCCGATGGTGGCTCATGCCAAAATTCCGGGAATCGATAGTGCACATTTCGATCGTTGGTTGGCGATCTTTCGCGATACCGCCTCCGAGGTGTGCAGCGGCGAGGCGGTAGCGCTCTTCATCGATCGCGCCGAACGGATCGCGCAATCGCTGCAAATCGGAATTGCGCTCCACAGGTCCGGACGAACCGGCCATCAACACATATCGGAGGAGACTACCCCATGACACCCAAGGCTTCCATCGCGCTTCTTGGATCCCTACTTCTCGTATGGACAGCAGGTCAGGGCCATGCCGCTGATGCGGTCTTTGTCGCCAAGCTGCAACCGCTCAACGCATCGAAAATCGGCGCGTCTGCCAGCGGCAACGCCAGGCTCGAAGTGGCGGATGGAAAACTCATCGTATCGATCGACCTTGCCGGCCTGCCGCCGGGCATGCATCTCCAGCATTTCCACGGCTTCCCCAGCGGCCAGGACGCGACATGTCCGACGAGCGAGCACGATGGCAACGGTGACGGCTACATCGACCTGATCGAGACCGAGCCGGTCGCCGGTACGACAATGGTGCCGTTCCATGCCCATCCCGCGACGCTCGAGATTCCAAGCGACAGCTATCCCGTGGCCGACGAGCACGGCGCTGCGCACTATGAAAAGACGGAGGTCGTGGCGGACATCGAGAGCGCCCTCAAGGAAAAGTTTAAGGCGCCCGTTCTGGCGCTGGAGAAGCGTGTCATCTTCGTGCACGGGGTGGAAAGCAGCACAGCCCTGCCCGACAGCGTGAAGTCTCTTCCAGGTGTGCCGGCGCACGTGACGATACCTATCGCCTGCGGAAAGATCGAAGCGGAGCAATGATCAAGCCTGCACCATGACCTACGTCGTCACCGAAAACTGCATCAAATGCAAGTATACCGACTGCGTCGAGGTCTGCCCGGTGGATTGCTTCTACGAGGGCGAGAACATGCTCGTCATTCACCCGGACGAATGCATCGATTGCGGCGTCTGTGTCCCGGAGTGCCCCGCGGAAGCGATCTTCGCCGACAACGAGCCGCAGGCGACTCCTCACTGGCTGGAGATCAATCGCGTCTATGCGGACCTGTGGCCGAACATCACGGCAAAGAAGCCCCCGCTGCCCGATGCGGACAAGGAGAACGGCCGCAAGGGAAAGGACGTCGAGCTGTCGCCCCTCCCTGCATCGGAGGACGTCACGTGACGAGCACGCTCGGGGACGGTCAGCGAAACAGATCCGCGTCGGGGTCCTCGCGCCCGCGCACCCAGCGGCTCGCAAGCTCCGCGGCGATCTGGCTGAACGTGATGCCGTTGCCTCCGCAAGCGAGCACCGCGAGGCAAGCGGGCCACCCGTCGATCGGCGCGATGTGCGCAAGCCCAGTGCTGCTCTCCGCGAATGCGCCGGCCCACGCATAGTCCAGCTCGAGCTTGCGCCCCGGCAGCAGCCTCTCGACTTTGGCCAGAATCTGCATCGCCTTATTGGTAGTGGCGCTGTCGCGGCGGTCGGGATCGGTGAGGCCGGAATCCTCTCCTCCGGCGACGATGCGATTGTCCGGAGTGGTGCGGATGTAGAGATAGGGATCCGCCGCTTCCCAGATCAGGCAGCGCGACGGCCACAGTGCCGTGGGATCCAGAGGCTTGGTCGCGATCGCCCACGACGACGTTATCTCGAATGCTCCCTTTGGAATGGGATCCACCACCTCGTAGCCGGTCGCGAAGATCGCGCGCCGCGCCGAGACCACGGCACCCTCCGATGTCGTGAGGTCGACGCCGCGGCCCGTGGCGTCGACTTTCTTGATCTCGTGAGGGGCATAGATGCGGGCTCCGAGCCGCCGCGCCGCGCGCAGGCATCCGGCCGCAAGCTGCACCGGGTTGAGCTCCGCGGCGCCCTCCGACCAGGTCGCGCCTGTGCGGTCGATGCCGAACCGGTCCCTGAGGGGCCCCTGCGCCAGGAACTCGGAGGGAAGACCCAGCTTCGCGCGCTGGCGCGCTTCGCCTTCGAGGCCGCGCCAGCCCATCTCGTTCCCGGCCAGATAGAGCGCATGCCGGTCCCGCCAGCCGCACGAGATGCCATGGCGCTTGATGACCTGCTTCAGCGATTGCACGGCGCGGTAGGATCTCAGGTACGCGCGCGCCGCCGCCTTCGCTCCGATCTGGTCGCTCAGTTTCGTGAGCGGCGTATCGAGCTCGAACTGGATCATGGCCGTACTGGCGCGCGTGCTGCCCGTCAGCAGTGGTCGCCTGTCGATCATGACGACGTCGTGGCCGTCGTCGGCAAGCCTGGCTGCAACAAGTGCGCCGCTGACACCGGCGCCGACGATGGCCACATCGCACGTCTCGCCGACTAGTCGGGAACGATGGCTGACGCGGGTGTGCGGGCTGTCGCTCCAAACGGAACGACCTCCGCGGAGATCCTTCTTGGTATTCGACATAGGCCTGGCGGCTGGGCGGTGATGACAAAAAAGGCGGCCCCGATCGCCCGCAAGACGCGGATGTGCGGTCACATCTCGAACATCGGCGGCCGACGCGGCCATGGCAGGAAACGGCTTCGGCCGATCATCGTTCCATGGGTCACGCCGTCCGGTCCGTCAGGACATGCTGATTTCCTGCTGGCGCAGCGCGCGCTCGATGGCGACGTTCAGGTCGTTGATCACCGTCGAGCGATGGGCGAGCTGCAACACGAACGCCCGCACCTCGAACTCGAGCGCCGACGTGCCGAAGCCGATGAAGAATACGCTCGGCGCCGGCGTATCGAGCACCTGCGGCGTCGCCTTGACGGCCGCGAGGATCGCCTCCTGCGCGCGCAGCGTATCCGTTCCATAGCGCACCGCGACCTTGAGCGTGACGCGCGTGATGCTGTCGGTCAGCGTCCAGTTGATTACCTTCTCTGTGATCAACGCCTTGTTGGGGATGATGATCTCCCGGTTCTCGCCGTCGGTCATGCTGGTGGCGCGGATGTGGATGCGCGACACGGTGCCGGTGAGGTCGCCGATTGTCACGGTATCCCCTACCCGACCGGGCCGTTCGAACAGGATGATCAGGCCCGAAATGAAGTTCGCGACGATCTCCTGCAGGCCGAAGCCGACGCCCACGCCGAGCGCCGCGACGATCCATTGCACCTGGCTCCAGTCGAACCCGATGCTGCGGAATGCGAAGACGAGGCCGACGATGGCGATCAGGTAGCGGCTGACCGCCCCGACGGCGTAGCGCGTTCCGGCCTCGATGCGCAGCCGGTGCAGCGCCGTGATCTCGAGCAGACCCGGTAGGTTCCGCGCGGCAATGAACGTGATGACGCCGATCGCGAGTGCGATCAGCACGTTCGACACGGTGACGGGCATGCTGCGCGTCGCGCCGTCGACGGTCACCGTCTGCTGCCAGAGCGGCACGTCGAGCAGCGCCAGCGAGGGAAGCGCCTCCCGCCAGAAGAAGTAGAGCGCTGCGGCAAGCAGCAGGAGCGCCGCCAGCCTGACGAGATTGCGCGTCTGCTCGCTGATCGAGGCGATGTCCACCTCGGGCTCCTCGATCGGTACGGTCTTGCCTTCGCCGGCGTACTCCATCGCCTCCTGGGCCGCGGCCTGCGCGCGCGCTTTCTCGCGCCGTTCGTAGGCACGTCTCACCTCGAGCCGCCGGCGCGTGACGAGCACCTGCCGCATCACCAGGCTGTAGGCCAGGAACGCCGCGAAGATGATGGCCACGGTGAGGATGAGGCCGGCCTGGATCTGCGACGCGCCATCATAGTAACCCCAGAGCGCGAGCCCGGCGACGGCGAGCGGCACCAGCGTCAGCAGCGCGTGCCAGAGGAAACGCGTCATCCAGAGCGCGGTGCCGGGCACCAGGCGCTCGGCGAAAACGCCCCTCCGCGGGTGCAGCACGCGCCAGAGGAAGATCGCGACCGCGATGCCGCCGGCCAGGAACGCGAAGCGGCCCAACCCGTCGCGCAGAGACTGCGCGCTGGAGACGCTGATCATGCCGAGCACGAACGTGACCGGAATGAGCGCATACTTGAGCCACAGGATGTTACCCCACACCAGCTCTCGTGCCCGCTCGCTCCAGCCGAAGTGCGCCGAGAAAAGCCCGTTCTCCACACAGACGAACTGGACGAAGCGAAGGAACGTCACCAGCGAGGCGACCGTGAGCAACCCCGCTCCGACGCCGGCCGAGAACTCGGTAACCTGGGGCGGCTGGCTCAGCAGCCATCCCGCATATCCGAACAGGATCGGCGTGCGCAGTGCCAGCAATGCCGATATGACGAGGGCTTCCGGTGTGCGCAGGTAGTTGTCGCTCGTGTAGCGGCCGAGGGCAGCCTCGATCCGCGCCAGCCGGGCAAGGAGCCGGCGCGAGAACACCATGAGCCCGCCGAAGACGAGAAGCACGATGGCCGTCAGCGCCGGCCGTTCAAGCGCCCGCTCATAGAGCAACCGCCCCGTCGTCTTCCAGTCTTCGACATTTCCGAGCCAGGCGAAGCTGGACCTGACCTGCTTGAACCACGCCATGCCGATCGGCTCGGACGAGGGGAGCCAAAGCAGCCGGCTGTTGAGAAGCGACGTCAGTTGATTGGTCTGGCTGAGAAGGTCGCGCTCGGTCGCGTTCAGCTCCGCGAGCTGGGATATGCGCGTGACAAGGGCGTCGTGAAGCTGCACGTAGAGCTCGCGCCGCGCAACGACCAGTTTTTCGAGGGCGGGACGCACATCCGCCGGAATGGTCTCGCCTTCCTTGGCGGAGATCGCGAGCATCCGCTCCGCCATGGAGCCGGCATCCGCGAGCGCGCGCCGCGCCTCCTCGGCCCGGAGCCGCTTGAGGCGCGCATCGACGATGGTCTGGTCCCGCTCGATGATGTTCCTCTGCAGGCGTGCGCTGGACGGGAGCTGGGCGCGCATGGCACGCAAGAGCTCGCTGAACTCGCCGCCGATGCTGCCGATCTCGAGCACCTGCTGCGCCGCCGCTCGGGCGTCGCGGACGCGCGCGAGCTCCGCCTGGACATTGGCAAGCGTCCCCTTGTTCTCGTCGACGAGCCGGGACGCATCGGCTTCCCGCGACCGGATGACCTCGGTGTCCTTCACATAGGCTTCGAGGACGCGGTGCTGCGCGGACAGCCGGCGCGCTTCCTGCGCGGCTTCCCGCTCCTTCTTGCTGGTCTCGATCTCCTTGAGGGCGCTCACGCGCTGCTCGATGAGGGGAATGCGCTTGGCGAGCTTTTCGAGCTTTGCCGCGGCGAGATCGCGGCGCGCCGTCGCGGATGCCTGTCGTGCGGGAAGGCTGATGATCTCCTGCTCGAGCAGGTGCACCCTGGCCGTCCGCGCCCGCCGCTCTGCGGCCGTTGCGACGCGGCGTGCCTCGACGACGACCGGATCCTGATCCGCGGGCGCCGGGGCCTCGGGGCTTTCCAGGGCATCGAGGGCCTGCTTCTCGGACGTCTGCTCGTCGCGAGCCCCCGTCGCCCGCCCACTCATCTCGCGCAGCCGGGTGTCGAGTTGGCTGAGCTCGCTCTTGAGTGTTGCAGCTTCGCTGTTTGCCGCATCGAGGGCCTGCTGTGCCTCGGTGAGGTCGAGCTTGCCGACGCGCGCGGCGAACTCGTCCTCCACGGTGGACTTCTGCAGCGCTTCGAGCTGCTGCTTTGCTTCCGCGATGCGATCGGGCGCGCGTTGGCTGGCTTCCTGAAAGCGGGTGGTGGCGGCAGCGCTGGCCGCTGCGGCTTCGCTGTGGCCGAGCGCCGTTCGGAGCAGCGTGAGCGCCTCGTCGCGCACCGCCGGCGCAATATCCGTGCGGGCTTCGAGCTCCTGGATGCGTGATTTCGCCCGCTCGATGCCCCGCTCCGGTCCCGCCGCCGGGGCTTCCGTCTCCTGCGCCTCCGGCCCCTGTTTCGGCGTCTCCTTGCCTTCGGCCTTTGCGTCTGGAGTGTTTGGCGGGGCGGCCTTCTCTGCAGGAGCCGGTGCTTGCGCGGGTTGTGCGTCCTGCGCCGCGGCGAACGCAGGCACGAGGAGGAGCGAGAGCGCAAGCGCGCCCGAGGTAAGCCTTGATCGAAGGAATGTCATCATTGAGCCGGGTTAGCCCCATCGGCGGTGGCGATCAACCCCACGCAAGACCGAAAAAACACTGGCGCGCGCGGGCATGGCGAGAGCTACATTTTTCTCCATTCAGGCTTTTGTGCGGCACGGGGCTGTCGCCCTCGCGATGGGCACACAAATGGGGGAATTCCCCCCGAGCGGGGTCTGAGGAGCACGCCGGCCCGGCTCAGTCAACGGGCGCCTCGCCCTGGCTCAGGATCTCGATCGCTTTTTCAAGCTGCGGGTCCCGTCCGGCCGCGTAGGGAATCTCGAACGGGACCTCGACTGTGGGCGCGACGCCCGTACCCTCGAGCCGCTCGCCATCCACCGTGACGTCGTTGACCGCCACCATCAGGAAGCTGCGGTCCGACAACAGAAACCCGCGGCCGGCCAGCAGTGCCCCTGCCGTGCGTGCCCCGATGACGGGGCCGTGGCCGTATTTCTTGAAGCCATAGGTCAGCACTTCCTTTCCACTGCGTGTGCCGCCGTTGACGAGCAGGGCAACGGGCTTGCGCCATTTGAAGCTGGCGACGGAGCGGTCTCCATCCCGCTCGATGAGGGTCATGTCCGGGCCGCGCACATTGAAGAGATCGAGGTAGCGGGGATGCGCGCCGCCCCAGCCGTCGCGAAGATCCCAGATGAGCGCGTCGGCATCCTTGAGCTTTCCGGTGCTTAGCTCCTCGACCATGATGCGCTGGTAGTCTTCTCCCGCATAGGACCAGACGTGGATGTAGCCAAGGCGCTTGCCTTTGGCTTCGATGATGCGCGCGCCGGCTCGCATGGCGGTTCGGAAAGCCTTGCCGGGCTCGATGCGCTCGGGCCGCACGGTCATGACGGAGACCGGCCCCTCGCGGACGCGGCGGATCGTCATGGACACGTCTGTGCCGACCTTGTCGTCGAACGCACGCACCGGCTGGAAGGGGGCACCGTCCACGGTCAGGATTTCGTCGCCGACCACGATGCCGGCCTTGGCAGCCGGCAAGCCGGCGAGGACGCCGGTGACGAATGTCTTTCCTCCGACGTCGCGGGTGAAGACGCCAATTCCGGGATAGGCGATGCCTTTCGGGAAATGCTTGGGGATGTCGCGCCGGAGCCCGTAGGAAAAGATATCGGAAAGCTGGTAGTAGGCGGGCTCGTCGGGCGTCACATGGATCATGTGAGAGGCGTCGAGCTCGCCCAGCATGGCGTTGATCGTGCTTGAGCGCTCGGCCGGCGTCGCGGCCGCGAGATAGCGTGTGCGGTAGCGCGCGCTGATGGCGTCCCAATCCCTTCCCTTGTAGTTGCGGTCATAGAAATTGAAGCGCACGAGGCGGGCAGCCTCATCGAACACCTGGGCGGACGGCGGGTCGGCAGGGCGCGCTTCAGCCAATGCGCCCGACGGGCCGCGGGGACCCGCGACAATGACGGCAGTGAGAGCAAGGATGGCGCAGGCGCGGGCCACAGAGGAGGACGCGGTGAGCATGGGTCTCCCTTTGGATTTTGATTGAGCAACCATCCAATACTTAGTGGGAGAAGAAAAACGTGCTAGATCCAGCCCCCACGAGGGAACCAAGTGTCTGACTTATCGGGATCGTCCGGTCCTGCCGGGTTTGCCCCGCTGCTGACGCGCCGAGAGGCCGGCCAGAGGCGACAGAGAGGAACCATACGAAAGCCATGCGCCGCGACGAACGCACCCTAGATCCCAATGAAGGTGAAAGCGAGATCGAGGCCATCGAGGCGCAATGGACCAGGAAATGGGATGAGCTGGGCGGACCCAAGGGCGATATCGCGGCGATCGAGAAGCGGATCCGCTGGCGCGAGGAGTTCGGCATCATCGATCCGATCGTCTCCGCCCTGCCGCAAGGCGCGCGTTTCCTCGACGGCGGCTGCGGCATGGGCGAGTGGACGGTCTATTTCACCCGCAGAGGCTTTCCGACCGCGGGCCTCGATGTGAGCCGCAAGACGATCGGCGTCCTGCAGTCCCTTTTCCCGGACACCGAGTTCAAGGTCGGCGACATCCGCGCCACCGGTTATCCGGACAACACTTTCGACCTCTATTTCTCCTGGGGCACGTTCGAGCACTTCGAAGAGGGCTTCGGCCCGGTCGTGCAGGAAGCCTTCCGCGTCCTGAAGCCCGGCGGAGTTCTTTTGACGTCGATGCCCTTCGATAACCTGCGCATAGCCTGGAACGCGATCCGCGCGCCCTACCGCATCGGCCCGAAGGCGCCTCCCACCCGCTTCTATCAATGGCGCATGACGCGCGCGGAGCTGGCCCGCGTGCTCGCCAAGGAAGGCTTCGAGGTGGAGGACGTGCACATCATCGGCAAGCGGCAGGGCCTGCAGCGTTTGATGCAGCATGCGCTCGGGATGAGCCCGACCGCCACCGTCACGCGCGGCATCGCATTTCTGCTGGCGCCGTTCGTGCCGAAGATCTGGATCGGACACATGGTGCTTGCCGTTGCCCGGAAGCGGACCGGCTGATCGGACGGACCGAAAGGCACCGCCATCGCACGCGGGCTAGCCCCGCTTGACCACGCGCTCGATCTGGAACAGCGGCTTGAACTTGCGCGCCACCAGCGTCAGGCGCGTCCCCACCGGAACCGCGGGCAGCCCCCGCGTGAGCAGCGGAACCGTGACGCCGCTGTCCGTGAAGAGCTCGCCGTAGTCGCTGCGCCAGGCTGTGATGGTTCCGGTGAAGACGTGCGTGTCCGGTTCAACGGGATGAGAGTCGTCCATTTCGAGATCCATTTTCTTCGGCACCGCGTCCCGGCCGCCGGGCGGACTGCAGTGCGCTATTGCGGCATCGCAGAAAGGTGCAAGGCCATCCATTGGTCGATACGGGGTGTCGCCGCCTCGGTAGCGGCTGTCGATTGCGGAGGGACGCCGGAAGGCGCACCCGCGGCTCCGCGCGCTGCCCGGTTGCGCCTAGTCCGTCGACGGGCGCGGAGGTACGTGCTGCTCGCGTGCGCACCCAATCGGGGGCGGAAAGGTCCGTCGCACGTCGGCATCGTCGCCGATCCCCAGGCAGCGATGGGAGCCGGGGACACGCTCGACGATCGCGATGGAGTGGAATCGGCATGGCATGAGTGGGTACCTCGCGGCGCGATACGGTCGCGCATTCCGCTTGGAGCAAGGCCGGGCTGGCCCGCAGTCCCATTCGACAGTCAGTCTGCGAGGTATACGACTGACCCCCTGTAAAAGACATTCTCCTCGCGACGCGACTGTTGCGTGTTCGGCCGCTGCAGCGCAACAGAAAAAAGCGTGATCGGTCTGGACTGGCGTTGCCGTGCGAACCCGTGACCCGGGTCGGGTCGCGACCGCACGGGGTTTACTCGGCGGCGTCCCTGTAGGTTTCGAGCGGCGGGCACGAGCAGATGAGATTGCGGTCGCCGTGGACGTTGTCGACGCGGTTGACGGGCGGCCAGTACTTGTCGACGCGGAAGGCGCCCGGCGGGAAGCACGCGGCCTCGCGCGAATAGGGCCTGTCCCACGGGCCGATCAGATCCTCAACCGTATGCGGCGCGTTCTTGAGCGGGTTGTTCTTGCGGTCGATGCGCCCCTCCGCGATGGCGCGCGCTTCCTCGTGAATGGCCAGCATGGCGGAGCAGAAACGGTCCAGCTCGGCCTTGGTCTCGCTCTCCGTCGGCTCGATCATCAGCGTGCCGGCAACCGGCCAGCTCATGGTTGGCGCATGGAAGCCGCAATCGATCAGCCGCTTGGCGATGTCGTCCACCGTGACGCCCGCGCTTTCGGCGAGCGGGCGCGTATCGATGATGCACTCGTGCGCCACGCGCCCGTTGCGCCCCGCATAGAGCACCGGATAGGCGCCCTCGAGCCGCTTGGCGATGTAGTTGGCGTTGAGGATGGCGATGCGGGTTGCCTGCGTCAGCCCCTTCCCGCCCATCAGCAGGCAATAGCTCCACGAGATCGGCAGGATGGATGCCGATCCGTACGGCGCCGCCGAGACGGTGTGCTCGCGGCCGTCCGTCTCGGGGTGCCCGGGCAGGAACGGGATGAGATGCACCTTGACGCCAATCGGCCCCATGCCTGGCCCGCCGCCGCCGTGCGGGATGCAGAACGTCTTGTGCAGGTTGATGTGGCCGACGTCGGCGCCGATGTCGCCGGGCCGCGCCAGGCCAACGAGCGCATTGAGATTGGCGCCATCGAAATACACCTGTCCGCCGTTAGCGTGCGTGATCTCGCAAAGCTCGCGCACGGTCTCCTCGAACACCCCGTGCGTCGAGGGATAGGTGATCATGCAAGCGGCCAGCCGCTCCTTGTGCTTCTCGGCCTTGGCGCGGAAGTCGGCGACGTCGATGTTGCCGCCCGCATCAGTGCCGACGACCACCACCGTCATGCCGCACATCTGCGCCGACGCCGGATTGGTGCCGTGCGCGGAGGCCGGGATGAGGCAGACGTTGCGGTCGCTCTCCCCGCGGCTCTTGTGATAGGCGCGAATGGCCAGGAGCCCGGCGTACTCGCCCTGCGCGCCCGAGTTCGGCTGCATCGAGATGGCGTCATAGCCCGTGATGACGCAGAGCTTCCGCGACAGATCGTCGATCAGCTCCTTGTAGCCCTCGGCTTGGTCGGCCGGCACGAACGGGTGCAGCTCGCCGAACTCCGGCCACGAGATCGGCAGCATCTCCGCCGTCGCATTGAGCTTCATCGTGCACGAGCCGAGCGGGATCATCGAGCGGTCGAGCGCCAGGTCGCGGTCGGCGAGGCGGCGCATGTAGCGCGTCATCTCGCTCTCGGCGCGGTTCATATGGAAGATCGGATGCGTCAGGATCTCCGACGTGCGGATGAGGTCCTGCGGCAGCCGCGAGGGCGGATAGGCCTCATGATACCGGAGGTCGAAGCCGCCGAACGCGTGCCACACGGCTTCCAGCGTATCTGGGCGTGTGCGCTCGTCGACGGTGATGCCGATGCGGTCGCTGCCGACCTTGCGCAGGTTCACGCCGTTGTCGACGGCATTCTTGAGGATCAGGCCCTGGTACGGCCCGACCTCGACCGTGAGGGTGTCGAAGTAGGCGCTGGGGCTCACCTTGAAGCCGAGCGACGTCAGCCCGTCGTCGAGGCGCACGGCATCGCGATGCACGCGCTCGGCGATGGCCTTGAGCCCGCGCGGCCCGTGAAAGACGGCATACATCGACGCGATGACGGCGAGCAGCACCTGCGAGGTGCAGATATTAGAAGTGGCCTTCTCGCGGCGGATGTGCTGCTCGCGCGTCTGCAGCGCGAGGCGATAGGCGCGGTTGCCGCGCGAGTCGATCGAGACGCCGACGATACGGCCGGGCAGCGTGCGCTTGTAGGCATCGCGGGTCGCCATGTAGGCCGCGTGCGGCCCGCCGTAGCCCATCGGCACGCCGTAGCGCTGCATGGAGCCGACGGCGATGTCGGCGCCCATCTCGCCGGGAGACTTGAGCAGCGTCAGTGCCAGCGGGTCGGCCGCGACGGCGGCGATGGCACCCGCGGCATGCAGCTTCGCGATCGGACCCGAGAAGTCATGGCAGGCCCCGCACACGCCGGGATACTGGAACAGCGCACCGAACACGCGTTCGGGTTCGAGGTCGCGGAAGGGATCGCCGACAACGACGCGCCAGCCGAGCGGCTCGGCCCGCGTCCTCACCACGGCGAGGGTCTGCGGCAGGCAGTCCTTGTCGACGAAGAAGGCATCGGCCTTGGAGGTCGCAACGCGGCGCGCCATGGCCATCGCCTCGGCCGCCGCCGTGGCCTCGTCGAGCAGCGAGGCATTGGCGATGTCGAGCCCCGTGAGGTCGCCGACGAGCGTCTGGAAGTTGAGCAGCGCTTCGAGACGCCCCTGGCTGATCTCGGGTTGATAGGGCGAATAGGCCGTGTACCAGGCCGGGTTCTCGAAGATGTTGCGCTGGATGGCGGGCGGCATGATGGTGCCGTGGTAGCCCTGCCCGATGAGCGAGGTCAGCACGCGGTTCTTGTTGGCGGTCGCGCGCACCGTGTCGAGGGCACGCCGCTCGGAGAGCGACTTTCCGAAATCGATGCGCGACGCCTGGCGGATGGCCGCCGGCATCGTCTCGTCGATGAGCGCGTGAAGGCTTTCGGCGCCGACCACGGCCAGCATCTCCGTGATCTCGGCCGCCGAAGGGCCGATGTGGCGGCGGTTGGCGAAGTCGTAGGGGTCGTAGGAGCCTGGCATGGTGATCTCCGCGAAAAGGGTCTCAGTCGACGAGCGCCTTGTAGGCGGCTTCGTCAAGGAGGCCGTCGAAGTCTGCGGCGTTGGCGAGCCGCATCCGGTAGAGCCAGCCCTTGCCGAGCGGGTCGGAGTTGACGAGTGCCGGATCCCGCGCGACGGCCACGTTGATCTCGACGACTTCGCCGTCGAGCGGGGCGAACACGTCGGAAGCGACCTTCACCGACTCGACCACCGCCGCGCCGTCGCCCTTCTTCAACGTCGCGCCGACCACCGGCAACTCGACGAAGACGAGGTCGCCGAGCTGGGTCGAGGCGTGCTCGGTGATGCCGACCGTCGCAACGTCGCCCTCCAGCGTCAGCCATTCATGCTCTTCGGTGAATTTTATCACGGGGAAACTCCTTTCATGGCAGGCGGCGGTTGCCGCGCTTGAACTTCGGCTCGACGAATGGCAAGGGCGCGACAGCCATCGGCAGCCGCTTGCCACGCACCTCGGCGAGAACGGTGGTGCCTGGGGCGGCCAGCGCGGGCGGCACGTAGCCCATGGCGACGGGCCGGTCCGCCGTCGGCCCGAAACCGCCGGATGTGACCGTGCCGATCGGCTCTGTGGCGGCATCCGAGGCGAAGATCTGCGCGCCGGCGCGCACGGGCGCCCGCCCTTCGGCCAGCAATCCCACGCGGCATCGCGCGGTTCCGCTGTCGATCTGATCGAGGATGATGCGCGCGCCGGGGAAGCCCCCCTCCCGTGCGCCGCCGCGACGCCGCACGTTCTGTATGGCCCACGAAAGCCCGGCTTCGACGGGCGTTGTCGTCTGATCGAGATCAGCGCCGTAGAGACACAGGCCGGCCTCGAGACGCAGCGAGTCGCGTGCCCCGAGCCCGATCGGCATGACGGCCGCATCGTCGAGCAGCGCTGCGGCGATCTCTGGCGCCCGATCCTCCGGGATGGAAATCTCGAATCCGTCCTCGCCCGTGTAGCCGGAGCGGGTGACGATGCAGGAGGCCCCGAGAATATCGAGCGGCCGCACATCCATGAACGTCATGTCCGCGCACCCTGGCGCAAGACGCGCGAGCACCGCTTCGGCCTTCGGCCCCTGCAGCGCGATCAGCGCCCGGTCGAGCCGTTCGACGTCGCAGGTGTCCGAGAGGTGCGCATTGAGATGGGCCTCGTCGACGTCCTTGCAGGCGGCGTTGACGACGAGGAGCAGATGATCGCCGCGATGCGCGATCATCAGGTCGTCCAGGATGCCGCCGTCGTCGTTGGTGAAGACCGCATAGCGCTGCCGGCCGGCCGCGAGCCCCAGCACGTCGACCGGCACCAGCCGCTCGAGCGCCAGCGCGGCGTCCGACGTGCGGCCCGATTTGGCGCGCACGACGATCTGTCCCATGTGCGACACGTCGAAAAGGCCTGCCGCCGCCCGCGTGTGCAGGTGCTCCTTGAGGACGCCCGCTGCATACTGCACCGGCATCTCGTAGCCGGCGAACGGCACCATTCGCGCGCCGCGCGCGACATGCAACGCATGGAGCGGCGTGCGGGCCAGAACGGCGGCGGATTCGGCGTGCGGTCTATCGCTCACGTCGGGGCTCCATCTCTCTCCCACGCACGGATGTGCGCGGAAAACGAGCCCCCTCTGTCGCGAGACCTGAAAGATTAGGCGCCGCGCCCGCCACGTGTCCGGCAGGTCTGGCCCCTTGTCATCGTCGGTGGATGAGACGGCTCACCGTCGCATCGCTTTCCAGAGTGTCATCGGACTGCGGTCCGTTTGCCTGAGAGTTTCCGGGGCGGTTGCTCCTTCGGCGCCGGCCGGCCACTTGGGCAAGCCGATCTCTTCCGCAGTCCATTGCTGACGTTGGGGAACATGGTGAGCTTCGGCATTGCGGTCAAGGCAACTTTCGTCGCGGGCGGATATGGATCACCCTGCATGCCAATCAAGCACCCGCAGCGCGCGCAGCGTGTTCCAGCGGCTGGCGTGTCCGATGTTGGTTTCCATGTCGAGCGGAATCCGCTCGTGGTCAGGGTTGAGCACATCGAGCGCCCATCGCCCGTTCGCATCGCGTCGCTGTTCCACCAGTGCAACGGCCTCGCCGACCCGTTCGTCGGGCTTGACGTCGGCGCTCCGCAGATAGTCGAGCCCACGCAGCACGTCGTAGTACCAGATCGTTGGGAACGAGAACTGCGTCCAGCGGGCCTTTATCACCTCGCCGGTGGTCAGCGACCTCAGCATGCGCCGCTCCAGGAGGTAGTCCTGCCCGCGGGCGCGCGCCTGTGTCACCGCGGGCGTGGCGCCGTGGGCCTCCTCGTAGGCGAGCAGCCCTTCTAGCACGCAGATCGTGGAGTGGAACGACGACCGCGTGCTCGGCGGCGCCTCACAGTTCCAGCCGCCGTCCGCAAGCTGCTCGTCGAGCAGACGCCCGAGCAGCCGTTCGACCGGCGCGCCGAAGTAGGCGCCCGCCGCCAGGATGCGCCCGTTGATGCAGGCCTCGGTCTCGCCGTCGAAGAAGGGCCGGCCGTCGAGCTGCCACCAAGCGATGCGCTCCTGCACGAGGTCAACCGCACTGCGCACCTTCTCGTCCGCCGGGTCCGCGCCCAGCTCCTTGAGCAGCGCCAGCGCGTCGTTGGTGGACATCCACCCGTGCTCCTGCTCGTCGCTCCAGTGGCCGTCGGGAGATTGCAGTGCAAGCAGCTCGGCGCCCCAGCCCTCCCAGGCGACGCGCGACCGCTCGGCCGCCACGACCTCCTCGGGCTCGTCGGTGAGGTCGCGCAGGACCTGCCACCGGATCGACGGATCGGACTGGAGCAGCCATTCCACGATGGCGGATCTGTCTGTCATACCTCTCTCCGCAGCCTGCGGGCGACCGCTCGCATCTCGACATCCAAATTGAACGAATCTGGGGCCTGCCGCAGGCGTGTCGGCAGGCATCCGAGGGTTGGAGCGGAGCGGGAGTGTGCGCTTCAGATCTAATTGATTTGGCGCCATAAAATCCGATTCTTCGCGCATGGCGCGCGTCGAAGCACAAGCCTCGCGCAGGATTGCGCCACTATAAGCCGGCCTCGATTATGGCGATGATGATCAGCCCCCCGACCGAGGGAAGATGAGCCGGAAACAGCGGCGGCTTACGCAGTCGAATTCGCGGGCAGCCGCAGCGCCCGCCCAGGATCCGCTGCTCGCCCGTGATTTTCGCGAGGCCGTGGAGCACCTGCGCGAAGGCAGGCTGCAGCAGTCCGAGGCAATCCATCGCCGCATCCTGGCACGGACGCCGCGCCACGCGCCGAGCCTGCACAACCTCGGCCTGATCGCCTTCAGGAGCAACGCTTGCAACGAGGCCATCGACTACATCCGCCAGAGCCTCGCCATCGATCCCAAGTCGCACAAGGCCTGGCTGAGCCTCGCCGTCATGTTGCGCGACGCCAGCCGCCTGGACGAGGCCATCTCGGCCTGCCGGCAATGCGTGGCGCTCGCGCCGGCGGATGCAAAAGCGTTTTCCGTGCTCGGCAACCTGTTGCGCGCGGCACAGAACGACGTCGATGCCGTCGCCGCCTACGAGGAATCGCTCAAGCTCAAGCCCGATCAGCCGACAGTGCTCGCGAAGATGGGCGAGCTTCTGCTGCAGGCCGGCAATGCCGGGGAGGCGTTGGAGCTCTGCCGCCGGGCACGCGCGCTCGATCCCGATCTTGCCGGCGCGCAAAGCCTGGAGCGTCGCATCCTCGCGGCCACCGGGCAGCGCGACACGGCCGAGGCCATGATCGATGCCGCGACCGACGATCCGGCCGAACGGGCGCGCCTTTGCGACGAGCTGGCGACCTTCCTGCGCGCGGAGAAGCGTTTCGCGGAGGCCGTACCGGTCCAGCGGCGCGCGACAACGCTCGTGCCGGACCGGGCGGACTATCATTTCAATTTCGCCTCGGCACTCGAAGGAGCCGGCAAGAAGCGGGACGCGCTCTCGGCATACCAGGCAGGCCTCGCGCTTGAGCCCGAGCGTGACGACGCCTACGCGCGCGTCGGCACTTTGTTGCGCGGCATGGAGATGCACGAGGGTGCGGCCACAGCGCTCGAGCATGCGGTGAAGCTGAACCCGGAGCTCACCAACGCCCACTACGACCTCGGCATCACCTACAAGTTGATGGGCCGCACCGAGGAAGCCCGCGCGGCGATCGGCCGGGCCATCGCATGCGCGCCGGACTCTCTCGTCTTCCGCTTCGAGCACATCCACCTGCGGCGCATCCTATGCGACTGGGACGGCCTCGACGCCGAGGAGGCACGCAGCCTCGATCTCCTGGAGACGTCGAAGAGCTGCGTCGCGCCCTTCCTCCTTCTCCCCATGCCGTCGGATCGGGCGATGCAGTTCAAGGCGGCGCAGCGCTTTGCGCGAGCTGTCGCCGCGCCCGCCGAGCAGAGGTTCGAAAGCCACCTCACCGGATCGAGGCGCGACCGGCGCATTCGCGTCGGCTATGTCTCGGCCGATTTCTTCGCGCACGCGACCGCGTTCCTGCTGGCCGAGGTGCTCGAGAAGACCGATCGCAGCCGCTTCGAGCTCTTCGCCTATTGCTACAGCCCCGACGACGGCAGCGACATGCGCCGCCGCGTTGTTGCAGCCTTCGACCGCTTCGTCGACATCGGCACCATGACCGACCGCGAGGCGGCCGCCGCCATCCATGCCGACGGCATCGACATCCTGGTCGACCTCAAGGGCTACACGCGCCACGCGCGCACGGAGATCTTCTCCTATCGTCCTGCGCCGATCCAGGTGAACTATCTCGGCTATCCAGGCACCATGGGCGCCGACTACATCGACTACGTCCTCGCCGACCCGGTCGTCGCACCGATGGAGCATCAGGAGCACTACACCGAGCGCATCGTTCACCTTCCGCATTGCTACCAGCCCAACGACCGCCAGCGTAAGATCGCCGATGCGCCGATGACGCGCGCCGAGTTCGGGCTGCCGGAGGACGCCTTCGTCTTCTGCTCGTTCAACAACCCCTACAAGCTCACCCCGGTACTGTTCGACGTCTGGATGCGCCTGCTCAAGCGCGTCCCGGGCGCCGTCCTGTGGATCTATGCCAAGGAGGCAGGGTGCCGCGAGAACCTAGCGCGCGAGGCGGCGGCGCGCGGCGTCGACCCGGCGCGTCTGATCCTTGCCACGCCGCGCCCGCCCGCCGAGCATCTTGCGCGCCTGCGACTTGCCGATCTCTTCCTCGATACCCCCCAGTACAACGCCCACACCACCGCGAGCGACGCGTTGTGGGCCGGGCTCCCCGTTCTGACGTGCATCGGCGAGACCTTCTCGGGTCGCGTCGCGGCGAGCATTCTCACCGCCATGAACCTCGACGAGCTGATCACCGACAGCCTGGACGCCTACGAGCGGGCTGCTATCGCCTTCGCCGAGGACAGGCGCCGGCTCGAGCCGATCCGGCGCAAGATCGCCGCTGAGCGCGAGACCGCTCCGCTGTTCGATTCCGACCGCTACACCCGCAATCTTGAACGGGCCTATGAGACCATGGTGGACATCATGAGACGAGGAGAGGTGGCGCGGCCGTTCGCCGTGGTGGAGAGCGAGCCGGACATCCTGGCAGGCGCGGCGGCGCCAGCACCGCTCCTCGATGCGCGCGCCCACTACGCGTGTTGCCCGCTGTGTGATAGCGACGACATTCCCTATCAGATCGAGGCCAGGATCACCGATCATCCGCACTACAAGCCGGAGCTTCCGCCGACCGTGAAGTGGCGCGGATGCAGTGACTGCGGGCACATCTTCGCCGAGGGCCATTTGACGCCCGAGGCGCGCGATCTCGTGTTCCCGCCGACCGACGAGAGCCAGCGAATCGGCGAGAACATCGAGGCCGGACGCAGGCGCGCGGCGCGTATCGTCGAGCGCGTGGTGCGCTACGCACCCGCCGGCGAATGGCTCGACGTCGGCACAGGCGACGGCGCGCTTCTGTTCGCCGCTGACGAGTGGGGCTACGAGGCCGTCGGCACCGACCGCTCGATCAGCAGCGTCGAGACGCTGCTGAAGCTCGGCATCAAGGCCTATTGGGACGACGTCGAGGACATTCCGGCCATCGACCGCTTCAGCGTGGTGAGCATGGTGGACGGGCTGCAGCGCAGCCCCTATCCGAGACGCGCGCTCGCGGCCGTCCACCGCATGATGCGCCGCGGCGGTGCGCTGTTCCTGTCGATGCCGAACAGCGACACCCTGATGTGGCGCATCCTCGATGCCTCGGGCGCGAACCCCCATTGGGGCGATCTCGCGCACTATCACATCTTCACGCGCGAGCGCCTCGTGAAGCTGCTTGCCGCACAGGGCTTCAAGTTCGCCGAGTACAACGTCGGCGAGGGCGAGGCGAGCCGCATGGAAGTGATCGCCATCAAGGTCTAGATCCTTTTCCGGTCATTCTCTTTCTTCACGAGGGGGGGGAGGAAGCCACGCGATTCCTTAAGGTCGGATCTTGCTCTAGCGGCGCCGGCGACACTGCGGCTCAGACAAGCGCCATCGGCCTGTACGGCGCGTGCGCCATGTCGCGCGTACTGATGACGCTCGGCGCGAAGGGCCAGTCGATGCCGAACGCCGGATCGTCGAAGCGGACGCCGCGATCGAGCTCCGGCGCATAGACCTCCGACACCTGATAGAAGACCTCGCAGTCGTCCTCGAGCGTCAGGAAGCCGTGCGCACACCCCGGCGGCACGTAGAGCGCATTACGCTTGGCAGCGTCCAACTCCACGCCCGCCCAGCGGAGATAGGTCACGGACTCCGGCCTCAGATCGAGCGCAACGTCGAACACCCGGCCGCGAATGGCGCGCACGAGCTTGGCCTCCGACTTCGGTTCCGCCTGATAGTGCAGGCCGCGCAGCGTGCCGCGCTTGTGGTTGTGGGACAGGTTGCAGTGCGGATAGACGGAGGCCAGCCCCTGCGCGGCGAACGTATCGGCGCAGAACGCGCGCGCAAACATCCCGCGCGCGTCGACGTGCCCGTCCAGCTCGACGACGAATGCCCCTGCAACCGCTGTCGGCGTAAATCTCATGCTTGCACCATCAGCTCGTCCTCCGCACGCGCGGCGCGCGGCTCGGAGACGGCGAGCTGTTCGTAGGCCGCGATCTGGTCGAGCGAGAAGGCGCGCATGTCGGCGCCATTGCGGTCGGCCTTGTACCAGTCGGCAGTCCAGTCGACGGTCTGCCGCAGCGTGAGGCGAGGCCGCCAGCCGAGTGCTCCGCGGGCGCGTGCAGAGCTGAGCCCGAGCGTGGCGGCCTCGTGAGGATGCAGGCCCGCGGCCGGCATCCAGGCGTTCTCGACGCCATAGGCAGCGGCGAAAGCTTCGGCCAATTCGGATACGGTCGCGACGCACGCCGCATCGGGCCCGAAGTTGAAGGCTTCCGGCAGGATGCCGTCGCGATCCTCCGTCAATGCTTGCGCGAACCGCAGGTATCCCGAAAGCGGTTCCAGCACATGCTGCCACGGGCGCACGGCATGGGGGTAGCGCAGCAGCAGCGGCGCCCCGCGGTCGAGCGCACGCACGAAGTCGGGGCTCAGACGGTCCTTGGCCCAATCGCCGCCGCCGATCACGTTGCCGGCGCGCGCGGTGGCCAGCCGAACGCCAAGCTCATCGAGAAAGCTTACCCGATAGCTGTGGCACACGATCTCGGCGCAGGTTTTGGACGCGCTGTAGGGATCGTGTCCCCCGAGCCGGTCCGTCTCTACGAAGGGCCGGCCGCCGCCGTCGTTGGCGTAGACCTTGTCCGAAGTGATCACGAGCACCGCCCTCACCGACGGGCACGCCCGAACCGCCTCGAGCACATGCACCGTTCCCATGACGTTGGTCGCGAAGGTGTCCGCGGGCGCATCGTAGGAGGGGCGTACCAGGGCCTGCGCCGCCATGTGGAGTACGATCTCGGGCTGCACCGCCCGCATGCGCGCGCGAAGCGCCTCGCCGTCGCGGATGTCCTGGACGTGGTGGCGCCCGGCGCGCCAGGGCGCGAGCTTCTCGTAGAGCGATGGATGGGTCTCGGGTGCCAGCGCGACTGCCGAAACCACGGCGCCGAGTTTTTCGAGCCACAGGCAGAGCCACGCCCCCTTGAAGCCTGTGTGCCCGGTCACGAGCACGCGCCGTCCGCGCCAGAACGCGTCTAGTTCCACGTCTTCCACGGCGCTTTCCCGGAGTTCCAGAGATCCTCGAGCTGCATGCGGTCGCGCAGAGTGTCCATCGGCTGCCAGAAGCCGTCGTGCTCGAAGGCGGCGAGCTGCCCGTTGTTGGCGAGCCATTCGAGCGGGCCCGCCTCCCAGATCGTGTCGTCGCCCTCGATCAGATCGATGACGGAGCGGTCGAGCACGAAGAACCCGCCGTTGATGCGCTGCCCGTTGGCCTTCGGCTTTTCGACGAACGCGCTGACGCGTCCGTTCTCGATGTTGGCGGTGCCGAAGCGGCCGGGCGGCATGACGGCGCACATGGTGGCTTTGAGACCGTGGCTGCGATGAAAGGCGATCTCGGCCGAAAGGTCGATGTCGCTGACCCCGTCTCCGTAGGTCATGCAGAATGGCTCGTCGGGGTCGAGATAGTCGCGCACGCGCCGGATGCGCCCGCCTGTCATCGAATGCGCGCCGGTATCGACCACGGTCACGCGCCAGTTGAGCCGCTGCGCCTTGTGGTAGGCGATGGCGTTGGTCGCGAGGTCCACGGTTATGTCGTTGTGGTGTAGGCAGAGGTTAACGAAGTACTCCTTGATCATGTAGCCCTTGTAGCCGGCACAGATGATGAAGTCCGTGAGGCCGTGATGGGCATAGATGTTCATGATGTGCCACAGGATCGGCTTCTCGCCGATCTCAACCAGCGGCTTGGGGCGGACGCCGGTCTCCTCCGCGAGGCGCGAGCCGAGGCCGCCGGCGAGAATCACGACCTTCATTCGGATGGGCTCCACGGCAACGGCGAAGGTTGGACGACGGCACGCGCGGTTCCACGAAGCGATGGAATCTCAGTACCCGTCTAGTATCCGATTCGATCTTGAGCGAGGCTTGTGCGCGCCAACGCATTGAGTTTCCTTCGTTATCGTCGATCCACGATCTGTGCGCGCACCCATCCGCCCGACGGACATTCCGCCCGACCTTCCACCATGAGCGGACTTCGCGGTGGCGGCCCGTGAGCATCGCGGAGGTAGGCATCCGTCGCGGATCTGACCTGCGCATCCGGACTGGAACGCCAGCATCCCGCCGCCGTTGACGTTGCGCCGACGTCCGATCAATCGATCGAATGAGGAGGTTCCACGATGGCAACCTACGATCCCGTCGTCGATGCCGACTACCCCGCGCATGTCCAGACTTACCGCTCCTTTGTCAGGGGCGTCATGCTGGCAATCGCGACCGCCGCGCTCGTCCTGACCCTGCTGGCGGTCTTTCTTCTCTGACCGTGCTTCGGGCACGAGCGGCCCGAAGAGTTGTGAACCGTGGATCTTCTCGATCGATTCGGACCGCACGCGTCCGAAGCGGCGGTGTAGCGTGGCCTCACCGCCCGAGCCGCTCGCACGTGACCTTCCACCGTTCCTTGGTCATGTGGGTGCTGGGATCCCAGAGCTTCATGCATTCCTCGAGGTTGGCGCCAGCCGCGCCGCCGCCGCGCTTAATCCTGTCGGGCTCCTCGCCAATGGAGTTGGTCATTCGCCCCGGGCCGGAATCGGCCGGGTTGCCCGACGGGTCGGTCGGAATGAGCGGATCGCCGCTGTTCGCTGTGCCTGCTGACCCGGCGCCGCCGCTTCCGCCCAGAGGCGCATCCGTCTCGGGTGTCGTGGTTTCTAGGTCGCGTTGCGCATCAAGTGCGCCGGGCGGCGGGTCGCGACGGTAGATCGGCGAGTTCGGCTCCGCGTTGCCCGCGGACGGCACCGGCGGAACCCCGGTGTCACGCTGCGGAATGGGGGAGGGTGCCATCGCCGGCGATCGGGATTGCGGGCCTGTAGCTGGGCTGCGCGTCGAGGGACTGGTCACCGCGTCACCCGTTGCGCTGCTTCCGGCGCCGGTGCTGGTGCCGGTGCCGCCTCCGGATCCGCTTGACCCGGCACTTCCTCCGCTGCCGCTCGACTGCGCGACCACCGACGCGGGTGTCAGCGCGAAAACGGAGCAGAGGAGGGCGAGCGGCAGCAGTGTGATGGCACGCGCGTGGCGCGCTGGTGCGAAGCGCGCCGTCCGGTTGAAGAGAGCCATGGGGTCGAGCCTCCGTGCTGGGCAACGCGGCGGCTGGGGTACGCTCCGCGTTGCAGGCCAATCCCCCTGGTATGGGAACTTCGATCGCGCAGAGAGGGTTGCTCCATCGATGCGATCTGTAATGCGAGGCTATGGCCAGCTTCCACAGCGGAGAGCTTTGGCCGATGGAGAAGGAGCCACCGCGATGGCATTTCCTGTTCGTTGCATGAGGCCATGGACGGCTGGGCGACCCTGATCGGAACGGCCGCCGCCGTCTGCACGACGGCCTCCTACGTTCCTCAGGTCAGGAAGACCTGGCAGACAGGGGAGACGCGCGATCTGTCGCTGCGCATGCTGATAACGCTCGCGGTCGGCCTGACGCTGTGGTGTCTCTATGGCATTGCGCGCAGCGACCCTGTCATCGTAGTGGCCAACGGCGCGAGCCTCGCGATGCTGGCAGCGCTTCTCTATTGGAAGCTCCGCGACCAGCGCCATGGAACCACTGACTAGACCGCCACCATCGCCCGGGCTTGGCCGGCCATGACGGTCTTGTGGAGGAGCGCGGTGCTTCGAAACTCGAATGAACGGGCTATAGCGGTCTACACCTTGCGGCAGCCGTCCTCTCCGGGCACCGGCCCGCTCTTCGGCGTCAGCCGCTTGCGCGCGCACTGCTCGACGAGCAGGTCGCGCAGCGCGCTCTCGCGCACCTTCCACTCGGGCTTGCCGGCGAGGTTCTCGAGCTCCATCGGGTCGGCGGTGACGTTGTACATCTCGTACTCGCTCGGCGCCGGCTGCGTCTTGACGCGCTCCTCGTAGATGCGCCGCGAGTTGCCGTCGTCGTCGCCCTCGCGTCCGAGCGGCGTGTTGACCACGTCGCGCACGCCGTCGGCTCCGGGCGTTCCGGGCGCGCTCCAGTAGCGGGGATGATCGAAATAGCGCGAGTACTTCCATACCTCGCCCTCGATCGCCGTGATGACGCTCTCCACGTGGTTCGGCTGCGCGACGGAGTCGTAGGTGATACCGATGAAGTTCTTCTGATCGAGCCCACGGCTTGGATCGTCGTCCGTCATGAAATAGATGGGCTCGGCGAGCTTCTCCGGCGCCACCTCGCCGCGGATCAGGGGCGAGAGATCGCGTCCCACGAGCGGCAGCGGATCGGTGAAGCCCGGCGCGATCGCCGTGCGGATCTCGTTGTGGTCGAGGCCGGCGAGCCCGAGCAGCGTCGGTGCGATGTCGATGTGGCTGGTCGGGATCGGGACCGTGCGCGGCGCCTGCTTGCCCGGCAGCACGACGACGAGCGGCACCCGCGTCGCCTCCTCGTAGGCCATGTACCATTTCTGGTGCAGGCCGCCGTGCGCGCCGAGGATGTCGCCGTGGTCGGAGGTGAAGACGACGATGGTGTCGTTGCGGAACCGCGTCGCCTCGAGCGCCGCCAGCACCTCGCCGAGATGCTTGTCCACGTCCGCGTGCAGCCGATAGTAGAACCGATAGTACTCGCGGCTCGCGAACGAGGGCTGCATGAACTTGCTGTAGGCGTCCTTGTAGGACTTTTGGCACGAGGGCTTGTCGTCGAGCTTCTCGAGCCGCGTGCGTCCGAACAGGCTGCGGTCGAACACCTCCTCCGGCACCGTGTCGGGCACGCTGAAGTCGTAGGCCGCCTGCCGGTCCGCGGCGAGGTTGGCGAAGAAGCCCCACAGCGCGATGTCGTGCGGGTTGGTGAACGACGCCATCAGGAACCACGGGCTGTCGTCCTCCGACTCGTTGAGCTCCTTCAGCGTCTGCACGACCTGGGTCGCGATTGCCGGATCCCGGCCCTGCCGGCCCTGGCCGGCGCTGGAGCCGGAGCGCAACGGATCCGATCCGTGCGGCTCGGGTCCGATCCATCCCGAGAACCCGAACGGATCGAGCGTGTCGGCCTTGAGATAGGTGGCCTCCTTCTCCGGCACCGTGATGCCGTTCTCGTCGTAGCTCGTGACGACCTGCTCGGTGCCGGGCACCTTGAGATCGGCCTCCGTCACATGCCACTTGCCTTTCCAGAGCGTGCGGTAGCCGGCGTGGCGCAGGTAGTGGCCGAGCGTCGGCACGGACCCCGGCAGCAGCCAGTGCATGTCCGGATCGTTGGCGGCCTTCGCGGCCCCGTCGGTATTCGCGACGCCGTGCAGCGATGGGTAATGGCCGGTGTAGAGCGAGGTCCGGCTCGGCACGCAGGCGACGGAGGCGACATAGTGCCGTTCGAAGCTCACGCCGGCCTTGGCGAGCTTGCCTTGTGCGGGGAGGTGCTTGGCCCGAAACTCCTTGAGCGCGGCGCTCTCGTAGACGGTGGGAAAACGCTGCTCGTCGACGAGCAGAAACAGGATATTCGGCCGCTTCGTCTTCTGCGAAGCGGCGGGCTTGGCGGCCTCCGCTTCCGATCCCTTGAGCGCTGCAGCGCCGGCGGCGCCCGCAAGGCCGAGCTTCAATGCGTTTCTTCGGGTGAGCTCTCCCTTGCCAGCCATGACGTCCCCCCTTCGTGGCCATGCTATATATAAGGGCACAGAGTATGGCGGGGCCGGTTGAGCCAGTGCAATAGGGAACGCTGCTTAGTGGTCCCTCGGTATCAAGCTCGGGGGCGGGGGTGCGGCTTATCCGCATCGGCGCAGTGCTCGAACTCGAGCTCGACGGTCGCGTGATCAACGCCATAGCGGCTTTTCAAATGCGCCTTGATGGCGGCCGTGACCGTCTCCGGCGCCCCGACGTCGTCGGAGACCCGCGCGTGCAGTGTGATGATCGGCCGCTCCTGGCTGAGCGACCAGGCGTGCACATGATGCACGTCGCGCACCTCCGGAACAGACGCCTTGATGGTCTCCCCGATCTCGTGGGGATCGAGCCCCGCCGGTGTCCCCTGCAGCAGGATATGGCCGGCGTCGCGCACGATGCGGGCCGCCGATCCCAGGATGAGCAACGCGACCAGAACCGACAGGATGGGATCGATCGGCGTCCATCCGGTCGCGAGGATGACGAGCGCCGCAGCCAGCGCGGCGACGGAGCCCAGAAGGTCCCCGATGACATGCAGGGCCGCCGCACGGACGTTCAGGTTGCCGTGATCGCCGCCCTGCAGCAGGCGAAACGCGATCAGGTTGACGATGAGGCCCGCAAGCGCCACCCAGAACATGACGCCGCCAAGCACCGGCGAGGGCGCCCGGAAGCGATGCACCGCTTCCACCACGATCCAACCCGCGATGGCGAACAGGAGCAGCCCGTTGGCGAACGCCACCAGCACGCCGAAGCGGTCGTAGCCGTAGGAGCGTTTCCAGTCCGCCGGCCGGCGTGCGAGCCGGAATCCGAGCCACGCCAGCGTCAAGCCGGCGGAGTCGGTGAGCATGTGGCCGGCGTCGGCGATCAGCGCCAGCGAGCCAGAGATGATCCCGCCCGCGAACTCGGCCGCCATGAAGAAGCCGGTGAGCAACGCCGCGAGACCGATACGCCGCTCGCTTGCACCCGCCGCGTGCGCGGCATGATCGTGGGAATGGGCGTGTGAATGTGAGTGCGCAGACATCCATCGACCTCGGGCGGCATCGGCTCGGAGCCCCGCGGGAGTCCGGAGCCGACTTTAGCCTCCGAAGTCGTACGCCGCGAGCGCCGCGAGGTTCAGGATGTCCGTATCCTTGGCGCCGAGCGTCGAGATCTGCACACTTTTCTCGAGGCCGACGAGCAGTGGGCCGATGAGGGTTGCCCCCGCCAGCTCCTTCAGCATCTTGGTGGAGATCGAGGCCGCGTGGAACGCCGGCATGACGAGCACGTTTGCCGGGCCCGTGAGGCGGCAGAAGGGATAGAGCTTCATGAGGTCGGCCGAGAGCGCGACGTCGGCGGCGATGTCGCCGTCGAACTCGAAGTCGACGCCCCGCTCGTCCAGGATGGCGACGGCCTCTCGTACCCGGTCCGCGCGCTCGTTCTGCGGCTGACCGAAGGTCGAGTACGTAAGCAGAGCCACCCTGGGGTCCATGCCGAACTTGCGTGCCGCACTCGCCGCCTCGGTGGCGATGTCGGCGAGCTGCTCTCCGGTCGGCGCTTCATGCACCTCGGTATCCGCCACCAGCACGCCGCGCCCGCGGCAGAGCGCCAGGCTGACGCCGATCACGCGACGGCCGGGCTGGGGGTCGATCACGCGCCGCACGTCGCGGAACACGTTCGCCCAGTTGCGCGTGACGCCCGCCACCATGCAGTCGGCCACGCCGTGCGCGACCAGGAGGGCGGCGAACACGTTGCGCTCATTCATGACGAGACGCAGGCAGTCGCGCTTGAGGTAGCCGCGCCGCTGCAGGCGCGCGTAGAGGAACTCTGTGAACTCCTCGGTCAACGGCGAGTTGCGGATGTCGACGATCTCGAAACTGTCGCGCAGTCGGATGCCGGCCTCGCGGAAGCGCTCGCGCACGACGGATTCCGTGCCGACCAGCACCGGCGTTCCAAGCCCTTGCGCGACGTAGCTGTTGGCGGCGCGGATCACGGCCGGATCCTCGCCCTCGGCGAACACGATGCGGCGCGGCTCCGCGCGCACGCGCTCGAAGATCGACTGCAGCCAGTCGGAGACGGGGTCGAGCCGCGCGTTGAGCCGCGAGACGTAGGCGTCCATGTCGACGATCGGCCGCCGCGCCACGCCCGAGTCCATGGCCGCCTGCGCCACTGCCGGCGGCAGGCGGGTGATGAGGCGCGGGTCGAACGGCGCCGGGATGATGTAGTCGGGCCCGAAGGTCGGGCGCCGTCCGAGGAATGCGGCCATCACCACGTCCGGCACGTCCTCGCGCGCCAGCGCCGCCAGCGCGCGGGCCGCAGCGATCTTCATCTCGTCGTTGATGGTGCGCGCCTGCACGTCGAGGGCGCCCCGGAAGATGAACGGGAAGCCGAGCACGTTGTTGATCTGGTTTGGATAGTCGGATCGCCCCGTGGCCACGATGGCATCCTCTCGCACGGCCATGACCTCCTCGGGCGTGATCTCGGGATCCGGATTGGCCATCGCGAAGATGATCGGCCTATCCGCCATTGCGGCGACCATCTGGCCTGTCACCGCGCCTTTGACCGACAGCCCGAAGAAAACGTCCGCGCCGTCCAGCGCCTCGGCGAGCGTGCGTGCCTTCGTCTTCGAGGCGTACGCGCTCTTCCACTGGTTCATGCCTTCCTTGCGGCCCTGGTAGATGACGCCCTTGGTGTCGCAGAGCGTGACGTTCTTGGCGGGCAGTCCGAGCGCGACGGCGAGGCCGATGCAGGCGATGCCGGCCGCGCCGGCGCCGTTCACGACCAGCCGGCTCTCCGCGATGTCGCGCCCGGTGAGTTCGAGCGCGTTGATGAGTCCTGCCGCGGCGATGATCGCCGTCCCGTGCTGGTCGTCGTGGAACACCGGGATGTCGAGCAGCTCCTTCAGGCGCTCCTCGATGATGAAGCAGTCTGGGGCCTTGATGTCCTCGAGATTGATGCCGCCGAAGGAAGGGCCCAGATATCGCACCGAGTTGACGAACGCGTCGACGTCCTCGGTGTCGACGAGCAGGTCGATGGCATCGATGTCGGCGAAGCGCTTGAACAGCGCGCCCTTGCCCTCCATCACGGGCTTCGACGCCAGCGCGCCGAGGTTGCCGAGCCCGAGGATGGCCGTGCCGTTCGAGACCACGGCCACGAGGTTGCCCTTGTTCGTGTAGTCGTAGGCGAGCGAGGGATTTTCCGCGATAGCTTCGACCGGCACCGCGACGCCGGGCGAATACGCAAGCGACAGGTCACGCTGCGTGACGAGAGGCTTCGTGGGCGTGATCTCGAGCTTGCCGGGCTTGCCTTGCGCGTGAAATTGCAGCGCCTCTTGGGCGGTAATGCGCGTGCGCTGGGATTTGTTGGCCATTGCTTCGGTCGTGAGACGAAGGGGGCAGGGGCGATGGCCCCTGACGGAGGGAGGGCCACCCTACGAGCCCAGGCGACAGCGGACAACCGCTCATTATTGCGACATTGGTATGCGGCACGGTTGGACGTGGGCCGACCAATTGGACCTCACTCCGCGATCTCCACGGTAAACGTGCGTTGCGTCACGGAGCCGTCGAGCGACGCCTCGACGGAGAAGGTGTCGGTGCCGCGCTCGCCCGGACGCGCCGTGTAGTAGATGCCGGTCCCGAGCACGCGCGTTCCGATGCAGGTGCCGGACGCGCTGGTGTTGACTGTGGTCGGCTGCCCCGGCTCGAACGTGACACTGCCCTTGGTGGGCGGCTGGGTCACCTTGACGGTCGGGGACGCGAGGCTTTCGCAGTTCTCGCCGAAGCCCGCCATGACGAACACGCGGGCCGGCCGCCCTGGGACGACGGGGTCGCGGCGGACTCCCTCTGCGGCGCGGGGCTGGGCGGACGGCGCTTCCGGCGAACCGGACGACGAGCACGCCGCTAGCGCCAGCAGCATCAGCAGAAGCCCTGCGGCGCGGCAGGCGGTAGCGTGCGGCATCAGGGCGAGACCTTTCGACAAAGCTGCGACGGCCCCCCACCATCCGTTCGGGGCGCCGATCATTGGTCCGGTGGAAGGCTGGATGATGATCGCGCTTCAGCCCCCGCGGGGGCCGGCACTCTGCCATGCCTCGTGGACGCGATCACGCCTCAAGTCCGCGTCTGTGGAGAACCTGCAACAGGGAGCTGCCGCGAGCCGCATAAGGAGCGCGCCGGATCACGATGATCCGGCGCGCGATCGCCGAGCACGAGTCCCGCAGCGGGTTCAGTGCGTGAGATAGAGCTGGTTGATCTTGAGCGCGATGTCGCGGAACGCCTGCTTGAGCTCGTTGCCGTTGTCGGCGGTGTAAGCCATGCCGGGATTGGTCGCGCAGTGATCGAGCGTCGCAATCGCCGTCGCGTTCTTGCCGAGCGCGAAGCCGACAGTGTAGACGGCGATGCCGGCTTGCTTCATCGCCGTGCACACCTCGCGCGCCTGCGTTGTCGAGGTGCCGTTGACGGCCGAGCCGGCACCGTTCTCGCTGGTGCTGACGCCATTGGTGTCATACTGCATGTTATATTCGCCGTCCGTCATGAGGATCGCGATCTTGCGCGTGGTCCCGCCATACGCGCTGGCTGCGCTGTCTCCGCTCCACAGCGAGTTCCAGTTCGGCGAGAGCGTATACCAGGCCCACGCGGTGCCGATCTGTCCGGCGGTGGAGCCGGAAAGCTCTAGTTTCTCGATCCTCTGCTTGAGAAGCGCCTTGTTCTTGCTCAGCGGCACGACCTCGTCCGCCGCTGGAAGCCCGCACTTTCCCGAATTCCCGTTCGCCCCGTCGTTGTTGAGCAGCGTCATCACGTAGTTGCCGGTGCCGGGGCCTACGTCCGTGTACTTGTTCGCGCCCTTTCGCTCGACGACGCACTCCGTCGGGTAGTAGGTCACCTTCTCCGTCTTGTTCTTGTTCTTGTAGCTGTACTGGACGGACTTCTGGGATGTGTCGCGTGCCTTGTTGTGTGCGGCGGTCGGAAGGCGCACGCCCTCCGCGAACGGCACCAGCGCCACGCGCACTGGGTTTGCGTTGCTGCTTTCGGAGATCACGATGTTGACGAGATCGGCGGCGGCCACCTTGAGATCGGAGATCTTCTTCGTCGACTTCGAATCCTTCATCGAGCCCGTCACGTCGAGCATCATCGAGATCTCGACCTCGTTGTTGGAGCTGCCGCCGGCCCTGAACACCGCCTTCGAGAACTGGGCTTCCGCCGCGTTGAAGAGCGGAAGCTTGGAGATGCGGGCGAAGCTCAGGAACGCCGTCTTGACGTAGGCGTTCCCGGTGGCCGCGAAAGCGCTGTTGTCGTCCACCGCATCGAACGCGATCGTGTCTTCGATCACCTCCGTGCGGTTTCTCGTGTTCTCGGTGTAGTACTGCTGGGCCGCGATGCGCGCGCCCTCGACGTCTGTTTCGTCCTCCTGCAGCATGCGCCCGCCCTTGAGCACGGCGGCGTCCATGGCGGCGATCGTCTGGTGCCGCGCCTGCAGCCAGCGCCCGATGTCGACCGCGGCGCCGACGAAGAGGCAGAGCGCAACCAGCATCAGCGCGAACATGATGGCGATGCCGCCCCCGGTATCGGCGGCGAACCGGCCGACGAAGGAGGGGCCGGAGCTGCGCGCCGGAACATTGTCGGAACATCCCGGCCGCGATGCGGCCAAAGGCGAGGAGGGGTGCGAAACCATACGACTGCGGGCTCCCAGAAAGACCCCGCCACCTTCGTTCGCCACCGGCTTAGGACTCGTAAATTCCGCTATCCTGCAATGGACGGACGGACGAAATATATCCTTTGAGGTTAACCCTCCGGGAATAGAGTCCGTAAAATACGCCGGATTGCTAGGTATCGCGGAAACCACACGGAATTGAGCGCTTTGGCCGTTGGTGGCTCGTGCACCCCGGTGCGCGGTCGTCTATAGTCGAGACCAGTCTTTGCGGGGCCGCGCCCGAGGCGCCTGGACACCATGATCGATAAGCTCGAACTGCTCCTGGCGCTGGCCCGTGAACGCCACTTCGGCCGCGCGGCGGAGGCCGCGGGTGTCACCCAGCCCACGCTCTCGTCTGCGCTGAAAAGCCTTGAAGATCAATTGGGTGTGCTGATCGTGGAGCGCGGGTCCCGCTTCCAGCGCTTCACGCCCGAGGGCGAGCGGATCCTGGACTGGGCGCGCCGCATCGTGGGCGACGCCCGCGCCATGCGCCAGGAGATTGAAGCCCTGAAGAAGGGTCTCTCCGGCCACCTGAAGCTGGCCGTCATCCCGACGTCGCTGCCGTTTCTCGCCGAGCTGACGGTGCCCATGCGCCGCCGCTACCCGGACGTCAACCTGACGATCCTGTCCATGACCTCGGATTCCATCCTGGCCAAGCTGGAGAATCTCGAGGTGGACATCGGCATCTCCTACGTCGA
Source organism: Hyphomicrobium sp. (assembly GCF_020852195.1). Lineage (GTDB taxonomy): Bacteria > Pseudomonadota > Alphaproteobacteria > Rhizobiales > Hyphomicrobiaceae > Hyphomicrobium_C. Next base: position 3,079 of record NZ_JADZBI010000099.1, on the reverse strand, counting down.
CACCGAGCCGCCGCCGCGCTTCGAGATGATCCGCATCTACGACGAGCGCTATGTGCTTCTGGTTGCACCGGAAAGCCCGCTGGCCAAGCGGGAGCAGGTAACCTGGGCTGAGGCCGGGCAGCTCCCGCTCTGCCTGCTGACGCCGGACATGCAGAACCGGCGCCTTATCGACCGCCACCTGGAGGAGGCCGGCATCCGTCAGACGCCCACCCTCGAAAGCAACTCCATGCTCGTGCTCTATGCGCACGTGCGCTCGGGCGAGTGGGCCAGCATCCTGCCCTCCCGGCTGGCAGAGACGCTGGACAGGCCGAGCCGCCTGCGGCCGATCACGCTGGTCGAGCCAACGGTGACCCACAAGATCGGGCTGATCGTCACCAAGCGCGAGCCCCATTCTCCCCTGGTCGCGGCCTTCATCGCGCACGCCAAGCGCGTCGGCAATCCGGCCAAGGCCGAGGCCGTCTGATCCGGCCCTAGAGCTGCCTCTGCAACCGTAAGTATCGATAGAAACGGTCTATCGAAGCACGAGATAGCGCTATTGATCTTTCCGCCCCTTGGGTCGATCTACATTCTAATAACTATAAACAGATCCGGAGGGCGCCGATGAGCCGCTTCGAGCCGTGGAGCGAGGAGCGCACGGTCGAGATCGTATTAGAGCATCAGGCGCTCGAAGGGCCGCTGATGCCGATCCTGCACGCCCTGCAGCACGTCTTCGGCCATGTGCCGGAGGAGGTGGTCCCCGTCATCGCGCGCGAGCTGAACCTGTCCCGCGCCGAGGTCCACGGCGTGGTGACCTTCTATCATGATTTCCGCCGCGAGCTGCCCGGCAAGCACGTCCTCAAGTTGTGCCGCGCCGAGGCCTGCCAGTCCATGGGATGCGAGCGTCTTGTGGCGCGCGCCGAGGACCGACTGGGCGTCGCCTGCGGCGGCACGAGCGCCGACGGCCGTGTGACGCTGGAGGCGGTCTACTGCCTCGGCCTCTGCGCCACCGCGCCCTCTGCCATGCTCAACGGGCGCCTCGTTGGGCGGCTGGACAACACCCGGCTGGATCAGTTGCTGAAAGAGGCCCAGGCATGATGCTGCGCATCTTCGTGCCGCGGGACGCGGCGGCAATCGCGGTCGGAGCCGACGAGGTCGCGGTCGCCCTTGGCGCGGCGGCGAAGAAGGCGGGGCCGCAGGTCGAGATCGTGCGCAACGGCTCGCGCGGCATGCTGTGGCTCGAGCCGCTGGTCGAGATCGAGCGCGACGGCGTCCGCTACGGCTTCGGGCCGGTGACGGTCTCCGATGTCGAGAGCCTGGTGAAGGCCGGCATCCTGGAGGGGCGGCCCGTCGCGGCCATCACGCATCCGCTCGCCATTGGCGTCGTCGACGAGCATCCCTACCTGACGCGCCAGACGCGGCTCACGTTCGCGCGCTGCGGTATCACCGATCCGGTCTCCCTCGACGACTACCGCGCCCACGACGGCTACAAGGGCCTCGAGCGCGCGCTGACCATGACGCCGATCGAGATCGTGGATGAGGTTGCGAAGTCCGGCCTGCGCGGCCGCGGCGGCGCCGGCTTCCCGACCGGCATCAAGTGGAAGACCGTTCATGATACCGCCGGCGACCAGAAGTACATCGTCTGCAACGCCGACGAGGGCGACAGCGGCACCTTCGCCGACCGCATGATCATGGAGGGCGACCCCTTCCTGCTCGTCGAGGGCATGACCATCGCCGGCATCGCGGTCGGCGCCACACGTGGGTATATCTACCTCCGCTCCGAGTATCCGCACGCCGCCGTGGCGCTGAACGCCGCCATCGCCGCCGCGCGCAAGGCCGGCTTCCTGGGCCCGAAAGTCGCCGGCTCCGAATACGCGTTCGAGCTTGAGGTCCGCATCGGTGCAGGCGCCTACGTCTGCGGCGAGGAAACCTCGCTGCTCGAAAGCCTCGAGGGCAGGCGCGGGCTCGTGCGCGCCAAGCCGCCGCTGCCGGCCCACAAGGGCTTGTTCGACAAGCCGACCGTCATCAACAACGTGCTCTCGCTCTGCGCCGTGCCCTACATCCTGGCCGAGGGCGCCAAGGCGTACGCCGACTACGGCATGGGCCGCTCCCGCGGCACGATGCCGATCCAGCTCGCCGGCAACCTGAAGTTCGGCGGCCTGTTCGAGACCGCGTTCGGCATTACATTAGGTGAGCTTGTCGACGATGTTGGAGGCGGCACGTTTTCGGGCCGTCCCGTCAAGGCCGTGCAGGTCGGCGGACCGCTCGGCGCCTACTTCCCGCGCGCGCTGTTCGACACGCCGTTCGACTACGAGTCCTTCGCCGCCAAGGATGGCCTCATCGGCCACGCCGGCGTCGTGGTCTTCGATGACACAGCGAACATGGCCAAGCAGGCACGATTCGCCTTCGAGTTCTGCGCCATCGAGAGCTGCGGCAAGTGCACGCCCTGCCGCATCGGCTCGACGCGGGGCTACGAGACGATGGACAAGGTGATGGCCGGCCAGGATACGGCCCGCAATCTTGCTGTCATCGAGGACCTGTGCAACACAATGAAGTTCGGGTCGCTTTGCGCTTTGGGTGGTTTCACCCCATATCCCGTTATGAGCGCGTTGACACATTTCCCTGAGGATTTCGGCCGGCCCACACGGAAGCTGGCCGAGGCAGCGGAGTAGGACCATGGCCCTGATCAAAGAGACCGATTACGGTACCCCGGCGTCCAAGTCCGAGAAGCTGGTGACGCTCACTATCGACGGCGTCGAGGTGACGGTGCCGGAAGGCACGTCGATCATGCGCGCGGCGATGGACATGGGCACGCAGATCCCCAAGCTCTGCGCCACCGACATGCTGGAGAGCTTCGGCTCCTGCCGCCTCTGCCTGGTCGAGATCGAGGGCCGCAACGGCACGCCGGCTTCTTGCACCACGCCCGTCGCCCCCGGTATCTCGGTCAAGACCCAGACGCCGCGCCTCGCCGCCATCCGCAAGGGCGTGATGGAGCTCTACATCTCCGACCATCCGCTGGACTGCCTGACCTGCGCCGCCAACGGCGACTGCGAGCTGCAGGACATGGCCGGCGCGGTCGGCCTGCGCGACGTGCGCTACGGCT
>NZ_JADZBI010000098.1 GCF_020852195.1 Hyphomicrobium sp. | reverse complement strand
GGCATGGAATACGCCTGGTTCAACAACGTCGAGACCAAGCCGGGCATCGGCTACCCGAAGGAATGGGAGAACCAGAAGCGCTGGAACGGCGGCTGGGTGAGGAAGAAGAACGGCCGCATCGAGCCCAGGATCGGCTCCAAGTGGCGCGTGCTCGCCAACATCTTCGCCAATCCGGACCTGCCCGAGATCGACGACTACTACGAGCCCTTCACCTTCGACTACGACCATCTGCAGAAGGCGCCGGAGATGCCGGCCATGCCGACAGCGCGCCCGCGCTCCCTCGTCACCGGTGAGCGGATCGAGAAGATCAAGTGGGGCCCGAACTGGGAGGAGATCCTGGGCGGCGAGTTCGAGAAGCGCGCCGAGGACGTGAATTTCGAGGGCGTCGAGAAGGAGATCTACGGCCAGTTCGAAAATACGTTCATGATGTACCTGCCGCGGCTGTGCGAGCACTGCCTGAACCCGGCCTGCGTCGCCTCCTGCCCGTCGGGCGCCATCTATAAGCGCGAGGAGGACGGCATCGTCCTGATCGACCAGGACAAGTGCCGCGGCTGGCGCATGTGCGTCTCGGGCTGCCCCTACAAGAAGATCTACTACAACTGGTCGAGCGGCAAATCGGAGAAGTGCATCCTCTGCTATCCGCGCATCGAGGTCGGCCAGCCGACCGTCTGCTCGGAGACCTGCGTTGGCCGCATCCGCTACCTCGGCGTCGTGCTCTATGATGCCGACCGCATCGAGGCGGCGGCGAGCGTGCCGGACGAGCAGGATCTCTACGAGGCCCAGCTCGGCATCTTCCTCGATCCCAACGATCCGAAGGTCATCGCCCAGGCCCGCGCCGACGGCATCCCCGAGAGCTGGATCGATGGCGCGCGCCATTCGCCGATCTGGAAGATGGCCATGGAATGGAAGGTCGCCTTCCCGCTGCATCCCGAATACCGCACGCTGCCGATGGTCTGGTACGTGCCGCCGCTCTCGCCCATCCAGTCCGCGGCGGAAGCCGGCAAGATCGGCCACGACGGCGAGATGCCGGACGTGAAGAGCTTGCGCATCCCGCTGCGCTATCTGGCGAACCTCTTGACCGCCGGCAAGGAGGAGCCGGTCGCGCTCGGCCTCGAGCGCATGCTCGCCATGCGCGCCTACATGCGCGCCAAGACCATCGACGGCGTGATCGACGAGGCCATCGCCAGGCGGGTGGGGCTCACGGCGGCCCAGATCGACGAGATGTACCAGGTCATGGCCATCGCCAACTACGAGGACCGCTTCGTCATCCCGACCGCCCACCGCGAGCTCGACGAGGACGTCTACGACCTGCGCGGCTCCTGCGGCTTCTCGTTCGGCAACGGCTGCTCGGACGGGCGCACGGAGACGAGCCTGTTCGGCACGCCGAAGAAGGCCAAGACGCCGATGGAGGTTTCGTGATGCGAGACACGCTGAAGACGCTCTCCGCGCTCCTCACTTATCCGACCGTCGAGCTTCAGGCGGCGGCGCCCGAGATGCGGGCCGCGCTCGAGGCCGAGGGCACGCTGCCCCGCGCCGCCCGCGACGGGCTGGTGCGTCTCCTCGACGAGATCGCCGCCGGCGACATCTACGACATGCAGGAGCGCTATGTCCTGCTGTTCGACCGCACGCGCTCGCTGTCGCTGCACCTCTTCGAGCATGTCCATGGTGAAAGCCGCGACCGTGGCCAGGCCATGGTCGATCTGGCCCAGCTCTACGAGAAGCACGGCCTTGCGCTGAGCACGTCGGAGCTGCCGGACTTCATTCCGCTGTTCCTGGAGTTCCTGTCGGCCATCCCGGCGGCGGAGGCGCGGAGCACGCTGGCCGAGGCCGTGCACATTGTCGTGGCGCTGCGCCAGCGCCTGGAGAAGCGCAGCGCGCCGTACGCCGGCGTCTTCGCTGCGCTGGAGATCCTGAGCGCGGGCCAGCCCGACGCCGAGGTCCTCGAGGCCATCCTGGCCGGTCCCGACGACGACCCCAACGATCTCGCCGCCCTCGATGCCGCCTGGAAGGACGAGGAGGTGAGGTTCGGCCCCGGCGCCGATGCCGCCGCCTGCGACACCGACGGCTTGGCGTCGCGCATCCGTGCCGGACGGCGCCCCGCCCCCGGCATGTCCGCCGAGCCGCGCCGCCCCATCGTCACCCACACCCCGTCCACGCGAGCGTGAGGAGGTTCCCATGCGCGACGCGATCAATCACATCGTCTTCGGCTGGTATCCCTATTTGTGCCTGACCGTCTTCCTGCTCGGCTCGCTGGCGCGCTTCGACCGCGAGCAGTACACGTGGCGTTCGGGATCGAGCCAGATGCTGCGTAAGCGCCAGCTCACCTGGGGCTCGAACCTGTTTCACGTCGGCATCCTGATCATCTTCGTCGGCCACTTCGTCGGCCTCCTGACGCCGATCCAGATCTTCGACGCGCTGGGCATCTCGCACGGCTTCAAGCAGGTGATGGCCATCGTCGTCGGCGGCATCGCCGGCGTCGCCTGCTTCGTCGGCATGACGCTGCTCGTCCACCGCCGCCTGTTCGACTCGCGCATCCGCAAGACGTCGTCGTTCGGCGATATTGCCGTGCTTCTGCTTCTCTACGCCCAGCTCGTCCTCGGACTCGCCACTATCGTCGTCTCGCTCGATCACCTCGACGGCCACGAGATGGTGCGCTTCATGACCTGGGCCCAGGGCATTCTGACGCTGCAGCCCGGCGTCTCGAGCCTGATCGCTGACGCGCATCCGATCTTCAAGGCGCACCTGTTTCTGGGCATGACCATCTTCCTGGTCTTCCCCTTCACGCGCCTCGTGCACGTCTGGAGCGCGCCGGTCTGGTATCTCGGCCGGCGCGGCTATCAGGTCGTGCGGTCGCGGTCCGGCGTCAACGCGGC
>NZ_JADZBI010000097.1 GCF_020852195.1 Hyphomicrobium sp. | reverse complement strand
GTCGTGGACACCTTCCCCCAGGACAGCCATCCGCCGATCGTTTATCCAGTCGCGCTGACCGCCTCCTCGACCAACACGGAGGCGAAGGCGTTCCTCGATTTCCTCTCGACGGCCGACGCCGCCAAGGTGTTCGAGGACGAAGGCTTCACGGTGCTGAAGTAGCCAGTTCGCATCCCCCGTCTTGGATTCGGCAGCCGCCTATACGTCGTCCAGATCCGACTCGAAAGCGATCAGCTCGGCGCGGGCGGCCTCCGCAGCGCGGTCCTCGATGCGCCGGTAGGCCGCGACCAGCGCGCGGCCGAAATCCGTGAGCGCCGCGCCGCCGCCGTGCGCACCGCCCGCCGCCGTCGTCACCAGCGGCCGCTTGAACAGCTTGCCCATCTCGTCGACCAGAAGCCACGCGCGCCGGTAGGACATGCCGAGGTCACGCGCCGCCGACGAGATCGACCCCGTTCGCCCGATCGCCTCGAGAAGATCCGCCTTACCAGGGCCGATCTGGCGCTCCGCGGGAAACACGATCCTGAGCCGCAGCGACGCGCGCGACAGCGGCCCCTGCTCCGCGAGCGCCTTGCGCCGCGCCCCGGACGCATCAGGTTTTCGTTTTGCTTTCATCGCGCCATCGCCATCGTGACGGAATGCCCTCTGCCCGTTTCCGTAGTAGGTTCTACAGTGTGCCGCGGATGGAAGCGAGAGCCGGCGCGAAGGAGGGCAGGGGGTGGTGGAGGCATCGACCGGAACGAAGGTACTGGATCATTTGGCGGCACGCGCCGTGCGCCGCTTTCCCCTGCCCGACGGCGTGGCACCGACGCTCATTAACGTTTCGGAGAACGCCACCTACCGCCTCGACGATCCGGCAACGGGCGGCCGCTGGGCGCTGCGCATCCATCGCGAGGGCTACCACTCCCGCACCGCCATCGCCTCGGAGCTGGCCTGGCTCGCCGCCCTGAGGGAATCCGCGGCCGCCAACGTCCCGTCCCCCATTCGCGGACGCGATGGCGAGTTCATTCAAACAGTTGCGGCGGACGGCCTCGCACAGCCGCGCAACACGGTGCTCTTCGCCTGGGAGGCGGGCGCGGAGCCCGCCGCCAACGACGCGGCAGGATTCGAGCAGCTCGGCGAGACCACCGCCAAGATGCACGCCCATGTCCGCTCGTGGAAGCGCCCGCCCTGGTTCGAGCGCCACACGTGGAACTTCGACACCAGCCTTGGCGCCACGCCGCACTGGGGCCGTTGGCGCGACGGCATGGGGCTCACACCCGAAATCGGAACAGTGCTGGCCGAGACGGTCGCAACCATCGAGCGCCGCCTCACCCGCTTCGGCACCGGGCCGGACGTGTTCGGCCTTGTCCACGGTGACATGCGCCTCGCCAATCTCCTGATGGACGGCGGCACCGTGAAGGTCATCGATTTCGACGACTGCGGCTTCTCCTGGTTCCTTTACGACTGCGCCACCACCGTCTCATTTTTCGAGGACGCCCCGGAGGTGCCCGAGCTGATCGCCGCCTGGGTGCGCGGCTACCGGCGCTTCGGCAACCTCTCTCCGGAGGAGGAGACCGAGATCGCCACCTTCGTCATGCTGCGGCGTATCCTACTGGTGGCGTGGATCGGCTCCCATTCCGACACCGACCTCGCCCGCTCCATGGGCGTTGCCTACACCGAGGGCACGGTGCCGCTCTGCGAGCGCTATCTCGTCCGCTTCGGCGAGGCGACCCGGCCGGCACCGGCCAAGTCCTGGGCCGGCCGCCTCCTCGGCAAGCTCACTTCAGCGCGTCAAGGCTCTCCGGCAGAATCTGCCCGCCATCGACAATGATCGTCTGGCCGGTGATGTAGGCCGCCTCCTTTGAGGCGAGGAACAGCGCGGCATAGCCGATGTCCTCCACCGTGCCGAGCTTCTTGAGTGGGATCGATGCCGCCATCGACTGCAGATACTCGTCGCCCATGGCGATGAGGCCTTCGGTGAGGATGTTACCGGGCAGCACGGCGTTGACCGTGATCTTGTGCTTCGCAAGCTCGAGGCAAGCGGTCCGAAGGAAGCCGAGCTGGCCCGCTTTGCTTGCCCCGTAGTGCGTCCAGCCGGGAAATCCGGTCACCGGCCCCGTGATCGACGACGTGACGACAACGCGCCCCTGGTCCGACGCCTTGAGGTACGGCAGGCACGCCTTGAGCGACAGAAAAGTGCCCTTGAGGTTGGTGCCGAGCACGTGGTCCCAATCCTCCGGCGACAGCTCCTCGATCGTCCCCTGCGGGAAGATGCCGGCGTTGGCGCAGAGAATGTCGATCCCGCCGTGACGCGAATGCGCCGCCTCGGCCATCACCTGCAGATCGCCCATCTGCGTGACGTCGGCCGCGATGCCCGATGCGGTGCCGCCATCCCGCTTCAGCTCCTCAGCCGTGGCCTCGGCCTCCGAAAGGTTGCGCGAAACGACCAGCACCTTTGCCCCGTTGCGCGCGAACACCTTTGCGATGCCCTTGCCGATGCCCTTGCTTCCGCCCGTGACGATGACCGACCGCCCTGCAATTGAACTCAGCATGCATCCTCCCTCCGTGAGCGGGCGGGCGTGCGGACGCACGCCGCCCTGCGTTTATTCGCGAGAAACGATTTTGATGATGATGTAGGATCGACGCAACGCCCTCGTGCGCCAATCTTTGTGCGCGTGTGATGCAGGCCGCGCCCAAGACTTGAGCATCGTGTCCCACGGAGCCGCCGTGAGCGAGACCCAGAAGATCCTTGAGCTGAACGCCTTCGACATGACGGCTGGCGCGAGCGGCCTCGCACCCGCGACCGAGGCGCTGATCCGCCGTCGTCGCGCCGCCTTCGGCCCCACCTCAATGCTGTTCTACAAGCGCCCGCTGCACGTCGTGCGCGCCGAGGGCGTCTGGTTGATCGAAGCCGACGGCACACGCTGCCTCGACGCCTACAACAACGTCCCCTCCATCGGCCATTGCCACCCGGCCGTGACAGCGGCCGTTGCCGGACAGATCGCCGTGCTGAACACCCACACGCGGTACCTTCACGACGGCGTCTACGCTTACGCCGAGCGGCTGCTGGCCACAATGCCGGATCCGATCGCGAACGTCGTCTTCACCTGCACCGGCAGCGAGAGCGCCGACCTCGCGCTGCGCATCGCCCGCAGCGTCACCGGCCGTACCGGCCTGATCGCGACCGAAAATGCCTATCACGGCAACACGCTGGCTGTGACCGAGATCTCGCCCTCGTCCGCCAGCACGGAGACGCCCGCGCCCCATGTCGTGCTGGTGCCGGCTCCTGACACCTACCGCGGCGGAGCGGGCGGCCTCGGCCCCCGCTTCGCCACCCACGTTCGCGAGGCGATCGAGACGTTGAAGGAACGCGGTCTCGCCCCCGCGGCCCTGATCGCCGACACGATCTTCTCGAGCGACGGCATATTTCCCGGAGATCCGGGCTTCCTCGCCGAGGCCGTCGCCGCCATCCGCGACGCGGGCGGCCTGTTCGTCGCCGACGAGGTGCAACCGGGCTTCGCGCGCACGGGCGAGGCCATGTGGGGCTTCACGCGCCATGGCGTCGTCCCCGACCTCGTCGTCATGGGCAAGCCCATGGGCAACGGCTTTCCCATGGGCGGCGTCGCCACCAGGCCGGATCTGCTGGCGGACTTCGGCACACGCAACGGCTACTTCAACACCTTCGGCGGCAACCCGGTCGCGGCCGCGGCCGGCCTCGCCGTGCTCGACACCATCGCCGACGAAGGCTTGCAAGAGAACGCGCAAGACACGGGCACCTACCTGCGCGACGGTCTTTCTGCGCTCGCCAAGGATGCGCCGCAAGTCGGCGACGTGCGCGGCGCCGGTCTCTACATCGGCGTCGAGCTGGTCCGCGATCCGGAAAGCCGCGGCCCGGACCGCGCCGCAGCCGAACGCCTCGTCAATGCCATGCGCGAGCGCAACGTGTTGATCGGCACCGCCGGCAAGTACGGCAACATCCTCAAGATCCGCCCGCCGCTCGCCTTCCGCCGCGAGCACGCCGACATCTTCCTCGAAGCCTTCGCCACCTCGCTGAGCGAAGCGCTCTGACCAATCACGAGAGGACCCGCATGCAGCCGAAGCTGTTCATCGATGGCGCGTGGCACGATGCCGCCGAGCGCGGCACCATCGACGTCATCAACCCAGCGACCGAGCGCGTCTTCGCCAGCATCGCCGCAGGCACGGCCGCCGACATCGACCGCGCCGTGGCCGCCGCCAAGCGCGCCGGACAGGGCCCATGGGCGCGGACGACCGGCCGCGAGCGCGCCGCGATCCTGCGCGCCATCGCCGCCGGCATCGAGGCTGAGAAGGACCGCCTCGCCCGCCTCGAGGTCGAGGACAACGGCAAGCCGCTCGCCGAGGCCGAGGGCGATATCGCCGACACCATCTACTGCTTCAATCTCTACGCCACCTACGCCGAGGAGCTGGAGGCGAAGCAAGGCGAACAAATCGCCGTCCCCGACGATCGTTTCAGGACCACGATAAAATACGTGCCGGTTGGCGTCGCCGGCCTCATCGTGCCCTGGAACTATCCGCTGCTGATGGCCGCCTGGATAGTTGCCCCCGCGCTCGCCGCGGGCTGCACGCTGGTGCTGAAGCCGTCCGAGTACACGCCCATCACCGCGCTCGCGCTGGCACGCATCTGTCACGACGCGGGCGTGCCGCCCGGCGTGGTCAACGTCGTCACCGGCCTCGGCCGCGACGCCGGCGCGCCGCTCGCAGCGCATCCCGACGTGAGCAAGCTCGCCTTCACGGGCTCCGTGCCGACCGGCATCGCCGTCGCCACCGCCGCGGCGAAGGACGTCAAGAGCCTGAGCCTGGAGCTCGGCGGCAAATCCCCCATCGTCGTCTTCGACGACGCCGACCTGGAGCAGGTGGTCGAATGGGTGATGTTCGGCATCTTCTGGAACCAGGGCCAGGTCTGCAGCGCCACCTCGCGCCTCATTGCCCAGCAGGGCATCGCCGGACCGCTCGTCGAGCGCTTGGCGGCGGAAGCGCAGAGGATCAAGATCGGCGACGGCATGGGCGAGGGCGTGCAGCTCGGCCCCCTCGTCAGCCACCAGCAGTACGACAAGGTGCTGGGCTACATGGAGACCGGCAAGCGCGAGGCCACGCTCGTCTGCGGCGGCGGTCGCCCGGCCGGTTTCAACGCCGGCTACTTCGTCGAGCCGACCATCTTCACGAACGTACCGCCGAGCGCGCGCATCTGGAACGAGGAGATCTTCGGCCCCGTCCTCTCCGTTGCCGACTTCAAGACCGAGGACGAGGCGCTGACCCTTGCCAACACCACCGAGTTCGGCCTTGCCGCTGCCGTCATGACCAAGGACCTGGAGCGCGCCGAGCGCGTCGCCGACCGCCTCGAGGCCGGCGTCGTGTGGATCAACTGCTCGCAGCCCAACTTCCTGGAGCCGCCCTGGGGCGGCATGAAGAAAAGCGGTGTCGGCCGCGAGCTGGGCACCTGGGGCCTCATGAACTTCCTCGAGCCAAAGCAGATCACGGCTTACCGCAGCACGGACCCGTGGGGCTGGTATTTGAAGGACACGAAGACGGGCTAGTGTAAGCGTCGAGAACGATTCCAGACCCGCCGCGCGACCGCGGCGGGAACCTCTTGGAACCGACACGCTGAGCACCTGACCGCCCGAGCTGGAATGTCGCGATGCCGAGAGATCGCCACCCTCACGATCTTGCCGAGCCGGACCGCGAAGCGGCGGAGCTGATGGCGTTCCTGACCGATCCGGCGTCCTACGCCGATCGTCCCGACCGCATCGAGACTATCGAGACGCATGCCGCGCGCGTCATCCTGGCCGGAGACAAGGCCTTCAAGATCAAGAAGCGCGTCAAGCTGCCGTTCCTCAACTTCACGACTCTCGCCGAGCGGCAAAGGGCCCTCGCACGCGAGCTGGAGCTCAACCGCGACCAGGCCCCCGAGATCTACATTGGGTTGGTGGACATCGGCCGCCAGCCTGACGGTACGCTCGCCTTCGGCACGGGCGATCCGGTCGAGGCCGCGCTCGCCATGCATCGCTTCGACCAGGAGCAACTGCTCGCCCACGTTGCCGAGCAGGGTCCGCTCCCGCGCGAGATCGGCAAAGCGCTTGCCGACATGGCCGTGCGCTATCACCGCGCGGCGCCGCTCGTCTTGGGTCTCTCCGGCGCGGCGATCATGCATGACACGGTGGCGAACCTGGCCGCCTCGCTCGTGGACGCCGCTCCCCCGGCCGTGCAGCCTCGGGCCGATGAATTTCACCGACGCAGCCTCGCCGAGGTCGAGCGGCTCGCTCCCCTGCTCGATGCGCGAGGACAGGCCGGACACGTGCGCCGCTGCCATGGCGACCTGCATCTCGGCAACATTGTCATGCTCGACGGACGCGTCGTCCCCTTCGATGCGCTCGAGTTCGACGAGCGCCTGGCCACCATCGACGTGCTCTACGACCTGGCCTTCCTGCTGATGGACCTCGACGTACGCGGCTACCGCAACGCCGCCAACGTCGTGCTCAACGCCTATGTCGGCGCCGCGCCCACCGGCCACGAAATCGAGGGCTTGGCCGCGCTTCCGCTTTTCCTCGCCACCCGCGCGGCCGTGCGCGGGCTCGTCGCCCTCGAAAGCGCGCTCCAGAATCCGCAAGGCGATGATACCCAGCACATCGCCCGCGCCACCGCCTACATAACGGCCGCCAATCGTTACCTGACGCCCGTGCAGCCCACGCTGATTGCCGTCGGCGGTCTTTCCGGAACCGGAAAGTCGACGCTCGCCGCGCACCTCGCGCCGATCATCGATCCGTCGCCGGGCGCGCTCATCCTGCGCACCGACGTCGAGCGCAAGCACATGTTCGCCACGCCGGAGACCGAGCGCCTGTCACCCGAGCACTACTCCGAGCAGGTATCGGACAGGGTCTATGCCGCACTCTACGCGAAGGCCGAGCACGCCCTTGCCGCCGGGCACAGCGTCATCTTCGACGGCGTGTCCGCCAAGCCGGAGGAGCGGGAGAGCATCGCGGCCATAGCGAAAAGGACCGGGGCACGCTTCGCGGGCCTGTGGCTCGAGGCGCCGCTCGCAACGCAAATCGCGCGCGTCGAGGCCCGCCGCGGCGATGCCTCGGATTCCGATGCCGCCGTGGTCTGCGCTCAGGCCGAGCGCAACATCGGTCCGCTGTCATGGACACGCATCGACGCCGGCCGCACCCCCGAACACACGCTCGATCAGGCCCGACGCGCCCTCGCCGCACTATGACGCCCCCTCACGCGGCCTTGGTGGACATCACGCCTTGCGCGGTCTTCCTGAGCTCCTCGGCCTGCGCGCCGAGCTTCTTGGCCGCCGCGAGCATCTGCGCCGCCGCCGACCCGGTCGAGACCGCCGAGTTGGAGAGCCCCACCGCGTTGGACGCCACGTCGGCGGTGCCGCGCGCGGCTTCCTGCACGTTGCGTGCGATCTCCACCGTCGCCGCGCCCTGCTCCTCGACGGCGGCGGCGATGGTATTTGCGATCTGATCGATCGAGTTGATGATGCCGCCGATATTGCCGATCGAGCCCACGGCGTCCGCGGTCGAGCCCTGGATGGCCGTGATCTGCGCCCCTATCTCGGCCGTTGCCTTCGCCGTTTGATTGGCGAGCGACTTCACCTCCTGCGCCACCACGGCGAACCCCTTTCCGGCCTCGCCCGCGCGCGCGGCTTCGATGGTCGCGTTGAGCGCCAGCAGGTTCGTCTGCCGCGCGATGTTGCTGATCAGTTCCACGACGTCGCCGATCCGCTGGGAGGCCTGCGAAAGGTTGCGGACCTTGTCGGACGCCTGGTCGGCCGTCGCGACCGCTCGTCCGGCGATCTCCGTCGAGCCCGCCACCTGACGCGAGATTTCCTTCACCGATGCCGAAAGCTCGTCCGCCGCCGAGGCGACCGTGCGCACGTTGGCCGAAGCCTCTTCCGCCGCGGCCGCCACCGCAGCCGGCTGGTCGGTGGCCGACCGCGCAGACCCGGCGACGGAATCGGCGGCACGCTCGAGCTCGACCGCCGTATGCGCGACGGAGCCCGCCATCGACACCACGGTCCCCGCAAGCTTGTTGAGCTCACGTCGCCCCGCGTCGAGATAGACCGAGATGGCGAGATCCATGTCGAGCATGGCCACCTTGATGACGGCGTTCTGCAGCGCCGTCTTGCGATCGGGTGCAGACGCCCCCTTGCCCTTCCATCCCGCAGCCTCCTGCCCCGGCCGTGCACCCGGCATCCGGAGCGCGATCGCCTGCAGGAGACCGTTGAGCAGGGAGTTGTAGCCGCCGATGTACCAGCGCGGATCGAGGCCGATGCGATGGTGCGTCTCGCCGATCCGCTTGATCGAGGCCTCGTAGACCTCGTCGAAATTTCCCTCGAGAATGGTCTGCCAGTGCCGGATCTGCGCGCTCCTGGCACCCGCCATCATGTCGCGCGATTTGAAGAATGCTGCCGTCTCGGGATACTTGACGACGTGCTCATAGAAGCCGTCGAGAATGCCCGGCAGCTCGCCAAGAAGGAAATCCTTGTACTCGCGGAGCAGCCGCCGCGTTTCCTCGTCGATCTGGTTGAACGACAGGCGTGCGGACATCAGCGAATTCGCGCTCATTGCCGTGCTCTTTTCCCGAAGAATGCCCCAGACGGACGCAAACTGGATACAGCCCCGATTAGTGTTCGCGCGAGAAATGGAACGCAACGCTACGCTGCGATCGACACAACAAAACATCGTATAGATAACTGTAAAATATAGGATCTAACCGTATGCGGAATTATTTTCGATGAGAAAGCGATGAGTCGCGACAAAAAACAAGCGCGACATTAAATCACGCGGCTTGTGAAGCGGGGCTTTGATCTCGCGCAACGACACGACGATCGAAAATCAATGCGCACGTCGGCGGATAATTTCGGTGGCCGAAGCCGCGCCGAAAACGCCTGGACGGGCTCTGCTCGAAACGAGGCGGGCGGAGACACATCGCATCTCCGCACCGTCAGCAAGTGGCTTTCCGGCCCAAGCTCACTCCGCAGGCGCGTGCGCACCTTCGCGCGCGGGGCGCCGGCGCGCGAAGAGCTGACCCAGCCACCGGCAGATCAC
The DNA here is from genome assembly GCF_020852195.1 of Hyphomicrobium sp. Classification (GTDB taxonomy): domain Bacteria; phylum Pseudomonadota; class Alphaproteobacteria; order Rhizobiales; family Hyphomicrobiaceae; genus Hyphomicrobium_C. Next base: position 19,873 of record NZ_JADZBI010000097.1, on the reverse strand, counting down.
ATAGAACACCGGCGTGAAAATGAGGCCGAACACCGTGACGCCGATCATGCCCGCGAACACCGCGGTGCCGAGCGCCTGGCGCAGCTCCGCGCCGGCACCCACGGCCCAAACCAAAGGCACGACGCCGAGAATGAAGGCGAGCGACGTCATGATGATGGGCCGCATCCTGAGGCGCGCCGCCTCCTTGGCGGCCTCGAACCTGTTCTTTCCCTGCTCCTCGAGCTGCGAGGCGAACTCGACGATCAGGATAGCGTTCTTCGCCGCCAGTCCGATCAGCACGACGAAGCCGACCTGCGTCAGGATGTTGTTGTCCATGCCGCGCAGGATGACGCCGGAGATCGACGCCACGAGGCTCATGGGCACGATCAGGATCACCGCCAGCGGCAAGGTCAGGCTCTCGAACTGCGCCGCCAGCACCAGGAACACGAACACGACGCCGAGCGCGAACGCAAACGCCGCCGTGTTTCCTGCCCGGATCTGCTGGAAGGCGAGCTCGGTCCACTCGTAGCTGAACCCCTGCGGCAGCGTTTCGGCCGAGATCTTCTCCATGAGCTCGATCGCCTGCCCCTGCGAGTAGCCGGGCGCCGCGGCACCGTCGAGCTCGGCCGCGGGGTAAAGGTTGTAGCGCGGCACGCGAGACGGCCCCGAGATGTCGTGCACCGTCGTGAAGGTCCCGAGCGGCACTGTATCGCCTGCAGAATTGCGCACGCGAAGCTTGAGCACGTCCTTTGTGTTCACCCGGAAGGCACTGTCCGCCTGCGCCGTCACGCGGAACGTCCGCCCGAGCAGGTTGAAGTCGTTCACATAGGCCGAGCCGAGATAGGTCTGCAGCGTGGTGAATACGTCCGTGACGTTGATGCCGAGCATCTGCGCCTTGACGCGGTCGATGTCGAGGTAGAGCTGCGGCGTCGCGTTCTCGAACATCGAGAAAACCTGCATCAGACCGGGCGTCTGGTTCGCTCTCTCCATCATCGCGCCGACGACCTGCTGCAGCGCTGCCGGCCCGGCACCGTTGCGATCCTGGACCATCATGCGGAAACCGCCCGCGCTGCCGATGCCGCGCACCGGCGGCGGCGCCACGACGAGCACCAGCGCGTCCTGGATGGTCGAGAACTTGGCGAGCAGCGCCTGCTGGATGGCCCGCGCCGACTGGTTCGGGTCGCGCGCGCGCTCGTCGAACGGCTTCAGCACGACGAACACGGCGCCCGCATTGGGCGCATTGGTGCGCGTCGCGCCGGAGAAGCCGACGAAGTTGACGGCATGCGCCACGCCCGGAACCTCGAGCGCCAGCTCCACGGCCCGGCGGTTGACCTCGTCCGTGCGCGCGAGCGAAGCCGCCGGGGGAAGCTGCGTGATGGTGATGAGATAGCCGCCATCGAGCGCCGGGATGAAGCCGACCGGCGTCTTGCGGAACTCGTTCATGCCGAAGGCGATGATGCCGACGTAGGCGACGAGCATGAGGATCGAAAGCCGCACGATCCGCCCCACGAGCCAGGCGTATCCGCTGGACAGCTTGTCGAAGCTCCAGTTGAAGAGCCGGAAGAAGGCATGCACCGGCCACATCAGGAGGCTCGGGCGGCTATGACCATCGGCGTGCGGCTTGAGCAGCAGAGCGCAAAGCGCCGGCGACAGCGTCAGCGACACGATGAGCGAGATGACCGTCGCGCCGGCGATGGTGAGCGCGAACTGCTGGTAGAACTGGCCCGAGATGCCCGTGATGAAGACGGACGGCACGAACACCGCCGACAGCACGAGCGCAATCGCGACCAGCGCCGCGCCGACCTCCTCCATCGTCCGATAGGACGCCTCGCGGGGACTCAAGCCGTTGGCGATGTTGCGCTCGACGTTCTCGACCACGACGATCGCGTCGTCGACCACGATGCCGATTGCGAGCACCAGCCCGAACAGCGACAGGTTGTTGAGCGAGAAGCCGAACGCCGACATCAGGAAGAACGTACCGATCAGCGAGACTGGAATGGCCACGATCGGAATGATGGCGGCGCGCCACGTCTGCAGGAACAGCACCACCACCAGCACGACGAGCACGACCGCTTCCAGGATCGTGTGCACGACCGCATCCACCGACTGCTGGATGAACTCGGTGGGGTTGTAGATGATGTCGTACTTGATCCCGGGCGGGAACCCCTTCGAGAGCTCGGCCATCGTCGCCTTGATCTTCTCGGCCGTCGCGATGGCGTTCGAGCCCGGAAGCTGGAAAACTCCGAGAGCGACTGCCGGGTTCTTGTCCAGATACGAGATGAGGCCGTAGTCGAGCGCGGCAAGCTCGACGCGCGCGACGTCCTTGAGCCGGACGACGGCGTCTCCGGACTGCTTGACGATGATCTGCGAGAACTGGTCCGGATCCGCAAGCCGACCTTGCGTCTGCACGGAGATCTGGAATGCGCCGGGCTGCGTGATCGGCGGCTGGTTGAGGATGCCGGCCGCGACCTGCACGTTCTGTCCCTGCAGCGCCGCGACGACGTCGTTGGAGGTCAGCGCCAGCGACTGCATGCGGTCCGGGTCGAGCCACACGCGCATGGAGTAGTCGCGGCTGCCGAACACCGTGATCGAGCCGATGCCCTCGATGCGGCTCAGGACGTCGACGACGTTGACGCTCGCATAATTGGAGATGAACAGCGTGTCGCGGGAGTTGTCGGGCGAAAGCAGATGCACGACCATCATCAGGTCCGGCGAGGCTTTCGCGACCGTGACGCCGATGTTGCGCACGTCGCCGGGCAGGCGCGGCTGCGCGATGGCGACGCGGTTCTGCACCTGCACCTGGGCCGTGTCGAGATCGGTGCCGAGATCGAACGTCACGGAAATGGAGAAACGCCCGTCTCCGGTCGAGTTCGACGAGATGTACAGCATGCGCTCGACGCCGTTGATCTGCTGCTCGAGCGGAGCAACGACCGTGGACGCCACCACCTCGGCGCTGGCGCCGGGATACTGTCCGGTGACGTTGACGACCGGCGGCGCGATCTCGGGATACTGAGCGATAGGCAGCCGGCCCAGCGACACGCCGCCGACGATCAGGAACACAATCGAGATGACGGCGGCGAAGATCGGCCGGTCGATGAAGAAGTGCGAGATGCGCATGGCTCAGCCCTGTCGCCTGGACCCGGACCGCTCGAGCCTGTGACGGCGCGAAGCGGAAATCGTCGGTCTCACCAATAACGTCCTTCGAAGGCGAGCCCAGATCGGGCTCGCCGGACGCGATGCGGAAGCACGATCAGTTCGTGCCCACGACCGTCTCTTTGGATTCGCTCGTGGCCGTCGCTTGCTCGGGCGCCACCTTGACGCCGGGCCGCACCCGCATCAGGCCGTTGACGACGACCGTATCGTTGGCATCGAGCCCCGCCGTGATCACGCGCAGCCCGTCCACTATGGGTCCGAGCGTCACGTACTTCGGGTTGGCGACGTCGTCGGGCGAGAGCGCGTAGACAAACTTGCGCACCTGCTCCGTCGCGATCGCGCTGTCGGGAACGAGCAACGCCGTCGCCGGCGGCGACGTGGTGATCTGGATGCGGCCGAACATGCCGGGTGTCAGCTTCCCGTCCGGGTTCTTGAACTCAGCGCGCGCACGAATGGTGCCGGACGAGCGGTCGATCACATTGTCGACGAAGTCGATCTTGCCTTCGTGCTTAAAGGTGTCCTCGTCGATCAGTTTCAGCCGCACCGGAATCGACATGCCGCGGTTGGCGCTGCTCGAGGCCTGCGCCGTCGCCACCTTGAGATAGCGGAGGTACGACGCTTCATCCATGGTGAACTCGAAGCGGATCGGATCGACCGAGGCCACGGTGGCGAGCAGGGTCGTGCTCCCGGCCGTCCCTCCCGTGACGAGGTTGCCGATCGACACGCGCCTATCGCCGATGCGCCCCGAGATGGGTGCCTTGAGCTCGGTGAACTGCAGATCGAGATCGGCCTGCGTCACGGCGGCTTCCTGTGCCATGACGGAAGCTTCCGCCACGCGCTTGGCCTGCGTCCGCTGGTCCAGGGTCTGCTGCGTGATCGAGGTGCCGGGCACGAGATGCGAGCCGCGCTTCAAGTCGGCCTCGGCAAACGCCAGGTTGGCCTTCGCCTGCTCAAGCGCCGCCTTGGTCTGGTCGAGCGAGGCCATGAACGGCCGCCGGTCGATGGTGAAGAGGTCGTCCCCTTGCTTCACGAGCTGGCCGTCGGTGAAGTGGATCTTGTCGAGATATCCCGAGACGCGCGAGCGCACCTCGACGAAATCGAAAGCCACGAACCGACCGACATATTCGTCATAGTCGGAAACAAGCTTCTGGACCGGCTTGGCAACTGAAACCTTCGGCGCCGGCGGAGCGGCCGCGCCCGAGCTGGCGTTGGGGGCTTCCCCACAAGCCGCGAGCGGCAGGGACAGGAGCAGAGCGGCCGTAAGAGCAGAACGGAAGCGAGGTTGCATTGGCCCTCCAGCACAAGAACTTGATGCCGCGTCTCGAGCTTGTTCGAGATCAGTGCCCGGCGAAAAGGATTGCGCAAGCCTCGAAAATCCGGGATTGAGATTACGAGCCTTGCGATGACATTGATCCGACGGCCAAGTTGCCCTAAATTAGGGGGAGTTACTGACCGGTAACACCCGTTTTGGTACTGAGCGGTAACATAACAGTCAAGGGGCGATGAGCAAGACGTGGTCCAGACCCGGCGAAAAACTGACGCAGCCGAGGGCGCCCTGCCACCTCCGCGGGAGCGCATTCTGACCGTTGCACGCGAGTTGTTCTACCGCCATGGCGTGCATGCCGTAGGTGTGGAACTGATCGCGGAGGCAGCCCAGACTAATAAAATGACGCTCTACCGGCACTTCAAGGCGAAGGACGAGCTCGTCGTTGAATATGCCCGCGGATTGGCGGCCGAGGGTGACGCCGTCTGGGAGCGCCTCGCAGCGGCATACCCCGACAGCCCCGAGAAGCGCCTTGCGGCCTGGGTCGACCACGTCGAGGAGATCCTGACCAGCCAGTTCGAGCGCGGCTGCGCACTCGCCAATGCGGCCGTAGAGCTCCAGCCCGACCACCCCGCGCGCGCCGTCATCGAGGACTACAAGCAGCGCAAGCGCGAGCATCTCGTGAGGTTGTTCGCGGACTCACACTACCGCAACCCGGAGCTGCTCGCCGACGAGGTGTTCCTGCTCTTCGAAGGCGCGCGCATCAGCATTCAGTGCGGCGGCCGCGGCCCTGCCCTGCGCGCCGTGCAAATGCTGCGCGACCTGCTGGCCGGCGCCGCACGCGATCCCGCCTGATCTCCCGCGAACGCCATCCCGGCCTCAACGCCAAAGGCCGACGTCCTCCCATGTCTCAGGCGGAATCTCGTCGCCGAGCTTGAAGGTGAACACGAGCGCCTTCATCTGATCGTCCGACACCGTGCATTCGAACGTAAGCGCATACCAGTGCGCGTTGGCGCGCACAGCCGCGCCCTTGGCCGACACCACGCTGCCGTCGAAGTGGGCGCGCCTGAACGTATCGGGCATCAGCCGATCCGCCTTCGCAAGGCGCTTGTCACCTCGCCGTACCGCCTCGAGACCCTTGATGGCACACGCCTGATGCGCCCGCTCCTCCGGGCTGAGCTTTGCCAGCGAGCGCTCGAGCGAGCCGGCCGTTGCCGCGCTTGCATCCCAGACGAAAGCCATCGAGAAAATCGCAGCACATAACAGACGCACGTCCACCTCTCCCCCATCGACTTGTCCCGTGCCTCAAGGACCAAGCAATTGTGGCGGCATTGGGCAGACGTCGTCAACGGAGAGACACCTCGGACATGCGCGTGGTCACGCACCGCTTACGAGCGCGCATCACCATCTCCAGGCTCGCCCGGCGCGGTCCGATCCGGCGGCGTCTCCCCCTCCTTCGGCGCGTCCCGCTCGCATCGTTCCTCGAGGCTGACGAGCTTGTCGATCATGCGCCAGGGCAGAGGCCGCTCGATGATGGCGTCGTAGGTGCGGCGCAGGGCGCCGCCCAGATATTTCAGGATCTCGTTCATCCCTATGGAAACTGATTGGAGGGAACCGGAGTTCCCTTGCGGACCTAGTGCGTGTCGCGTCCGAATGCCTTGCGCAACTCGCCCTTTGCGCGCTCGAGAATGTGCAGGCGCCGCCGCGAGAGCGACGAGCCGGCGCGGTTGATGTAGAAGGTCAGCATCGACATGGCGGAGCGATAAGGCTCGCTTTTCCGCCGCGTGCTTCGCTCGGCCGAGCGCTTGAGCGATCGGGCGATCTCGTCAGGGCGCTGCTGTGCGAAAACACCCGTCTCGAGATCGAGCGCATCGCTGCGCCGTGTAACGTCGGCCGACCATTTGCGCTTCGACGCCCGGCGTTTGGCGAGCCGCGACTTGCCGCCGGGTGCGGATCTTTTCTGGGCCATTCGACGTCTCCATAACGTTCTCAGACGTGGAGGTGCTGGTGTCTTAAATGCCCGCCGCGGATCCGACCCATGTCCGCGGCGGCCTGGCTTCGCTCAGTCGTGGTCGATCAACAGGACCACCGTCTCCTCGGCCGGATCGACGATGGCGATCTGGTCGTCAGCGACAAAGTAACGGCACGACGCGAGCTTTCCGGTGCGCGAGATGACAGGCTCGGGAAACGTCTTGAGCTCGATCTCGCCCGGCACGGACCATCCGACGGTGATATCGGACACGTCCACCTCGTTGTTCATCTGGATAGAGCGCACGAGATCGTCGCGCTCGTCCTCGCTGAGCGTCAACGTCTCCGAGCAGCGCTCGGCGGCACCGCCACCACCGCCCGCATACCGCGGCCCATCAGCGGCCGGAAGAACGGCCACGACCTCATAGGTGACAGGATCGCAGATGACGTACTCGTCGTCGACGTATGCGAACACGTAGCCACGATACTCGGGAACCACCTCGACCACGGACGTCGGCACAGGCACGAACTCCCAATCGCCCGGCAGCCTGGCCCCGACCGAGATGTCGATATCGACGTCGGTCCGCCGTTTCACATCGCGCCGCTCACGGAACGCCGTGCTGACACGCTCGCGCCTCTCACCCGAAAGGTCGGCTTTCCTGGCCTCCTCCAGCGCTTTGCGATCGCCCTCGGCCGTTGCTTTACCCGTATCGGCCTGATCCGTCGTCTCCGCCGCCTTGCCCTTGTCGGCCTTGTCAGTTTCGGCTGCTTTGCCTGTATCCGCAGGCTCGGCCTTCTTGGCATCGGCAGCGTCCTTGCCGCCGTCCCCCTTGGCACGCTCGCCACGGTCCCCACGTTCGCGGTCGGGCTTCGCCTGCGCGTCCTTCTTTACCTTCGGTTCGTCTGAAGACGCATCGCCGGTCTTGTCGCGCGTCTCGGTCCGTGGTTTGCGACCTCGATCCTTGGCGTCATCGGAAGTTTTCTGACCGGCCTCGCTGTCGTCGCGTGCCCTGGCGCGGTCTTGGCCTCGCGCGTCATCGGTGCGCTCAGCACCGCTCGGCTCGGGCTCCGGCGGATCCTTTCGGGCATCCGGGTTCGGCCCCTCCGCACGCCGTCCCGCATCCGGAATCATGCCGGGCGCCTCTTCGGCACCTCGCGAGTCCAGCGCATCTCCGCGCGCACCACCCGCGCGTGGGCCGTCACCATCAGCGACATCGAGGTCCGGTCCTCGTTCCAGTCCTTGCGCAGGACCGGGTATGGTATCGCGCCGCCCATCCTGGGCCACGGCAATCGTGGTCCCGCCAAGCATCAACAGCGCGGCAAGACCAAGGGTCGGCTTGTTCATGTCCAGCTCCTTTTTTTGCAGGAACGAGCGTGTCGCCCCTGTCCGACCCTGTAAGCGGCAACAGCGCCGCGGCGGAGAAGGTTCCCGGAATGAAAAGGCACACGCCCGGCGAAACCGGGCGATTTGAGAAGTGGATCAGGAGCTTTCGGGCACGCGGTTGAGCGCCGCTAGGGCCGGGCAACGTAGACCGGGCTCGCGGAGTTCTGCCGCGAGCCTTCCTCGGCGAGATAGAAGCTGTTCACCCAGCCCGTGATGGCGCCATACCGGATCGGGCACCAGTCGGCGCGGCATTGCCCCGTGATCTGCACGCGGCGTCCCGTCGGCGGAATGGCCGCAATCGAGTCATGGGTCTCGGATGGCCCGCGCCGCACGTTGAGCACATCGCGCCGATGAACCCCGGTCACTCGATAGAGGGGACCGGCCGTCACTCGTGACGGCACAGCAGCCGCACCGTTCGCATTTTTATCGGACAGCGTACGCGTCGCGGGCACACGCTTAGCCGGCGCACCCGTCTCGAGCGAGGCATGCCGCGTGGCGCTCGCCTTCTTGGCGGGCGCGGCAGGCCCTTGGCCAACTTCTTTTGCAGGCTTCTGGACTGGAGACGGAACGGACCGAGGCTCGTCGGCCTTGGCCGGCTCCGTTGCCTTTGCGTCCAGCCCGACGCGCGCCGAGGCTTCGAGCAATCCTGCCCCGCCGAACCGCATGGTTGGTCCGTCGTCCAGACTGTCCTTGGAGGTCGAACCGAGATCTGCGCGTGCAACGACCGTAGGCGGCAGCTCCTGCACGGTCTCCTGCGCCGCGTTCCGGGTCTCGGCCGGGACCGGCACCTTGTCCTTCGCGATGGAGGGCTTCCTCACGGGCACGGGGATCGGCTCGTCTGCCGGCGGGGGCGCCGATACGGGCGCGGCTGCAGCGACCACCGCCGGCTTGTCCTTGCCCTTGGGCGTCCAGCCGACGAGCGTGCCGGTGCCGGTCTCGCCGTCATCAACCTTGCGCCAGTAGATGCGGGCGCCCTCCTGCCGGATCGTGAGACAGCGCACGCCTGCCTCGAACCAGCGGAACCATTTCGTGCAGAGTTTCTCACCCTCGACCCACCAGCGCCCGCGGTCCTTGGCGGAACCGAGGACAGGGGCCAGAACGCCGGCCTCCGCCGACACCAGCCCATCGTTTCCGAAGCGCATGGGAACGGTCGTACCAAGCGGCGTGTCGATCTCGACGGTAGATCCGGAGACGGCCGCCTTGAGGTCGTCGTCTGCAAGCTGCACCGGGTCCGCGAGCGCGCCGGTCGCTCCTGACAGAAAACCGATGACGATGAACGGCCTGAGCAACGAGCAACCCTAACGCTACAGTACCTGCCGGCTAGAGCCCTTTCCTCCCCCACGAGTGTGGCAGGAACAGGGTCCATCCCGGCGTTCAGCCCGAATAATCCCGGCCCGCCAGCAGTCTAGCGGACGAGGTGCAGAGAGCGAAAGGCTGCGCCGCACCACGCCCATCATTAGGTCGACAGGTGTTACTGTGCGGTAAACATTTCGCTTGCGGGCAGGACTCCCACGCGCGCCCAAGCACCACAAAGACATTGAAGAGGCTCAGACAATCCCAACCTCGGACCAAGCGCGGCCGGGATCTGCGAGGAAGCTCGCGGCGGCGGTAGTCTCAGGCGTCCGTAGACATCCGCACTGGCCCTTGTCAGGCGCTCCGCTGCTCGGAGACCAGCGACGAGCCGAGCATGCGGCCGAGCGCGTCGAACGCCCCATCGAGATCGGCGAGCGTGAGCACGATGGCCCGCGCCACGTGATACTCGGCCCGCACGGCCGGATCGGCAAACGTCGAATGGCCCGACAGCATGCGCAACAGCCCCGTCAGGTCGGACGCCAGCGTCCGCACAAGGCGCGCGGCAGCCGTGTTCTGCTGCGGCCAGCGGATGGGAGTGGTAAGCGCGCGCGACGTGACGCCTGCGATGGTGTCATCGCCTCGCACCACGCCGGGCCGCAGCTTTTCGGCATAGACGGCGTAGGTGACGAGCAGCGCCTCGATCGTCTCCGGGACGCTTTGTCGGTTCTGTTTCAAGAGCTCGAGCAGATGCCGCGCATGAATCTCCCAGCGTATGAGAAGCTCGACCGTCTCGGGCCTCACCTCGTCGCTGCCGAAGTGATGGAACGTCAGCCGCGCCAGCCGGCGAACGATCTTCTCGGCCTTCTGCATCCGCCGCTCCGCAATGTCGGAGGCGAGACGCTGGATCGCCTCGCGGAGCACGTCCGCCCCGGCCTGGGAGGCATCACCCCCTTCGCCCGCGCCCTCGGCATCGACGAGGACGACGTCGCGGAACTGCCCGCGCGTGAGGCCTTTGAGCCGTTCCGTGACGTAGGTGATGTCGTCCTGGGTATCGAGCCCGTCCTTATGGGTTGCGACGAGCAGCGCATTGCGGTTGCACCGCTGCGGCAGCGCCGACCACGCGGCCCGCTCGCTCTCGGTCCACGCCCGCGTGGCGACCGTGCACCAGACAACGATGTCGGCATCTCCGACGAACGTCGCGGGATTGGCGGACGGCGGCGTGTCGAGGATCTGGTAGGTCTTGAGCCGCTCGATCGGCAGCGCGATCTGCAGCGCCCGATACGGGAGATCGGTCAGCGCATCGTCGTCGTCGCTGTCGATGCGGATCTCGGTGCCGTCGTAGTTCACGCCGTAGATTGCCGCGGATTCGGCATAGGTGATGAGCACGGGCACATGCGTGTTCGACACCACGCTGGTGGGGAGCAGGCCCTGCCCGATCAGAAGATCGGTCACGGAGGTCTTGCCGGAGTTGTTCTCGCCGAGGATGACCACGCGCAACGGCCGGCGCAGCACCTCCTCCACGCGCGCGAGCCCTTCGATGCAATAATTCAGCGCCGCGTCGTTGATGTTGGTGGCGATCAGGCGTTCCCGAGCAGCCCTCAACCGCTCGGGATACTGCGCGGATGCTCTACTCATGTGCTCCCAGTGCCCTCGGTTTTCAGGACCGTGTCGATGTACTGAGCGAGAGTTTCGAGATGCTGGGTCAGAGTTTCGTTGTCTTTAAGGCGCTGCGCCTGGGCCCGGAGCCGTTCATCCCGGTCCTGCGCCGCTTTGTCGCTTTCTGCCGGACGCAGCGCCGCGTCGTAGTCCGCCATCAGCAGCTCGAGCCGCCGCTTGAGCGCATGCTGGATATTCCGGCACGCACCGAACGACCAGCGGATCGTCGTCGTGCTGAAATGATGGAACTCGTTGCCCGCGAGCTGCACGAGCTCGTCCGCAATGGGCGCGAACTCGTCCCGGATCAGCGCCTCGATCCTGGCCCCTGAGGCCTCGGGCGACGGCAGCCGGCTCCAGAACACCCGCCACTTGGAGGTCTCGAGGTCGAGCACGAGCATGCGGCTGAGCGGCGCGATCGTGGGCGTTGGGATGGCCAGCGTCTCGCCGCGCGGATCGGCCAGATCGGGCTCCGGCACGAGCGAGCGCATCAGCTTGTGCAGCTCCGGGACGACGCGCGCATGGAACGACGTCAGGCGGTGCGCGGCCTTCTCGAACCCGACGCGGAACTCGTTCGCCAGCGCCCGCCTCAGCTCCACGCCTTCGTGCGTCCAGACGCGGGGCGGCCGTCCGCGCGACAGGGTGTCGATCAGCACGTCGCGCTCGCGCGCCGCATGCGTGTCGATCGTGACCTGCAGCGTCGCGCGCAGCCGCTCCTTCTCCTCCTGGATGATCCGCGCGAGCTGAGCCTCGATGCCCGCGGCCGAGGCCTCGATGTTGGCGGCAACGCCCGCAAGCAGCTCGCGCTCCTGGGCGTAGATCGCAAGCCGCTCGTCGGTCACCGGCGCGGGGTCGCGCCTGGCGTTTCCGGAGGCGGCCAGGATTTGCAGCTCGCTGCGCGCAGCGCTCTCGCACGCCCGCGCCATCTCGGCGAACGAGCGCGTGATCTGGCGCAGCACATAGGTGGGGTGCGCCATGCCCATCAGCGTGTCGACAGCCTGATTGACGGCCGGCAGCCCCGACATGGCGAACAGCGACTGGCGCATCCGCTCGCGCGCGTCCGCCGAGGCGAGGGCGACCGAGCCGAGTTCGTTCGCCCGGAGCAGCCCCGCCCGCAGGAGGTAGCTCGAGGATTTGCGCCTGAGGATGCGGGCCGCCGCGTCCTCGTCGAAGGCAAGCGCCTGATTGGCCCACCAGGCACTGCCGTAGACCACCGGAATGCTGGATCCGGGAAATTCCATCGCCAGCTTATCGCGCACGAAGGAGACCACCTGCGGCAGCTCCGTATCGAGATCCGAGAGATCGTCGATGCGGTTGATCAGGACCACGATGCGGTCCTTGTTGAGCCCCCGCATGATCCGAAGCAGCGCCACGTCGTTGTCCGACAGCGGCTGGCGCGCGGTCAGCACAACGATGTAGACGTCCGCCGAGCCGAGGCTGCGGCGCGTGATCTCGTCACGGATCAGGAAGGGGTCGTTCGTACCCGGCGTATCGACGATCGTCGACGGGAAGTCGAACGGGCCTTGCTGGCAATAGATGTCCGCGGACTTGGTGATATCGGAGTATTTTCCGATCGACGGCGAGCCTGCGAAATCGCCCGAGCAGACGTAGTGCTCGAGCGTGCCCGGATCGAGATTGAGGAAGAAGTGGGCCTGCCCCAGGAGCTTCTCGAACTCGTCGCCGAGCCGCTCCTTGGCGCGTACGCGCAGCATGTCGGCGTGCTGCTGCAGAAGCTGCGGCTCGAAATCCGGGACCAGGCGCTCCGTCAGCTCACGGATCGTGCCCCCGCCTTCCGCAAGCTGGTCCCACTCCGTCCGCTGCAGGAACGTGAAGACCGCCGCGTAGCCCCCGGGCGACGGCTGCCCGAAATGCAGGTTGGTGACGGCCGTGGTCCACGGCGTGACGTTGGTCGGAAGGAAACGCGGATTGCGCACCAGCGCATTGATGAACGAGCTCTTGCCGGACTTGATCTGCCCGACCACCGCGATACGGCACTCGAGCTGCCTCAGGTTGTGCAGGGCATCCGCGATCAGCGGCCGGGCGGACGGCTCTACAAGCCCGGCAAGCACGTCGCCGCAGCTCAAGAGCTGCTGACGCAGCCCCTCGAGCCGGGCGCCGATGCGGCCAGACGTATAGACATCCTCCCCCGACCGAGTTGCGTGCAAGCGTCCAGAGCCTCCCCGGCACCACGGTGTTCAAGCGACCAGTCTGCAAAATCACGAAAGACGTGGCCGAAACGTGTCCAACCAATATGCCGGGTGTTATACGCCTGAGGTGACGATGACGCGGCTATCTGGCGCCCGTATCCGCGATATAGCTGGCCGCCTCCCGCGTACCGAGGGCTAGCGCACGCTCATACCAGGCTTTTGCGAGGGCAGGGTTAGTCTGGTTGTCGGCATAACGCAACGCCTCGATCTGCGTCGGATCATAGCTGCGCCCGAGCTTGAGGGCTGCCGTTCCGGAGCCGAGCTCCGCGGCCTGCTGCAGCAGCGTGCGTGCGGCATTGATGTGGCCACCCTCGAGAAGCTGCTCGGCGCGCCGCACCAGGCCCTCCGGCGTATCGGTCGACTGACGCTGGCTCGGGCTGCCCGGCTCGACGGGCTTATACTCCAGCCGGCTCGGAACGACCCGTTCGGAGGCCGGAACCGGCGCCACGCCCTGCTGGCTCGATACGCCTTGGCCCGACATGACCAGATAGACGGTCGCGGTCGAGAGCGCTGCCGCCACCACGGCGGCGACAAAGATCGCCGCGTTCGAGCCGCCCTTCTGGGCCGGCAGCGCGGCAACGGAAACGGGCCCGTGGTCGTTATGCACGGGCACGCCACGCAGTGCGCCGACATAGCCGCGCTGCTCAGCCTCCGCCTCGGGGGCGCTCTTGGCTAAGCTCTTGCTTCCGTCGAGACCATCGAGGCGGCGAAGCAGCCTCTTGAGCTCGTCCATTCTGGGTTCATCCGTGTGTCCCATCTGCAGCCATCCAAACAGGTTCCCACACTGCACTGTGCGTATATTAATTCGGCGCCCTCGGATAACGGCCGAATTATCTCGCACAAGATTAACTCAATACAGGAAACTACTGTAGTTCCTAGTTGCTGCAAGTATGTCGCATGGCGGACATTTGAGCATCGCGCTCAAACGTTCGGCAAATCGAGCACGCCGACCAAAAAGAAATGGGACGCAATTAAACAAAATAGCCGGTCGCGGTTCCGATCGACGATCCGGCACGTGGATTGCTGGGCCGCACGCTTGTATAGCGTGGCGTGACGGGCGCTTGAGAGACGAGACGGGGAGCGAGGAGCCATGATGAAGCCACGGACCGCGGGGCTCGCCGTGTTGCTGGGCGCGACGACATGGACTGCCCCGGCGTTGGCGGCTTCCGACAAGGGCGACACGGTCTTCCTGATGGTCTCGGCCGTGCTGGTGCTGCTCATGACCGTGCCCGGCCTCGCGCTGTTCTACGGCGGGCTCGTACGCACCAAGAACGTGCTGGCCACGTTGATGCAGGTCTACGCCACCGTCTGCCTGGTCTGCCTCATCTGGATGCTCTACGGCTACAGCCTCGCCTTCACTGGAGACCCGCGCACGACCCCCTTCGTCGGCGGGCTCTCCAAGGCGTTCCTCGCCGGCGTGACGCCCGAGTCCCTGGCCTCGACCTTCTCGCACGGCGTCTACATACCGGAATACGCCTACATCTGGTTCCAGATGACGTTCGCGGCCATCACGCCGGCCCTCATCGTCGGCGCATTCGCCGAGCGCATTCGCTTCCCCGCGCTGCTCCTTTTCATGGCGCTGTGGGTGACCATCGTCTATTGCCCGATCGCGCACATGGTCTGGTACTGGCCTGGCCCCGACGCCTTGAGCGAGGCGGCGCGCACTTCGGCAGCCGCCATCGGCGAAGCGAAGCCGGCCGCGGATGCGTACCTGAACAGCCTCCTCGCGAGCTCGGGCCTCGCCGTTCAGTGGGGCGCCATCGACTTCGCCGGCGGAACCGTCGTCCACACCAATGCCGGCATCGCCGGCCTCGTCGGCGCGCTGATCCTAGGCCCACGCTCGGGCTACGGACGCGAGCCGATGCCGCCGCACTCGCTGACGCTCGCCATGGTCGGCGCGGCCCTGCTCTGGGTCGGCTGGTTCGGGTTCAACTGTGGCTCGAACCTGGAGGCGAACGGCACCGCGGCGCTGGCCATGGGCAACACGTTCGGCGCCACCGCGGCTGCGGCGCTGTCTTGGATTTTCGTGGAATGGGCGATCAAAGGTAAGCCGACGACGCTCGGCCTCATCACCGGCATGGTCATCGGCCTCGTCGCGGTGACGCCGGCCGCAGGCTTCGCCGGTCCCATGGGCGCCATCGCGCTCGGTATCGTGGCCGGCATCGTCGGCTACGGCGCCTGCACCTGGATGAAGAGCTGGCTCGGCTATGACGACACGCTCGACGTATTCGGCGTGCATTGCGTGGGCGGTGTCCTCGGAGCCCTGGCCACGGGCATCCTCGTCGACCCGCGTTTCGGTGGAACGGGCGTCGCGGACTACATCGCGCGCCCGGGAGAGATCACCATCGGCTACGATATGGCCACGCAGATGACCGCCCAGGTCAAGGCCGTAGCCCTGACCCTCGTCTGGTCGGGCGTGCTGTCGGCGTTCCTCTACAAGTTCGTCGACCTCGTGGTCGGCCTGCGTCCGCCCAAGGACAAAGAGCGCACCGGGCTCGACCTCACCGACCACGGCGAGCGCGGCTACCACTTCTGACGAAAATCGAGATAACAGGACGGACCGCCTTCCTTTTTTGGCAGCGCCCCGGCCTTACTCTCACCCCGACTCGTGCGCTACGAATGGCCTGCGACGTCGTCGTCAGAGCCTGGGAAGTCTCAAAAACCCGATGAGCAGGATGAGAAGGACAGCACGGGCAGCGGTGGCCAGCCTTTTCCTGGCACCCACGCACGCGAGCCTCGCACAGCAGGCGGCCGAGCCGGCTGTTCAATCCGCACCGGCCGCCGCGGACGAGATCGCCGAGATCTTCAGCATGGTCGGCGACCAGCTCTATGAGGACTGCATATTCGACCTTTCGGACGAGCAGGTCGCGGTGCAGGCCGCCCTCATCCAGTCCTATATCGAGAAAGGCGCCACCAGCGCCGCCGCGCGCCGCCTCGCCGCGACGCAGATACAGCCGCCCGAGCTGTCCGAGAAATGCGAGCAGGTGAGACGGCCGGCGGAGCCTCCCGCGCTCGACTGGACCACCACCACGCAGCCAGTCCCGAAGAAGACGCCCGCCATCGAGGCCGCTCCCAAACTGCCGAAGCCGGCGCAACCGGCGCCGGTCATCGTCCTCGCGGACAAGAAGGTGCCACCGCAGTGGGACTGCGCCCCGGGCGTCGACTACGTCACCATTCGCCTCAACGGCTATGAGAGGAAGCTGACCGGCGGCGAGATCTGCAATCCTTTCCAGGATGTCGTGCGCGAGGTCCCCGCGTCGGCGGCGAGCTTCCGCCTCGGCTACACGATCAAGACCGGGCGCCTTTTCGTCATCTCCGACGATCCGCAGGCGAACGGCCAGACCATCGCCTGGGGCCTCTCCGGCCGGGACGTCTGCCGCAACAATCCCGATCCGGACTGCTTCGCCGCACGTGCGGTCGGTCCCCTGCCCCCGGGGGAATACGCCTTCGCAACGGAAAGCAAGCACCGCGTGAGCTGGGGCCCCAAGACCAAGCGGCACGTGGCTGCCGTCTATCTGAAAAAGCTCTGGAACAAGGAGCGCTTTAGCCCCGAGCACACGGCCGCCATCATGAGACGCGGCAACATCGCCATCCATGTCCGCCTCAAGGGCGAGATGTCCGAGGCGTGCATTGGCCTCGAGCCGAAGGGCTGGGCGTATGTTGCCTCGCTGATCAAGGACGGGCGGGCGACGAGCCTCAACGTCTATATCGACGAGCCGCACCCGCAGGTTGCCGAGGCTCCGCCGGTCATCGTCGCCTCCTCGTTCTCCCTCACCTCCCTGTTCAAGTAGGCCGCGACCTGCCACTCGCGGTTGCCCGCCGAACGCATCAACGCTATGAGTTGCAACACTGATTTGCGATTACTAGGTCGCATCGGCCGATGGGCACCCCGCCCGTGATGCCGATGCCGGTTCGAGAATGACCCCGCTTCCCGACAGCACCTTTGCATTTCCCGAGTTTGCGCCCGGGGAAGTCTGGCTCGTAGGCGCCGGACCCGGCGATCCGCGCCTGCTGACGCTGTTCGCGGTGCACGCCCTGCAGCAAGCGGACGAGATCTTCTACGACGCGCTTCTCGATGCGCGCATTCTTCGACTGGCGAAACCGGAAGCCATCCTCACCTCGGCCGGCAAGCGCGGCGGCAAGCCGTCCCCGCATCAAAGCGACATCAACATCGCGCTCGTCGAGAGCGCCCGCCAGGGCCGCCGCGTCGTGCGGCTCAAGGGCGGCGACCCGTTCGTCTTCGGCCGTGGCGCGGAGGAGGTGCAGGCTCTGGCAGAGGCAGGCATTCGGGTGCGCATCGTCCCCGGCATCTCGGCCGGGCTGGCCGGGCCCGCGCTTGCCGGCATCCCCGCGACCGTGCGCACGACCAACCACGCGGTGATCCTGGCCACCGGCCATCGCGTCGTCGACGCCGAAACCCTGGCCGAATGGGAGAAGCTCGCCCGCACCGGGCAGCCCATCATCCTGTTCATGGCCATGTCCCGTCTGGCCGAGATCGCCAACGCATTCCAGCGCGGCGGCCTCCCGGCGGATACGCCCGCCGCCATCATCGAGAACGCGACCACCGACCGCGAGCGGGTCGTCGAAACGTCGCTTGGCGCGCTCGCCGAGGACGCAGCGACACACCGCTTCGACCCGCCGGCCATCGTCGTCATCGGAAAGATCGTGACGATCCGGCGCGAATTGCAGAAGCTGCTCGCACATTGGCATCTGTAGTCGTGACTTCCGGGGCGCGAGACCTTCTCATGAGAAAGCTGCTTGTCATCGGCATCGGCGCCGGCAACCCCGACTTTATGACCGTTCAGGCCATCGACGCACTGAACAAAGCCGACGTGTTCTTCGTGTTCGACAAGGGCGAGCCCAAGGGGGATCTCGTCCGGCTCCGCAAGGATGTTTGCGAGAGGTTCATCAGGGACCGGCCCTATCGCTTCGTCTCCATAGAGGACCCCGTGCGCGATCCGCTGCCGCACGGCTACAAGCAGGGCGTCCGCGATTGGCACCGGGAGCGAGCTTTGAGACTGGCATCGCAGATTGCGGCCGAGATCGACGAGGACGGCTGCGGCGCCTTTCTCGTCTGGGGCGATCCGAGCCTCTACGACAGCACGCTCCGCCTGCTCGACATCCTGCGCACCGATACGAGCCTCGCGTTCGACCATGACGTCATCCCCGGCATCAGCGCCGTTCAAGTCCTGGCCGCCCGCCACCGGCTGGTGCTGAACACGATCGGCGGCACGGTCGCCGTCACCACCGGACGCGAGCTTGCCGAGCACGGCTTTCCCGGAGATGCCGACAGCATCGTCGTCATGCTCGACCGCGGCGACGGCTTGCGCGCGGCGTTGAGAGAGGACGTGGACATCTACTGGGGTGCCTACCTCGGCACACCGAACGAGATCCTGCTGTCCGGCAGGCTGCGCGACATCATCGACGACATCGAGCAGATCCGCGCCTGCGAAAAGGACCGCCACGGGTGGATCATGGACACCTACCTCCTGCGGCGAACGCGCGCCGGCTAGACGATGATCGCTTCGGACCCTATCAGTCCGAAGCGTGAATCATCGGTCTCATCAAAAGGTTAGAGCGCGATCTCGATTCAATCAAAACTGATCGCGCTCTAATCAGGAGCCGGCGTCGACGGCGGACAAGAGATGGAAGAAGGAGCCGGTGACGCTCCCCGCGCGGGAGCCGGCCGCAGCCGATCGCGCACCATCCTCCCAATCGAGCAGCGGCTCGCCCGCGTCCGCCAGCAGCGTCGCGTAGTGAAACTCGTGCCCGTAGAGCGCCGCGCCCTTGCGGCCCAGCGCGCAGTCCGATCTCAGCGTGGCCCGACGATATCCGAGGTGCAGTCTGCGCTGGCGGAACGAGGTTTCTGCCTGCAGCAGGCCGGCCATGGCGTGGCGCGCGCCGTCGGCATCCTCGAGCCCCTGCCCGAGCACCATATAGCCCCCACATTCCCCGTGGATCGGCACGGATCTCTGCGCCAGCGCCTTGAGCCCCGCGATGAAGCTGGCCGCGACAGCGATCCTGCCGGCGTAGAGTTCCGGATAGCCGCCGGGGAGCCAGACAGTATCGGCGTCTTCTGGAGGCGCCTCGTCCAAGAGCGGAGAGAACGGAAGGATCTCCGCGCCGGCTGCCCGCCAGCCCTCGAGCATATGGCTGTAGGCAAACGAGAACGCATCGTCGCGCGCCACCGCGATGCGTTGCCCGGGCGGATTCACAGCCCGCACGCTCGTATCGCCGCCGTCCAGCGGCAGCTTGGCATCCTCGGCCGCCGCAAGTAGGCCGTCGAGATCGACCGCCCCCGCGACGAGCGCGGCAAGATCCGCGATGCGCTTCGCATAGTCCGCGTGCTCGCCGGCTTGCACGAGACCGAGGTGCCGCTCCGGCAGACGAACATCCTCCGTACGGCGTAGCGCGCCGAACACCTTCATGCCGATGCGGTCGAAACCTGGACGGATGAGCGCCCCGTGCCGCTCGCTCGCGACCTGGTTCAGGATCACGCCCGCGACACGGACCTCCGGCCGATAGCGCGCACACCCAAGCGCCAGCGCCGCCGCGGTCTCCGTCTGCCCCACGACATCGAGTACGAGCACGACGGGCCAGCCGAGCAGGGCCGCCAGGTCCGCCGTCGATCCGCCTCCGGAGAGGCCGCGATCCGCCGCGCCGTCGAACAGGCCCATCACGCCTTCCGCAATGGCAAGATCCGCGCCTTTCACGGCCTGCGCAACAATGCTGGCGATCAAGGCCTCTGACATCGCCCACGTATCGAGATTGAAGCTCGGCCGCCCCGCGGCCCGCGTGTGATGCCCGGTATCGAGGTAGTCCGGCCCGGTCTTGAACGGCTGCACGACGACACCCTTCTGCCGGAGCGCGGCGAGCAGGCCGAGCGTGACCGTCGTCTTGCCGGAGCCGGAGCTCGGCGCGGCGATAACGAGGCCACGCGGAAGTCGACCCACCTCCGCCATCACCGCCCCC
>NZ_JADZBI010000096.1 GCF_020852195.1 Hyphomicrobium sp. | reverse complement strand
GGCGGCTCCTGGCGCACGAACTCGCCGAAGCGCATGACGACGCCGAGCTCGTCCGGATCGACGCGGAAGAAGAACGCGTACCACGCGACGACGGCCGCCGCGACGACGGCCGCAAGGAACGCCAGCGGGCCGGGCACGCCGCCGCCATGCATGACCTGCTTCATGCGGTCCTGGCTGCGCTTCAGCATCTCTTCGAGATCGGGCGGCTGGTTGCCCGGGCCCTGGCCCCACGGGCCACCGCCTCCGCCGCCTTTCCAGCCGCCGCCGTTTCCACCGCCGCTCTGATTGCTCCAAGGCATATGATGTGGGCCCTTTGATTTGTGGATGATGCCGGGAACGCGGGGAGGGAGAGCTAGGCGCCCTGGTTCGCGTAAGTCCCGGAAGGCAATTGCGCTTTGCTTATAGGGGAGGACCCCGGACGACGCAAACCCGCCAATGGAGATTGGTTTTCGCATCGGACGAGTCAAGACGATCGGCGGGCCAATTCGCCCTGCAACTCTCAGCTCTTACGATCGAGCACCCTTCAGGTGGCCGCCACGTCATCCTTTTCGGAGCGTGGCAGGGCCTCCCGCTCGACCTCCGTCCACTCCGAAAGGTCGAGATCGGGGAACGAGACGTCGCCTTCGGGCGCGGCGTCTATGGCCGTCCAATAGATCCGCCCCGCGTGCGGGAGGGCGGCCCGGAACACCTCCGCTCCGCCGATCACCATGATCTCGTCCGCGCCGCGCGTGAGGGCCAGCGTACGCGCGAGCGTCAGTGCGTCGGCGAACGAATGCACGACGCTGACCCCGTCCGCCTCGAAGAACGGGTCGGTCGTGAGGACGATGTTGTCGCGCCCGTCGAGCGGCCCCTTGAGCGACTGGAACGTCTTGCGCCCCATGATGAGGGGCTTGCCCATGGTGAGCCTGCGGAACGTCTTGAGGTCGGCCGAGAGCTTCCACGGCAGCGCGCCGCCGGCTCCGATGACACCGTTCTCGGCGACTGCGACGATGAGGGAGACACGCATGGCCGGCTACATGCTCCCGCTTCTCCTCCCCCACAAGGGGGAGGGGAAGCGAGCGATATGAAATGCGTACCGCATCATCTAAACCGCCACCGGCGCTGCGATGTGCGGATGCGGATCGTAGCCTTCCAGCGCGAAGTCCTCGTAGCGGAAGGCGAAGATGGAGCGGACGTCCGCGTTGATCGCAATCCGCGGCAGCGTCCGTGGCGTGCGCGAGAGCTGCAGGTCGGCCTGCTCCAGGTGATTGGTGTAGAGGTGCGCGTCCCCGAACGTGTGCACGAACTCGCCCGGCTCGAGCCCGGTCACCTGTGCCATCATCATTGTCAGCAGTGCGTAGCTCGCGATGTTGAACGGCACGCCGAGGAACACGTCCGCCGAGCGCTGGTAGAGCTGGCAGGAGAGCCGCCCTTCCGCGACGTAGAACTGGAACAGGCAGTGGCAGGGCGCCAGCGCCATGTCGGGAATGTCGGCCGGGTTCCACGCCGAGACGATGATGCGCCGGCTGTCCGGGTCGGTCTTGAGTGTCTCCATGGCCTCGCTGATCTGGTCGATGACGCGCCCGTCCGGCGCCGACCAGCTCCGCCACTGCTTTCCGTAGACCGGGCCGAGGCCGCCGTCGGGTCGCGCCCACTCGTCCCAGATGCGCACGCCGTTGGCGTTGAGGTAGCCGACGTTGGTATCGCCGGCGAGGAACCAGATCAGCTCGTGGATGATCGAGCGCACGTGCAGCTTCTTGGTCGTGAGCAGCGGGAAGCCGTCCGCAAGATCGAACCGCATCTGATGGCCGAAGATCGACAGCGTGCCCGTCCCGGTGCGGTCGGACTTGGCGACACCTTCGGTGCGGACGCGGCGGAGGAGATCGAGGTATTGCTGCATGGCTCTGATGTAAGCCGATTCCAACCGGGTTTCACGTCAAGACACGATCGCTTCGCACCCTGTCAGCCCGAAGCGGAAATCGATGATCTAACTGACAGGCCCGAACAGCGAGATCACCGTGAGAGAGAAGGCGTTGATGACGCCGTGCGCCACCACCACCGCGCGCATGGAGCCCGTGCGCAGCATGATCCAGCTCATGCCCATGCCGGCCAGGAACACGCTCGCGAGCCCCGGCCACGAGTATCCCACGTGCAGCAGCGTCCACAAGCCGGACGAGAGCACGGCTGCCGGCCAGAAGCCCAGCCGGCTCTTGGCCAGCGCCGAAAGCAGGAAGCCGCGGAAGGAGACCTCCTCCCACAGCGGCGCCAGCACCACCGCGGCCAGGATGACCGCCCACCAGTAGGGTGACCTCAGCCCCTCGAGGATCCATCGCCCGTCCGTGAACAGCGCGATGTCAGCGAGCCGGTAGAGCAGGATCTCGATCGGCCCGATGAGGACGATGAGCAGGACGCCGTAGCCCACGGCCTGCGCCCATCCGGTTTGCGGAGGGGCAAGCCGAAGCACCTGCGGGCGCGCCCCTTTCCAGCCCGCCGCCACCCAGACGATGGCGAGCGAGAGGAGTTGGCCGACGATCATTTGAGCCAATATCGACGGCGAGGCGAGCGACGGAATGCCTCCGTCCGGTTGCGTCGGCACGTTGATGAGGCCTGCGTTTTCCGCGAGAACGGCCAGAAGGCCGATCAGCATGGGCGCAAGGGCGGCTGCGAGCGTGATCCCGACGGCCGCCCCCGGCGTCCAGGGTGTCTCGGGACGAGAGGCCGCGCGGGAGGTGTCCTCGTGCGTGACGGACATGAGGTAGGGTTCCTCTGGATGGCGGGGAGATTGGCAGACGGAGGAGCGGCGATCGATGCCGTCGATGGGTCACTTTGCCCGCAGACGGGCTCTGAGCCCAGGCACTTTTAATTCAAATCCTCCCAGCATATATTTAACCTGCCGGATTCGTCCGGCTATGGCGATAAACGCGACCGTAATAAGCCGTTCGGACCCGGGGGCAGTACCCGGCGCCTCCACCATATGCCCGCCCACGAGGAGCGCGGGCATCTGATGGGGGCGAACTAGGATCGACGAGGGTGTAAAGGGTTTAGCTTTTGCCCGGCATGATACCGCCGTCATCGGGTCATTCAGAATAGTTGCCAATGACAACTATGCTGAGGCTGCTCTCGCTGCGTAATGCGGCGCGAAATGCCTAACTACTAAAGTCCTCGCTCCTAGCCGAGCAAGGCGCGGTCTGGGAGGCACCGGGCAACAGAAGCCTCCCACTTTATTTGCGTCGCCGGGGATTGAGGCGCGATCGGGGACGAAGCGGCACGGCATGGTTGAGTCGACGATCGACTATGAGGGACTAGCGCAGGAGGCGATGCGCGGAGTCGTTCGCAAGGTCCTCGCCCGGACGGCGAAGTCGGGCTTGGCCGGCGATCATCATTTCTACATCTCGTTCGACACTGAGGCCCCCGGTGTGATGCTGTCGCGGCGTCTCAAGGAGAAGTATCCGCACGAGATGACCATCGTGCTGCAGCATCGTTTCTGGGACCTCGCCGTCAGCGAGGACCGCTTCGAGGTCAAGCTCACCTTCGACGGCATCCCGGAGCGGCTCGTGGTGCCGTTCGACGCCATCAAGGTCTTCTTCGATCCCTCCGTCCGCTTCGGGCTTCAGTTCGAGGATCCGAACGCAGGGCCTGAGGCCCGCGCGCAGCAGGCCGGCAGTTCCTTTGAAAGCCTGTCCTCCCGCGGCGGCGCGACGCGCGCGAGCCACACCCGCAAGTCGCCCCGCACGGCGCGTAAGACATCGTCGATCGACGGCAAGGCCGCGCCCACGAACGGCGCCGCGCCCCCTGCGCCGGAGGACCAGGCCGCGACGGACGAGGCCCAGGCGTCCGCCACGCCGCTCGCCGCCAATGCCGGCTCCAGGCGCTCGGCGCCGGCCGACGAGGAGGCCGCAAGCTCGAACGACGCCGAGGCGCCCGCAAGACCCGGTGGCGCCGAGATCGTCAGCCTCGACAAGTTCCGCAAGAAGTAGCCCATGATCGGACCCTGTCAGTCCGAAGCGTGAATCATCGGTCTCATCAAAAAGCTAGAGCCTCAGCGCCGCCCGAGCGGATGCTCGAAGCGCTCCTTCGCCCAGCGGCGGCTGTGCTTCCGATAGGGGCGATAGTCGTCGTCATAGTAGTAGCTGCGCCGCGGATAATAGTCGTAGTCGTCATCGTAGTAGCCATAGCTCGGGTAGTAGCCGTAACTCGGCCCGATGTAGATGCCGACGCCGCCCCACCTGCGATGCCGGACCGGCTGCCCGTTATCTTGCGTGGCGTCGACGACGGCCGCGCCGTTCCCGGCCGGAAGCGGAGCGGCGTCTGCCACGCCCGCGGCGAGAGAGGTGCCGAGCATGATCGTCGCGAGAGCGATCGCTCCAATCGCTCCGTGTGCGCGGATTGTGCTGGTGCTCATGATCAAGTCTCCTGAACGGGACCTTCGTGGTGATCCCTGATCAAGGAAGTAGGCCCGAAGCCGAAGGTTCCAAGTGCGACTGGAATGGCAGGGCAAAAGGCCCGTGCACCGGATGAATATCCGTTCAGGTAGATGAACCTTAAGTGACTGAAATTTTTTATGTTTTTCGCAACGGAAGCGATCTTCGTCGCACGTTCTTCTCTGTGTAAGCCCGAGAAAGACGCTCGCAATCGCGGCGCCGGGCCCTGAAACAGAGTGGAGACGACACCATGAACACGAAGATCAAGACCGCCCTCCTGACCGCCGCTGCCCTCGTGATGACCGCCGGTGTTTCGGTCGCGGCGCCCTCGAAGCACTACAACAACCACGGCTACGGCAAGCCCGGCTACGGCAAGGTCTATAAGAAGTCCGGCATCAGCGCCTTCGAGCGCGCCCAGATCGCCCGTAGCGCAGCCAACCTCGCGTCTCTGAAGCGGCGCGTCATGCGCGACGGTCGGGTCACCCCGTTCGAGCGCATCCAGCTCCGCAACGCCGAGCGGCGCCACGCCGCGCTCGTTGCCCGCGCCTACCGCACGTAGTCGCTGGTCTGCGGGAATGGAAAAGGGCCGCCGCCTCGCGCGCGGCCCTTGACCATGTTAGACCGACCCCCGGCGCTCCCGTCTACGCCGCAGCCCGCGCCTCGCTCGTGAGCATCGAAGCCGCGTCGTGGCTGGCGAGGAACGCCACCAGGCGCTCGATCGAGAGCGGCCGCGAGATCAGGTAGCCCTGCGCATAGGCAACGCGCTGTGTCTTGATAAGCAGATCCAGCCGATCCCGAGTTTCCACCCCTTCGACCACGATCTCGCGTCCCGATGAGCCGATCATCTCCAGCGCATGGACGAGCATGCGGGCCATCAGGCTCTCGCTCGGCGCCATCGCGAACGAGCGGTCGAGCTTGACGCCGTGAATCGCGAGGGAGGCCACGCGGTGAATGCTCGAGTACCCGCTGCCGAAATCGTCGATGTAGGTGCGGATGCCGAGCCGCGCCAGCGCTTCGATCTCGCTCTCGGCGCTCTCGACCGCGAGCGCGTCGCTCTCGACGATCTCGAGTGCGAGCGGGAACCGGTCGCGCACGTCCTCGAAGACGCGGAACACCTCGCTGAGCTTCTCGCTGTCGAGATCGCGCGGAAAGATGTTGAAATTGATCTGCAGCCTAGTGTTTTGCGGCAGGCACTGGGAGAGCTCGCCGAATGCCCGCTCCGCCACCATCCTGGTGAAAGCGAGCGTCTGCCCCGAGCTGGCGACGATCTCGACGAACTTGTCGGGCGGCACCTCGGAGCCGTCGACGTCGCGCCACCTGGCCAGCACCTCGCAGCCCGAGATCTCTCCGGTTCGGAGGTCGAGGATCGGCTGATAGGCACAGATGACCGACTCGCGCGTAAGGTTGCGCCGGAAGCGCTGCTCCAGCGACCAGCATCGCTCGAGCGCGCGATATATGAACGAGGCGGGCCAGATCGCGTAGAACCCGATCAGGCCGATCGCCAGGAGCAGCTCCGTCCGCCACTTGCGTGCGATCTCGGCGACGTCGGCCTCGACGGCCACGCAGTAGGCATGGCTGTCGCCGCACGCGACCGCGTGCAGCATCGAGAGCGGTGCGGCGTTGGCGTCGCCGCTGGTGGCGGCCACGAAGACGCCGGCGTCGCCGGAGAGCGGCCAGACGCTACTCTCCGGCGGTGCGATCACGAACTCGGCCCTCACCCACGACAACCTGTCGGCCGAGCCGCTATGCGAGGGAACGACCACCGCGAACGGTTCCTGGAACGCGACGCTCGCCGTCACGCCGGCGAGCCCGATCGCATCGAGGCGTTTGTTGATCCAGTAGGCGATCCCGCCGTTCCTGTCCGCCGCGATGTCCGGCGCGCCCAGAGGGATCGGCGGCTGTGCGGCCGCGATGCTGGTCGAGCAGGTGACGACACCGCCCGGCGCGTATAGGAACTCGTTGAGCCCGTCGGGTTTGAACGCGACACGGCGCAACTCGCGGATGAACTGGTCTGAGCAGGGCGCAGCCGTCGCCGTGCGCTGCAGCTCGGCGATCGCGGTGGTGACGTTGATCTGCAACGTATCGAAATGTGCAAGCTTCGCCCTGGCCTCGCTCCTGAGCGACTCCCTGAGCTGGTCGTTCCAGAACCAGTGTCCGGCCGTGAGCAGGGCAAGCGTGACGATGAGCCAGATCGCGAGCTGGGTCAGCCGCCGGTGTCGTCCGGAAACGAAAGGATTAACAAAGGCTGGCATGAAGATCTGGATGCGCACGCAAGCTGAGAGGATCTCGGGCGAGCGACAATACCCACGGCCCCGTAAACTTTCGGACAAAATGACCACCCAATTTGTCCGGGTACGCGCTTTCTTTCGCGGGCCGTCTGCGTGGTGTCGGCGGCAGGGGCGCGCGATCGTGCCATTTGGTGAGGCCCCCGTCCCGTGCTATGGCGACGGCCCAACCTTGAAAAGCGCAAGCACGGATCTCCGCCATGACCGAGAAGAAGCCCGCCGTCCGCATCGAGACCGACACCTTTGGCGAGATCGAGGTCCCGGCCGATCGCTACTGGGGCGCCCAGGCGCAGCGGAGCCTCGGCAACTTCAAGATTGGCTGGGAGCGGCAGCCCGCGCCTGTCATCCGCGCGCTCGGCATCGTCAAGCGCGCCGCGGCGGAGACCAACGTGGCGCTAGGCAAGCTCGACGCCAGGCTCGGCGAGGCCGTCGTCAAGGCCGCCCAGGAGGTGATCGAGGGCAAGCTCGACGACCATTTCCCGCTCGTCGTCTGGCAGACCGGCTCCGGTACGCAGTCCAACATGAACGCCAACGAGGTGATCTCGAACCGCGCCATCGAGATCCTGGGCGGCGAGAAGGGCTCGAAGAAGCCCGTGCATCCCAACGACCACGTCAACATGGCCCAGTCGTCGAACGACACCTATCCGACGGCCATGCACATCGCGTGCGCGGAGGAGATCCATCACCGCCTGCTGCCGGCGCT
>NZ_JADZBI010000095.1 GCF_020852195.1 Hyphomicrobium sp. | reverse complement strand
GGCGGGGCGACGAATTGAAGCTGGTGTTCCCGCAGGAAGGGCTGGCGCCGGAAAGCCTGCTCGGGCTCGACTTCCCGCGCCGGTTCCTGAGCCCCATGGATGGTCCCGACCTAGCCCGGAACACGGCAGCGGCGGTTGCCTACGTCAAGGCGAACCCCATGTGGCGGCTGTCAGTGCAGACGCACAAGCGGATCGGGATCCCGTAGAAGGCAACGGGTAGTGGGCGGCCAGCAGCGGTGGGCGCTCCTTAACCGTCGCCTGCTGCCCGCTGTCTCACCCCTGGGGATGGCGCTCAAGGCCGAAATCCCCTATGTCACCGCCATGCGCATCTACAAAGAATTCCTGTTCGAGGCGGCGCACTTCCTGCCGTCCGCTCCGCCGGGTCACCCGAATTCGCGGATCCACGGCCACTCGTTCCGCGTGCGCGTCGTCATCGACGGCGAGCCGAAGCCGGATACCGGCCTCGTGTTCCATTTCGACGACCTCGCGGCCGCCATCGCGGAAGCCCACGACGCGCTCGACCACCGCCTCCTGAACGAGGTCGAGGGGCTCGAGATGCCGACGCTTGAGCGTATCTCCATGTGGCTCTGGAACCGCCTGCAGAACCGCGTGCCGGGGCTCGCCGAGATCCACGTCGCGCGCGACAGCTGCCACGAGGGCTGCATCTATACCGGCAGCGTCGAGCCGAAGCGGCTGGCCGCCGAGTAGCGGGTTAGCGGGAGAGCATCATGGGTCGCGAGACGACGGGCATCACGCTTCTGGGCGGCGCGGCGCCGATCCCCGAGAGCCCCGACAAGGCCATTCTCGAACGTGTCGCCAACCCGCATTCCGACACGACCTACGTCGCGCGCTTCACGGCGCCGGAGTTCACGTCGCTGTGCCCGGTCACGGGGCAGCCGGACTTCGCGCACCTCGTCATCGACTACGTGCCGGCCGACTGGCTGGTCGAGAGCAAGTCGCTCAAGCTCTACCTCGCCTCGTTCCGCAACCACGGCGCGTTCCACGAGGACTGCACGGTCGCCATCGGCAAGCGTGTTGCGGCGCTGCTCGAGCCGACCTTCTTACGCATCGGCGGCTATTGGTATCCGCGCGGCGGCATCCCTATCGACGTGTTCTGGCAGACGGGCAAGCTGCCTGCCGGCGTCTGGCTCCCTGACCAGGGCGTGGCGCCGTATCGGGGGCGTGGCTAGCTCTACCTGTCATCCCGGCCAAGCGACGCGCAGCGGAGCGCAGAGCCGGGACCCAGCAGAAGATTCTATCGCTATATTTTCGGTGCGCCTTCGGCGCAATCTTTGCGCTGGCTCCCGGATAACGCTCCGGCTCTCGCCTTCGCGTTTCCGGGATGACACGAGGCGGGCTATGCCTGCCCCTGCTCGGCGGGCTCTGCGACGGTCATGTCGTTGCCGCGCCAGGTGAAGCCGTCGCCGATCCAGCCTTCGAGCCATACCACCGGCAGCGAAAGGTCGCGCACCAGCCAAGCCACAGGAGAGACGAGGCTCAGGTGCCAGCCCGCAGCCTTCGCGAGCACGGCTTCGGTGCCGAACCAGAGGGTCGCGACGAGGCCCGCGGCAACGGCGGCGTCGAGATCGAGCAGCGGGGCCGCAAGTACGGCGGCGCACATCGGCGCCACGCTGGCGGTCAGCACCTCGGGCGCATAGCAGAGCGGGAACGTCGCGCGCCGCAGCCTGGCCCAGCGGATCTGGCGGTCGAGGACCTGGCGGCGGCTGCGCGTGCCGAGCGGCTGCTCGAACGGCGCACCCACGAGGCGCACGCGGTATCCCTCGCCTCTCACGATCTTGGTCGCGGCGGCATCCTCCGCCACCTCGATGCCCAGCGCACGAATGCCGCCGGCGGCGTCGAGCACCTCGCGCCGCCACAGCATGGACTTGCCTTGTGCAAAGCCGAAGCCGACCGTGTCGGCCGCGAGCTGCCAGCGCGCCTGATAGGTGTTGAGGAACGCGCACTCGACCTCGGCCCAGAAGCCGAGCGGGCGGCTGCCGACGGGCGGCGAGCACACGAGCGCAGTGTCACCCTGCATCTCCGCCATGAGCTGCGCCACGTAGTTCGGCGGCATCAGGACGTTGCTGTCCGCGATGACGATCCAGGAGTGGCGCGCGGCGGCCCAGCCCTTGATGACGTTGTTGAGCTTTGGGTTCGGCGTGCTCTTGTCGTCGCCGATCAAGAGGCGTGCATCCACATGCGGGTGCTCCGCGATCAGGCGGCGTACCAGAGGTACAGCAGCGTCGCGGTCGCGCGCGGAGCAGAAGAGCAGCTCGAGACCGGGATGGTCGAGCGTGAACGTGGAGCGGAGCGTCAGCTCGTCGAACGGGTCGAGGCCGCAGACGGGTCGGATGATCGAGACTGGGGGAAGCGTTTGCTCAGGATCCGGAGGTGACGCGCGGTGTCCGCGAATGCGCCAGATCGAGATCGCCGCCGACGCCACATGGACCAGCGTCGCGAGCACGAGGAATACAAGGGCTGCCCATTCCATCACTGGTTCGCGATCTCCTCGCCAAGCGCCGTAAGGGGGAGTCCTTCGAGGATTCACGTAACAGGCGGATGACACTCGCGTGACGGTTCGATAACGGACGATGCAGGCACGGAGCAATGCGGCCAAACCCGCGGCGGGAAAAAGAAAAGGGGACGCACGAAGCGCCCCCTTCCAAGTCTGCGGGAGAAGTGTTTGCCCGAGTGCGTCGATCGACGAGCAGGGACGCGATCACTCTAGCAGGCGCCGGCTGACCTGCGTCAACGCCGGATCCCGAGCGTGCGCGGCGCCATTTCGCCGCGCATCTGTGTCATGAAACTATAATGTTGGACGCAGAGGTCCGTATGACGGAGCTTTGCGCAGGGAACGCATGCGTGGCCCGAAAAGCTTTGCGGAAAATTTCAGGAGCGCGGGACGCGCCGCCGTGCTCATTCTCGCCCCGAAGATGCCAAAGAACTGAGATGCTCCACGGCTATCGTGCGACTCAAAATGCGGAGCAACAGTTCAGGAGCGGCGCAATGTCCTTGACCCTCGACGCCCTCGAGCCGGGTGACATCGTCGAGATCAAATATCGCCTGTGGCGTCCAGCGGACGGCCGCGGCGAGGACGTCGTGGAGAAATGGATTCAAGCGTGCGTTGTCGCCTGCGAGCACGGCACGTGGCCGCTTGCCCGGCTCTCGGATGGACAGGTGACCGAGATCCGCCCATTCATGACGTGGCGCCGCATTGGACGCAGCCGACGCGCGCCCGCTCCGATCGCGGCGTAGCTTCGTCGACGCCTTCGTGCTCAATACTTCGGAAGTAGCCTAGCCGGCCGCGCTGCTCGGCGACGGAACGAGCACCGGACGCTTCGGTGCGGCAGCCCCTTTGCGCGCCGCGGGGGCCGGCTTCGCACTCTTCCGCGCGGGCTTGCGTGCAGGACGACGCGTGCCTTTGGGCGCGGTCAGCTTGTCGAGCTTTTGCGCCAGCTCCGCCTGCTGCTCGCTAAGCGATTTGAGCTCGCCCTTGAGCTTCTTGAGCTCGGACAGAATGCGATCGAGCCGCTCGCCCTTTCCTGCCTTCTTCTTACCCATGGCACACATCCTCGTGACGCTGAGACGTCGGGGGACGATACTCCCTCGCCGGCGCCAAGACAAATGACGGGCGGCGATCAGTGCTCGATGCCGCCCCAGAACGCGGCAAAGGCTTCCGCCGACGCCTCCGGTCGCTCGCGCTGCCACCAGTGTCCGCAATCGAGCCGCACCACACGGGCCCCGGTGACGGCGCCGATGCGGTCCGCGTATTCGGGTGCCGCGTAGGCGTCGCGCTCGCCCCACAGCACGAGACCGGGCGCCGTAATGCGCGGCAGATCCGCTCCCCATTAGCGGAACACGTCCCGGCCGGAACGGTAGAGGCGGAGGATGCAGTCCTTCATGCGCGCGTCGATGCGGCCGGCCGTCTCGCGTGCGTCGACCGCGGAGAGCCCGGCGCGCGCCAGCATGTCGGCAGCAAGCTCCGGCGAGAGGCGCTGCATGGCCTTCTCGCCCGCGCCCGGAGTCTGCCAGAGGCGGGCCGTCGGATGCCACGTGTAATCCGCCGTGAAGGGTGCGCCGCCGCCGACCCAGCTCCGGATCAGGTCCGGGCGCACACAAAGGACGCGCATCGTGAGGGTCGAGCCCCAGTCGTGGGCGACGACATCGCGCGGGGTGGGCACGGCCTCAAGCGCCGCCACCAGCCAGGCGAGATAGTCCTCCTTGGTGGCTTGGAACTCCGGAGGGCATTCGCGGCCGAAGCCCGGCAGAGACAGCACGGCAATCTCATCGGCGGCGAGCAGGGGCGCGAGCCGTGACCACACCTCAGCCGTGTCCGGGACGCCGTGAACGAGCACAACGGTCATGCGTTCACGGCCCTTCCGGGCGCTGCGGCACCGGACCGGACGCACAAGATCCGAGACTATTGATTGAGATCAAGCTTCACCACACCGTTCCGGGCTTTCATGCATGCGACGACTCCATCGTTCCTCCCCATTCCTCAGAGTCGTTCCGCCGGACGTCTCCCCTGTGGTCCGGTATCAGTCCCGAAGCCCTGCGCTTCGGGACTTTCTATTTGCATCCGACGGCGAGGATACTAGCTGCAGGCTCCGGTGCCTTCCAGCACGACGCACGATCGATGTCGCGGCGCCGAAAGAGACAAGAACACGTGCGCTGGCTATGATCGCCGAAGATGCCGTACGGGGACATCCGTGAGCGAGCGACACCGCATTCAGCGCCGACCGACCGTTACCGCGCCGGGCGCCGCACCGCGCAGCCCCCTCCTCGCGTGGCTCAAGCGCGAATGCATCGCCCTCTTTGCCTTGAGCGGCGCTGCGCTGACCGTGCTTGCCCAGCTTGCCAACGTCATGCCGGTCGCGCCGCAGCTCTCGCTCGTGCTCGCGCGATGGCAGGAGCTGATCTACACGCTCTGGCGGCCGCCGCTCGACCTCGTCGGCATCGGCGTCCACCCGCACATCATCGCGGCGCTCAACGTCTCGGCCTTCATGGCGCTGCTCGGCGTGGGCGCGCGCATCTCGGCCCGTCTCGCCGGCAAGCCGCTGGAGCCCATCCGCGCCGGTCGCTTCTTCGACGACCAGACGTGGCCGAGCATGCTGGTCTTCGCGGCCCTTTGCATCATCTTCCTGCTCGACAGCGGCGGCTTGGACGAGGCGAGCGCTCTGATCGTCATGGGCAGCAAGGAGATTGGAAAGTATGCCTTCGCGGTTCTGGTCACGGTCGGCTACTTCGCCGGCGACTTCATCGGCCACAGGGAGTTCCACCTGCGCCTTTACCGCCTGGCCGTGATCGTCGCGCTGCTCGCCGCGGCGAACCTCGCCATCGTCCATTTCAGCGGGAGTGCGGGGTGAGGCTGGCACTCATCACAGCAGCGAGGGCACCGTGAGCAAGACCGCGGCGAAGGACTTCGACAGCATCGCCGATGACTACATGTTCTTCGAGCGGCATGCGACCGAAGCGCGGGAAGACGCCCGCGTCTACGCGCTGCAGGTCGCGGAGATCGCGCCGGCGCGCGGTCCGATGAGGATGCTCGATTTCGGTTGCGGCGCCGGTGCGTTTACAATGCGATTTCTCGAGCTCGCAGGCTGGCCGCGCGAACGATTGCACTTGACGCTCGTGGACCCTGCGGTGTCAGCGC
The DNA here is from genome assembly GCF_020852195.1 of Hyphomicrobium sp. Taxonomy (GTDB): domain Bacteria; phylum Pseudomonadota; class Alphaproteobacteria; order Rhizobiales; family Hyphomicrobiaceae; genus Hyphomicrobium_C. The sequence continues at coordinate 53,508 of NZ_JADZBI010000095.1, read as the reverse complement.
GCCACCTGGCTGTAAAGCGCCTGGCTTCGTTTACGTCCGCACCCATCACAGAAACGAGCGGGCTGCCTCCAGGGCTCGACGGATGCTTCGAGGTCGTGCTTTCGAACCACGCCCTCTACTACGTTTCAGATCTCCAAACGACCTTGGCGCGGCTGATCCAGGCCTTGGCGCCGACGGGCATTCTCCTGGCCGCGATTGCGGCGCGAACCAACGCGCTGATCGAATTCTGGATCGCCGGGTTCAATCTGCTGGGACGCGACGTTCCCTACAATACATCCGAGGACGTCGAACGTGCGCTTCAGGCCATGGGGGCCGCTTACCGGAAGCACCCGGTGTCCTACACGCTGACGTTCCCGGATACAGAAGAGAACCGCATGCGCATCATTCGCTTTCTCCTGGCGGATCATCTCGCTGAAATGCCGCTCCCACCGCTCATGGAAATGTTCGATCGGTATCGCCGCGGCGGCAGGATCGAGATCCACACCGATAGCGATCATTTCACGCTTCTCGGCGTATGACGCCCGATGAAAGGTAACGAAGCCCGGGGAGCCCTTCTGACCGCCACGTGTTGCCAAGAGCCCGTGCCGCTCCGTTTTACGCCCGAGCGCGGGGCAAAGGACGGGAAGTCGGTCTAAGCTCTTGAAAAAACTGGCTGGGGCGGGAGGGTTCGAACCTCCGCATGGCGGAATCAAAATCCGCTGCCTTACCACTTGGCTACGCCCCAATGACCGGCCCCGCAGCGCCGCAAGGCGGGGGCGCCGGGGGCCGCACCATAGTGAGAGCGTTCCCGGACGGCAATCCTCGTCCGCGACGAAATTCAGGCTGCGATCGCTTGCCCTGCCCCGGACCTGTCGCTATAAAGCCGCCTCGCGCTTCGGCCCCACTCGGCAGCCGGAGGGCCTTTCATGAGACGTCGAGGGACATTGCGGTCGGGCGGAGCGTAGCGCAGCCTGGTAGCGCACTTGCTTCGGGAGCAAGGGGTCGGGAGTTCGAATCTCCCCGCTCCGACCAATGTCCTCAGACACCTCGCGACTCGCGCCGCTCCCATGAGCCCGCGAGATGGCCCACGGCAACGGCGCTCATCCGCATTCCTACTTTTTCGTCTGCAGGTTTTGCATGGCCTCGGCCACCAGACGGCCGAGCTCCTGGGCCTGCAGCGCATAGGCTTGCATCTGCGACTGCGCAAAACGGCTCTGATGCGCCAGGATCTCCTGGATGTCCTTGGCACTCGCGAGGTCGCTTGCCAGCGCGAACGCCGCTTCCGCGTTCTGCTTGGCGAACTTGGTCGCGCGGTCCTGCACGGCCCTGAACCCCGACGACATGTCGTTGGCTGGCAGCGACTTGGTCCAGAAGCTCATGGCCTGCGTCATCGCGTCCATGAACTGTCCATAGGCCGCTCGGGCCTGATCGACGTTCTTCTCGGCGAGATCGCGCATCTGCTGGGGGATTTCGAACGGGTTCTGGGACATAAGCTTCTCCGGCTATTGTGCTCCACGTCGGGGGAGGCCTATTGGTAGCGCCTATTGCGCGCTGCGCATACCGGCTTCTTCGTCCCGCCCGGCGGGCCTGCTCCAAGTCATTCCGGCAGCGCGATGAACTCCTCGGAGTCGCTCGGAACCGGCGTGAACCGCCGTGCCTTCCAATCCGCCTTGGCGGCGGCGATGCGGTCCTTCGAGGAGGACACGAAGTTCCACCAGATGTGGCGCGGCCCGTCCATCGGCTCGCCGCCGACCAGCATGATGCGCGCCATGGACGTGGCGAGGATCGAGATCCGGTCGCCCGGCCGGAAAACGAGCAGCCGGCCCTCTCCGAATGACTGCCCGGCGATGTCGACCTGGCCCGAGACCACGTAGACCGCCCGCTCGTCGTAGTCCGGGTCGAGCGGCAGCACCGCGCCCGGTGCCAGCACGGCCTCGGCATAGAAGCAGTCGTGCGGGAAGGCCGCCGGCGACCGCGCGCCGTAGAGCGAGCCCATGATCAGGCGGACCGTCTTGCCTTCGCCCGTGATGCGCGGCAGCGCCAGGGTGTCGTAGTGGGCGAAGTTCGGCGCGTCCTCCTCGTGCGCCTTCGGCAAGGCGGCCCACGCCTGAATGCCGTACAGCTTCGATCCGGCGGCGCGAGCCTCCGCGCTCGAGCGCTCGGAGTGCACGATGCCGCGCCCGGCAGACATGAGGTTCAGCTCGCCGGGCTTGACGGCCAACTCAGTGCCAAGGCTGTCGCGATGCATCAGCTCGCCGGCAAAGAGATAGGTGACGGTGGCGAGGCCGATGTGCGGATGCGGGCGCACATCGATGCCGTTGCCGACGAGGAACTCGGCCGGTCCCATCTGGTCGAAGAAGATGAAGGGGCCGACCATCTGTCTGGCCTCGGAGGGAAGCGCGCGACGCACCTCGAAGCCGCCGAGATCGCGCGCCCGTGGCACGATGATATGCTCGATCGCATCACACGTAGCAGCATCGCCTGGCTTGGGATCATCGCAAGGCTGCCAACTCATCAGTGTCCTCCTCATCGTGTGCGACAACAGAATAGCGAGTCGCTGCGCGCGCTGCCAAAAACTTCCTCTTGCCAGACCTCCGTTCGCAGATACCGTAAGACGACAGATAGGGACGGCACCGGGAGGACGGCAATACAGACATGTCCGCAGACGACACCACGGCGTTGATCGAGGCATCTGCCGCCAACCTCGGGCTCACGATCGCGCCCGAGTGGAAGCCAAACGTCGCCATGTTCATCGAGGTTGCACGCGGCATGGCGCGACTCGTCGAGGGCACCGGCGCGGCGGCTTCGGCCGAGGCCGAGCCGGTGTTAACGCCCGGCGCCACCTCGGCGTGCTCCGCCGAATGACCGCACCTCCGCCGGCCACAGCGCGCAACATCGCCCGCACGGTGAGCCGAGGGGACGCCTCGGCCGAAGAGATCTTGCGTGCGGCGTTGGCGCGGATCGACGCGCGCGACGGCGAGATCGGCGCCTTCACCGACATCACGCGCGAGCGCGCGCTCAGCGAGGCCAAGGCCGTGGACGGCGCCCGTACCGCCGGCCGGCCTTTGGGGCCGCTCGCGGGCGTGCCCTATGCGGTCAAGAACCTCTATGCGATTGCCGGCCTCTCGACCCGCGCGGGGTCCAAGATCAGCGCCGCGGACCCGCCCGCCGAGCACGATGCGCTTCTCATCGCGCGCCTGCGGGCAGCCGGCGCGGTGCTGCTCGGCGCCCTCAATATGGGCGAATACGCCTACGATTTTACAGGCGAGAACGCGCACTACGGCCCCTCGCGCAACCCGCTCGACACGGCGCGCATGACGGGTGGCTCGTCGGGCGGATCGGCGGCGGCGGTGGCGGCCGGGTTCGTCCCCGTAGCGCTCGGCTCGGATACCAACGGCTCGATCCGTGTGCCGGCCGCGTTCTGCGGGCTCTACGGCCTGAAGCCGACGTACGGCCGCCTGCCGCGCACCGGGACCTTCCCCTTCTGTGACAGCCTCGATCACTTGGGGCCGTTCGCGCGCTCGGTCGCGGATCTCGCGCTCGTCTACGACGTGCTGCAGGGGCATGACGCGTCCGATCCTGTCTGTGCGCGGCGGGCGGCCGAGCCCATTGCGGCCGAAATCAGCAAAGGGTCCGATGGGCTCAGGATCGCGGTTGCCACCGGCTACTTCCGCGCCGATGCAGAGCCCGGAGCGCTGGCAGCACTCGACCGTGCCGCGGCGGTGCTGGGCGTGAGCGACGAGGTCGATATTCCGCGTGCTGCAGAAGCGCGTGCGGCGGCGTTCCTCATCACCAACGCCGAGGGTAGCGCGCTGCATCTCGAGCGCCTCCGCCGCCGCCCGGCCGATTTCGATCCGGACACGCGCGACCGCTTCATAGCGGGCGCGCTGCTGCCAGCCTCGTGGTATGTCGCCGCGCAACGCTTCCGCCGCGTGTTCGAGGGCGTCATGGCGGAGCTGTTCCAGCGCTTCGACGTGATCCTTGCGCCGGCGACGCCGACGAGCGCGCCGCTGCTCGGCCAGAAGACGCTTTCGATCGACGGCAAGGACGTGCCGCTGCGCGCGCACATGGGTATCTACACGCAGCCGATCTCCTTCGTCGGATTGCCTGTCGCGGCGGTTCCGGTGCGCGAGGCGGGCGCGCTGCCCCACGGCATCCAGGTCATCGCCGCGCCGTGGCGCGAGGACGTTTGCCTGCGCGTCGCCGCAGCGCTCGAGGCCGCTGGCCTTAATGCGATCGATCCCGCCACGGGCGCTTGATCGCGCCGCGTCTTGCGCTGTCATCCCGGCCAAGCGAGCGTAGCGATGCGCTGAACAGGGACCCAGCAAAAGAGTCGTCGGAGACACGAATATTTAAGGCGATAGGAGTTTTGCGCTGGGTCCCGGCTCGGCGCTCCGGCTTACGCCGTCGCTTGGCCGGGATGACAGAGGGGACGCTAGGCGCGCCGCACCTTGCGCAATGAGGGCGAGGCCGGGGCGCCGAATGTGTGGCGGAAGGCGCGCGCGAAATGCGCCTGGTCGAAGAAGCCGGCCCGGTGCGCGGCGTCCGTGAAGCTGTCGCCCGCCGCGATGGAGCCGATGGCGCAGCGCAGGCGCTGCCAGACACGGAAGCGGCGGTAGGGTACGCCGACCTCGCGCGCAAAGAGATGCTGGAAGCGCGACGGCGAGAGCCCGACCGCGCGCGCAGCGTCTGCAACGCGCACCTGATCCTCAAGGCCGGATGCGAGCGACGCGACGGCCCGCGCGACGCGGGGATCGAGCGGTCGGCGCGCGCGGGGTTTCGCGTATGCCAGAAGGCTGTCGAGCGCCGCGTCCACCCAGAGTGCGCCGTCGCGCGCCTCGTAGAGGTCGCGGATCAGCGTCAGCTCGCCATCGGCGCCGACCAGGGCCCCGGCCTCCTCGCGCGCCGCGCGGACGAGAGGGATCAGCGCTCCTGCGCCTGCCTCGCGCGGCTCGAGGTAGAGCACGGCGAGCGGCTGGCCTTCCACGTCGAACTCGTAGGGGAGGCCGGCGGGGATGACGGCCGTGCGGCAGGACTGCCATGTCCCGTTGGTGATCCGCAGGCGGAACGGCGCGTACAAGCCGGCAAGATACACGGGTATGCTGTGGGCGTGCGGCGCGTTGTGGCCGAGCGGACCGACGAACAGGGCCCGGCCGGGGTCGAGATGCCAGATCGGCAACAGCTCGCCCGCATGGCCGGAATGGGTCCCCGTGTTCCTGGCAGCAGGTTCGTACAAGCGCGCCTCGCCTCCGTTGGCTAACATCCGTCGCATCGCGCATAGCAACTCGGAGCCCCGACCTCAATGTCCACGACAGATTTCAGGCCAAGCCGTCGGCATGTGCTCATGTCCGCCACCGCCCTCGCCGCCGGTCCGCTGGCCTTCGGTGTTGGCGCACCGGTACAGGCCGCGGCGCCGCTGCTCGGCGCGTGGCAGCCCCGCCACTGGCGCTACAAGATCGGTGCCTTCGAAATGACGACGATCACGGATTCCGAGGTGTTCCTCGACGGCCCCTTCCCGCTCATCGGCGGCAACGCACCCGAGGAGGACGTCCGCCGTCTGATGCGCGACAACCTGCTGCCGGAAGCGCGCTATCAGCCGGGCTTCTCGCCCACACTCGTCAATACGGGGCGCGAGCTCGTGCTGTTCGATACCGGCAACGGCGAGAACGGCTTCGTGGCGCGGCCCCAAGGCGGGTGGCTGGCGGCCGGGCTCGGGCCTGCAGGCTTCAAGGCCGAGGACGTGGACGTGGTGGTGCTGAGCCATGGCCATCCGGACCACATCGGCGGCCTCATGGAAGGCGGAAAGCCGCTCTTCCCCAACGCGCGCTACGCCATCGGGCAGATCGAGTACGACTTCTGGGCGCCCGAGGGAAAGCACACGGGCGAGATCGAGAACATGGCCGCGATCTTCCGCGCCAACACGCGCGCGATCGCAGACCGGTTCACGTTCGTCAAGCCCGGCGACGACGTGGTGGCCGGCATCCGCGCCGTGGAAGCCTACGGCCACACGCCCGGCCACCTGAACTTCCTCATCGAGAGCGAGGGCCAAGCGATCTATTTCTGGGGCGATTGCGCGCACCATCAGGTGGCGTCTCTCGCGCGCCCCGACTGGCATTGCGTGTTCGACATCGACAAGGAGCTGGGCGCGGTCACGCGCAAGCGCGTTTACGACCGGCTGGCCACGGACCGTCTGGCCGTCATCGGCTATCACATGCCGTTCCCGTCCGTGGGCTACGTCGAGCGGCAGGGCTCCGCCTACCGATGGCTCCCGCACAGCTATCAGCTCAATCTCTGACGCGACGACCACGCAGGTTGCACCGCACCCTCGTCGCGCTATGGTGCTGACGGGAGGGCACGGCCACATGCTTGCAGCGACCATTCCCATCACCGTGGCGCTGATGATCGTGCTGCCGGTGACGTTCGCGTGGCTCCTCGTGCGGCGGCTCGGCACTCCGGTGAGCCTTCTCCTGCTCGGCGCGACCACGTTCTTCGCTGCGCAGGCGATACGCATTCCTGTGCTGCAAGCCCTCACCTCGGGGTTCGCGTCCGGCGGCCTTCCGGCGCCGGATCCTGCCTATCAGGCGGCCTTCAACATCGCGGTGCTGGCGCTCACGGCAGGCCTGTTCGAGGAAAGCGCGCGCTATCTCGCCTATCGCCACGTCATCCCGCAGGCGCGGAGCTGGAACGCCGCGGTGACCTTCGGTGCCGGCCACGGCGGCATGGAGTCCATCGTGCTCGGCGTGCTCATGGGCGTCGAGCTCGCCGGGATGCTGGCGGTTGGCTCGCCGGGCACCGCGCCCTTGCCCGGCCACAGCGCGGAGGAGCATGCCCGCCTCGCGGATCAGGCCACGCGCTATTGGTCCACGCCGTGGTATGTGCCCCTCCTCGGCGCGCTCGAGCGGGTGTTCGCGCTCTGCTTCCACATGGCGATGGCCGTGGTGGTGCTCTTGGCGGTCGTTCGCCGCCGCCTGGCGTGGCTCGCGGGCGCAATCGCGGCGCACGCGGCGGCCAATGCCGCCGGGGTCGCGGCGCTCGCCGCCTACGGACCTGTCGCAGCGGAGATCGTCGTCGGCGTCATCGCGGCCCTGGCGCTCTGCGTCCTCTTTCAGCTTCGCGGGAGCGCGAGCAGCGGGACGTCCGTTTAAGCGTCGCGGGCGACGCGCCGCCGCCTAGGCGGGGCGTGTGTGATCGACTAAGTTGCGCGGCTGAATGCGGCAACCCAAGGCCCCGATGACCCACGAGCTCAAGTTCAAGACCACGATGCAGTTCGCCTACGGCGAGCCCGCCCCGGTCAGCCCCGGCATCGTGCGCATCGTCGCCAACAACCCGAGCCCGTTAACCTTCAAGGGCACCAACACCTATCTCCTGGGCATGACGGAGCTTGCCGTCATCGATCCTGGTCCGCGCGACGACGGCCATCTCGCGGCGATCCTGAAGGCGGCGGCCGGCCGGCCCATCCGCCAGATCATCGTCACGCATGCGCATCGCGACCACGCGGACGGTGCCGAAGGGCTCAAGGCCGCGACCGGCGCGCCGATCTTCGGCTACGGGCGCGAGACGTTCGCGGCCGTCGGCCCGGTCACCAACCCGCAGGGCGCGGAGTTCATCGACTACGTGTTCACGCCGGACACGAAGGTCGTCCACGGCGACGTCATCGAGCAAAAGGAGTGGCGGCTGCAGGCGATCCACACGCCCGGGCACGCGCCGGATCATCTCTGCTTCGCGCTCGCCGACCGCGGCATCCTGTTCTCCGGAGATCACGTGATGGCCTGGAACACGACGCTGGTCGCGCCGCCGGAAGGCTCCATGGCCGACTACGTCGACTCGCTCGAGTTGCTGCTGCCGCGCGCGGAGAGCGTCTACCTCCCGGGTCACGGAGATCGCCTCGACGACGCGCAACGCACGGTCCGGGCCTATCTGCTGCACCGGCGCTGGCGCGAGGAGCAGGTGCTGGCGGCGATCCGCGACGGCGTCGGCACCATCCAGTCCATCGTGCCGGTCATCTACCCCACCATCGACCACAAGCTCTCGAGCGCGGCCGCGCTCTCGGTGCAGGCGCACGTCGAGCATCTCATTGCCCGCGGTCTCGTGACCTGCGACGGCGATCCGACCTGGGATCAGCCCCTTTCTCCGGCTTAGCGCGCTTGGCCTGCTCGCGCGCATCCTGCGCGGTTGGCATGGTCGCATCGACGCGCCCCTGGATCTCCTTCACAAGCGCGCGGATGCGCTCGGCATTGCGCCCCATGTCGGCGCGACCGAAGCGGGAGGCCGAGCGGATGTCCACGCGGGCGGTCTCCCCGTCGCCCGAGACGCGGATGGCAACGTCCTCGTAGAAGCCCATGATCAGTGTGCGGTCCACGGCCTCGATCTCGCCGGGCGTGCCTGCTCCGGGATCCGGTGGCTCCTCGCGCGCGATCTCGAGCTTGAGCCGCTTCACCGCGTCGACCACCAGCGCGTAGGCTTCCTCGCTCGAGCGCGCGATGCGCACCGGCTTGATGTCGGGATAGGCGCTCGCCTGCTCGTCAGCCGAGCGGCGCCGGTTGTACGCGATGCTGTTGTCGCCCGGCCCGCGCAGGCGCGCGACGGCGGCAAAGGCCGGCGGGTTCTCGAAGTCGGTCGTGATGTCGCTGAGCAGCGGGTGGTCGCGAACCCACATGAGATACAAGAGCGGCGCCGCGAGCAGCGCGAGGCTGACGCAGATGGCGACCAGCACGCGTGCGGTGCCGGGCCGGCCCGTCTGCCAGATGACGAGGGCGGCGAAGAGCGCGAACAGGATCGAGAGCGCGGCGACGGCGAGCGCGAGCGCGAACAGGTTGAAGGCCACCGGCGTCGGCAGGCCGAACAGACGATGCAGGAACGCCGCCGCGGCGATGAGGCCGAATGCAAACAGCGCGGCGCGGGTTGCCCAGCGGCTTGCCGACGGCTCTCTCTCGGGGATGGCGAGCATGGACCGGACCTCAAAGGCTTGCCTGTCGCGGGGACTCGTCCAAGGATAGCCTTTGAATCGGACGAAATGTAGCGTTCCGGTTGCTTGCGGCTGGCACAGGGAGGCCCGCGTGCTCGCGATGCGCACACGGCGTGGCTTGACGGAACCGTGCTTGCGCGCCCGGCGCGCGGCATTGGGGCTTTTTGGCTGCGGCGCCCTCGTCCTCGCGTCTGAGGATTTTGTCCCGCCCGCGTCCGGCGGGGAGGCCGGCCGGCCCGGTCTCACCATCGGCATCGTCGATCTGGCGGAGATTCCAGAGCTTGCGCCGCGGCCGCCGGCCGAGGTGCGCCGCCCGGCGTGGCGCACCTCGTTCGGCTCCGAGAGGCAGACCGAGCCGGAGATCAAGGCCGGCGGCGTGCAGGGGCCGCTCGAGGCGCTCGCAGGCTGCGACGTCGTGCTGATCCAGGGCGTGCGCGCGGCGGCCCCGCTGCGCCGCCTCTTTCCGCCCAGCGCCTGGCGCCTCATCGTGTCGCGCAGGGTTCTCTCGGCGACGGATCCCGTCGGGTTCCGCAGCGTGCGCTCGGATCTTCCGCCGACGACGGCCATCGCGATCAAGGCGCGTCAGGACCTGCATCTCACGGCGCGGACCTACGCGCTGCGCCTCGAGGTATCCGTATCAGGCCCGGCGCCCGAGCGGCCGGAGGCTGCCGCGACCGCCGTCCGCCTCGTCGACCGCGGTCGCGGCGGGCGCACGCTTTGGCTCGCGTCGGTGGCACTGCCTCCCGCGTGCAGCGCCGAGGATCCGCCCTGCACGGCGCTCGAGACGCTCGATGCCTGGCGGCAGGAGAAACTCGCGAGCGGAGAGCCGACCGTCATCGGAGGCCGCATGGGCGGCGGGGCGCCGGCGGAAACGGATGAAGGAAGCGACGCCGGGCGGGCCTGCGGCTCGCATACTATAGATTCCGATCTCGCGTGGCAGCGACTTGCGCCGTCGGCGGATGAAAATTCCGCTGAAATCGGAAAGGGTTGCATCTCAATCGTGCGCCTCGCGGACTGAGAGCTGCACGGCGCGGCGCCGGCGGACCTCTGCGTCCCATGGCGCACGATCTCCCGGACCCGCTATACTCCGGCACAACGAGACTTGCCGGCAGCGAGCGGATCTTCCTCATGGCATTCCGATTCCGGATCGACGAACCGATCACGAAAGGTTTTCGTCGCGTCGGCACCGAGCAGATCGAGCGCGCGCGCCGCCAGCTCGCGGCCAACGCCGATCCGTCGGTCGAGGTGCACGAGGCGCGCAAATGCCTGAAGCGCATTCGGGCCCTGTTGCGGCTCGGCCGCGCGGGACTCGGCGAGGCGGCGTTCCGGGCTGAGAACGCCCAGTTCCGATCCATCGCCTCCTCGCTGGCATCCGCGCGCGACGATCACGTGCTCCTGGAGACGATCACGAAGCTCACGGCCGAGGGCGGCGGCCGCGTGGGGCCCGCGCTCCTGCGCCTCAAGGAGGCCGTGCTGGCACAGCGCGCACCGGTTGCCGACGGCGCGGCGGACGGACGCGCCGATGCGGTGGCGGCGCTCGAGCGCGCGCTGCGCCGTTTCCGCCGCCTGTCGCTCGCGCCTGACAGCTTCGACACGCTGGAGCGAGGGCTGGTCCGCAACTACCGCAAGGGCCTCGCCGCGCGCGACGCCGCATTCGCGTCGAACACCGACGAGGCGTATCACGATTGGCGCAAGTGCGTGCAAACGCACTGGAGGCATATGGCGCTTCTATCGCGGGCCTGGCCGGCGCTGTTCGAGGCGCATATCGAGGCCGCCCGCGCCCTCTCGCAAACGCTTGGCGACGACCACGATCTGGCCCTCTTGCGGGAAAAGCTCGCAGCGCTTCAGCCCGGCTCGCTCTCGATCGAGGACGTGCAGGCGATCGAGGATCTGATCCGCGCTCGCCAGGCGGCGCTGCGGCTCGCGGCGCGCTCGCAGGGGGACATGATCTTTGCCGAGCGGCCGAAGGCGCACGGCCGCAGGATCGCTGCCGTATGGGCGGCCGCCGTGGCGCGGAGCCGTTCGGCGGCCCGCAGCGGCAAGGACGCGGCGCCTGCAAAGGGCGCGCGCGCGAAGGCGCCGGGCCCTGTCGAGGCGGAGCCGAGCGAAGCGCGATCCGAAAAGGGCCGCGATACGTATCTTGGCGACCCTCAGGAGGCCGAGCGTCGCCGGCATGGCATACGCTGACGGGGTTTTCCGCCATGCGGCTCTTCGCCAAGCCCGTAACAAAAAGCGGACCGGTCCCGGCCTGATATGCGTTACAAGGCTCGGCAGAGACCACAAGAGAGCACACCATGCTGACGAAAGTCGAGGAAACCGGCCAGGAGACCTACCGCACGCCGGAGGGGCCTGTTGCCGCCAGCAACGACCGCGTCGGCGTGCTGCTGCTCAACCTCGGCACGCCGGACGGCACCGACTACTGGTCCATGCGCCGCTACCTCAAGGAGTTCCTTTCGGACGAGCGCGTCATCGAGGAGCCGAAGTGGAAGTGGTGGCCGATCCTGAATCTGATCATCCTGACGGTCCGCCCCGGCCGCAAGGGTCGCGACTACGCGACCATCTGGAACAACGACCGCGACGAGGGCCCGCTCAAGACCATCTCGCGCGCGCAGGCCGAAACGCTGGCGCAGCGTCTCGCCCAGCATCCGAACGTGGTCGTGGATTGGGCCATGCGGTATGCCAACCCGACGACGGCAAGCCGCATCGAGGCGCTGGTCGCCGCGGGCTGTGACCGCATTCTGCTGGTGCCGCTCTATCCGCAGTACGCCGCCGCGACGACCGCCACGGCCGCCGATCAGGCATTCCGCGCGCTAATGAAGATGCGCCGCCAGCCGGCCGTGCGCGTGGCGCCGGCCTACTTCGACGACCCGGTCTACATCGACCGCATCGCCCGCTCGATGGAGGCGAGCCTCGCCAAGCTCGACTTCGAGCCCGAGCGCATCATCGCCACGTTCCACGGCATGCCGGAGAAGTACTACGAGAAGGGCGATCCCTACTATCCGCAGTGCCTCAAGACATCGGAGCTGGTTCGCGCGGCGCTCTCCTGGCCTGCCGACCGCTGGCTGACGACGTTCCAGTCGCGCTTCGGCAACGATCCGTGGCTGCAGCCCTACACGGACAAGACCGTCGAGCGGCTGGCCGCCGAGGGCATCAAGCGCCTTGCGCTCGTCGCGCCGGGCTTCTCGGCTGACTGCCTGGAAACGCTCGAGGAGCTCGATGGGGAGAACCGCCACATCTTCGAGGCCGGTGGCGGGGAGAAGTTCGCCTACCTGCCGGCACTCAACGAGAGCGAGGCGGGCGTCGACGTCATCGAGGCCATTGTGCGCCGCGAGCTCTCGGGCTGGATCTAGGACGGCGCCGCCTAGGCGATGTCGCCGCATCGCTCAAGAACTTGCTGCTTCCTCAATCGACAGCCTGCATCTGTTGTATGTCGCATGGGGCGAGCCGGAGAGCCGTCAGTTCCCTGCGGAGCTGCGGGGAGTAAGGATCAATTTACATCGTCGCTGACCTCTGCCCACAAACGCGCCTAGTTTGAGGGCAGAATAGTCTGTGCTCAGAGACGTACCGGTCGCGAAAGGAAACGCATCCATGTTGGGCTTCGAGGTCTTCGGCCTGCTTTTGATCGTACTGGCTGCGGCCGTGCTGTGGTCGACGGTCAAGGTGGTGCCGCAGGGCTACAACTACACGGTCGAGAGCTTCGGCCGCTTCACACGCACGCTGACCCCGGGGCTGCATTTCCTCGTGCCCGTCGTCGAGCGCGTCGGCCATCACGTCAACGTCAAGGAGCAGGTGATCGAGATCCCGAGCCAGGATGTCATCACGCGCGACAACGCCATGGTGCGCGTCGACGGCGTCGCCTTCTTCCAAGTGCTGAACGCCGCCAAGTCCGCCTACGAGGTCGACGACCTGGAGAACGCCACCGTCAACCTGACCATGACCAACATCCGAACCGTCATGGGCTCCATGGACCTCGACGACCTGCTCTCCAACCGCGACAAGATCAACGCGCAGCTCCTCGATGTCGTCGATCATGCGACGGAAGCCTGGGGCGTGAAAGTGACGCGCATCGAGATCAAGGACATCGCGCCGCCGCGCGACCTTATCGACGCCATGGCGCGGCAGATGAAGGCCGAGCGCGAGAAGCGCGCCCAAATCCTCGAAAGCGAAGGCTTGCGCGCCGCCGCCATCCTCAAGGCCGAGGGCGAGAAGCAGGCCGTGGTGCTCGAGGCCGAGGGTCGGCGCGAGGCGGCCTTCAAGGACGCCGAAGCACGCGAGCGCGCAGCCGAGGCCGAGGCCAAGGCCACGTCCCTCGTCTCCGATGCCATCGCCAAGGGCAACGTGCAGGCCATCAATTACTTCGTCGCCAACAACTACGTGAAGGCGCTGGAGGAGCTGGCAAAAGCGCCAAACCAGAAGGTCATCTTGATGCCGCTCGAGGCCTCGTCGGTGATCGGCTCGCTGGCCGGTCTGGCGCAGATCACCGGCGAGGCGTTCGGACCGAAAGGCCCGCAAGCCCCCACGACACCGCCGGGCCGCTCCACCAGCGTTCCGTCCTCCCGAGGCTAACCGGCGCAAGCCCGTCCACTTTTCCCCTCCCCCTTCGCGGGGAGGGTCAAGGTTGCGGGGAAGGATGTCGCCAAGGCGACCGTAGAGCCTGATTGTCTTGGTTTCGACCGAGCCGATATAATCGGCTCGGCATTTGAATGCTTCATCAACCACGGGGATCGCCCATGTCCGCCCTGATCGATTTCTTCGCCAGCCTCGGCCCTTGGAGCTGGGTCATTGCGGGCGTGCTGCTCATGGCGCTGGAGACGCTGATCCCCGGCGTCTACTTCCTCTGGTTCGGCATCTCGGCCGTCGTCGTCGGCGTGCTGCTGTTCGGTACCGGTGACGCCATCAGCCAGCCCTGGCAGCTCGTGCTGTTCGCGCTCATCTCGGTCGCAACGGTGTTCGCCGTGCGCCGTTTCGCCAACCTGCAGAGCGTGGAAAGCGCCGAGAAGGACCTCAACCAGAGAGGCGCGCAGTATTTCGGGCGCGTAGTCGTGGTGGAGGATGCCATCTCGGGCGGCCGCGGGCGGGTGCGCGTGGACGACACGCTGTGGCTCGCCGCGGGCGCCGATGCCCCCAAGGGCTCACGCGTGCGCATCACCGGCGCCAACGGCATCGTCTTCACCGTCGAGCCGGCGTGATAGATTGCATCCCTCTCCCCCGCTAGCAGGGAGAGAGGGAGATCCCGCTGCAATGCTTAAGCGCCCGTTAACCGCCGCTCCCTAGTGTCGAAACGTGTTCGCGCCGGGCCATTGGCCCGGCTTTTCAGTGTGCGTCGCGTGCGGTTCATCCTCATGAGGGCGCCACTCGGTGGTCCGGCGGCTCGGCTTGATCCTGTTCGGTTTCGCGGTGGCAACGCTGGTCGCCGCGCTTTCGCACGCGCCCTCCGCCAACGCGCAGGAGTGGACACCCTCTCCCCGTGATCTCGCCGACGTGGCGGCCGCCTACGAAACGGCGCAGCGCCTTCGGAGACCCGCAGGCGACTCCCTCTACGATCAGGATGACGACCCTGCGGGCGAAGGCGGGCCGGGCGAGAATTCCTTCTCCGACGCCGAGGAGATCGTACCCGGAGACGGGGAAGCATCGGCACCGGCGGACGGTCCCGCGCTGGCCGACGGTGTCATCGATCTCGCCGAGCCGGAGCCTCCCGAGGACGGCGCGGACCCGACGCGGGACACGCGTCCGTCGGAGGACCTTGACGCGTTCCGCAATCCGCCTGCCGGCTACGATCCGCTGCTGTTCCAGGTCGAGGACATCGACCCCGTCGCCACCGACCGGCGACCGGCGCGGCTCGCCCGCTTCGAGCCTTACGATCCCATCGGCATCCGCATCGGCAGCTTCGTGTTCTTCCCCGAGATCGAGATCGGCGGGCTCGCGACCGACAACGTCCTATCCTCGCCCGACGCACACTCCGACATCGCCGCCGAGATCCGCTCGGTCTCGCGTCTCGTCTCCAACTGGTCCGTGCACGCGCTCGAGCTCAAGGGCACGAGCCTCACCACCTTTCACGACGACTTTCCCTCCGAGGACGACCGCGCGTGGGGCGTGGAGGCGCGCGGACGCCTTGACATCACGCGGCGCACGAACCTGCAGGCCATCGCCGGCCGCGACGTCAGCCGGGAGGACCGCTCCGCCATCGACGCCAATCAGGTGGGGGAACGCGCCGAGGTGACGGTCGATCGCGCGGAGGTGGCGCTCAACCACCGCTTCAACAGGCTCACGGTGCAACTCCGCGGGGCGGTTTCGGACGCCACCTACTCGGATACGAACGGTGTCAGCAACGCCGACCGCGATACGCTCGAGACGCGGGCGGCCGTGCGGGCGGCCTGGGCGTTCAAGCCGACGCTCGCCGTTTTCGCCGAGCAGGAGCTGAACCAGCGCGACAAAGGCGCCACGCCGGCCGACGGCATCGCCCGCGATTCCGACGGCACGCGCACGCGCGTCGGGCTCGACTTCGGCTCCACCGGCGCGGTGCTGCGCGGCACGATCGGGGTCGGCTACGGGCGGCAGACGCCCGACGACCGCCGCCTCTCCGCGGTCGACGCCTTTCTGTTCGACGCCAACCTCGCGTGGCGGCCGTCGGAGGTCACATCGTTCCTCCTGACCGCGCAGAGCGACATCTACGACACGACCACGCTTCTGTCCGGCGGCGTGGTTGCGCACACTGTCGGCCTCGAGGCGCGCCACGCCTTCCGCCGCTACCTGATCGCGTCGGCTGGCGTGGTCTATACGCACTACGACTACGATGCGACGCCGTTCACCGAGGACCAGTGGCTGTCGTTCGCCGGCCTCGAATACTATGCGAGCCCGGAACTCGTGCTGTTCGCGCGCTACGAGCACCTCGACTTTGCCTCAAACGATGTCGATGGTGATTACGAGAGCGACGAGGTCCGTCTCGGCGTGCGGGTCCGCAGGTAGCGTGCATCGTTGTGCTCACCGGCATGTCATGGCCACGCCATGCTGAGCGGGAAGAATAGACTCAAATGACCGGGCGCTGCGCACGCGCCTGGAGTAAGGTTGCCTTATGCTCATGGCGAGCGTTGCGTCCCAGAAGCCGCCCATTAGTCTGTTGGGCAGATTGATTCGTCTCGGGATTTGAGCCCATGTCGCTTCATGACCGTCAATTCGAACGCAGGGAGACCGCCATGTCAGACCGCACTCAGTTCGCCGTCGGTAGCCGCAAGGTCGCCATGATGCCCCGTGTCATGAAGCGGTCGCTGCACGTGGCCATCGCGGCCGCGCTCACCGCCGGCGTCGTGCTCTTCGTCATGATGGTCAACGGCTTCCTGGTCGGCCGCAGCGGCTCGCTCGGCGGCATCGACGTCTGGCTTGCGTTCATCAAGCGCAGCGACATCATCGGCACCATCATCCTGACGGCGCTGGTCACGACCGCTTTCCTCTATTGGCAGCGCGACAAGGAACGGCGGTAGGTCCCCTCACCTGCCGACTGGCTGACGCTCGCCGTCGGCCTCTCCCCAGCGGGAAGAGGTAACGTTATGGGTTATCCTGGCGCAGGCCGGGATCCAGACACGCCAGATAATTTACACCACGGGCGGCGCGCCGGCCGGGCCGGGAACAGCAGGCTCCGGCACCAGCGCCTCCGCCTTGCGCGGCGCGCCTGACATCTTCTCCTTCGCGAGCGCAAGCGCAGCAACATAGTCGGGCTTGCCCGAACCGAGCAGCGGAACGCTCGGCACCACCAGGATGTCCGCTGGCACCATGAGTTCGCTGGCACCCTTCTGGCGGGCGAAGCGGGCGAAGGCGTCGCGCGTGGCGGCGGCATCGGTCGTCATCAGCACGAGGCGCTCACCCTTGCGCGCGTCGGGGAGCGCGACAACGACGCTCGTCACCGACGGCCACAGCTCGGTCGCCAACGCCTCGACCGCCGACAGCGAGACCATCTCGCCCGCGATCTTGGCGAAGCGCTTGGCGCGTCCCTTGATCGAGATGAAGCCGTGATCGTCGATGGCGACGATGTCGCCGGTGTCGTGCCAGCCCTCGTGCGGCGGCT
Source organism: Hyphomicrobium sp. (assembly GCF_020852195.1). GTDB lineage: Bacteria > Pseudomonadota > Alphaproteobacteria > Rhizobiales > Hyphomicrobiaceae > Hyphomicrobium_C. The sequence continues at coordinate 36,505 of NZ_JADZBI010000095.1, read as the reverse complement.
CGAGCACGCCGGGGTTCTCGGCGCGCATGTAGCCGAGCATGACGTTGGGCCCGCGCACGTAGAGCCGGCCCGCGCCCTCGATGCCCGGAACCGACTCGAGGCGCGCCTCCATCAACGGCGAGAGGCGACCCACGGTGCCCGACTTGTTGGCGAGCGGTGTGTTGATGGCCAACACCGGCGCGGTCTCGGTGACGCCGTAGCCCTCGAGAATGCGTACGCCGAACTTCTCCATGTAGATCTGTCGCGTGCGCTCCTTCACGGCCTCGGCACCGGCGAGGATCAGGCGCACGCGCGCGAAATCGTAAGGGTGCGCCGTGCGCGCGTAGCCGTTGAGGAAGGTGTCGGTGCCGAACAGGATGGTGGCGTTCGAGCCGTAGACCAGCTCCGGCACGATGCGGTAGTGCAGCGGCGTCGGATAGAGGTAGACCGGAACGCCGCCGACCAGCGGCATGACGAGCCCTGCCGTGAGACCGAACGAGTGGAACACGGGCAGCACGTTGAACACCTTGTCCTGCCCGTTGACGGCGACGCGCGTCAGGCTCTGCATGGCGTTGGCCAGCATGTTCCGGTGCGAGAGCACGACGCCCTTGGGCAGGCCCTCGGAGCCCGACGTGAACAGGATCGCGGCCGGATCGTTCGGCGCGCGCTCGGCCTGGGCGCGGCTTCCGAACAGCAGGCCGCGGATCTTGTCGGCGAAGGTGATGCCGGCGCGGACATCCTCCAGGTAGACGATCTTGCGCGTCTCCGCGAGCCTGGCGACGACCGCTTCCAGGTGCGCCTTCTCGACGAAAGTGCGGCTCGTCAGCACGACGTCCACCTTGGCCGCGGTGCAGGCCGCCTCGACGTTCTGCGGGCCGGCGGTGAAGTTCAGCATGGCCGGCACGCGGCCGATGGTCTGCAGCGCGAAGAAGGTGACGGCGACGCCGGCCGAGTTCGGCAGCATGACGCCGACCGCCGCACCCTCCGGCGCGAGGGTCGCGAGCTTGGCGCCGAGCACCTGCGCGCCGAGGATGAGCTTGCCGTAGCTAAGCTGCGTGCCGAGCGGGTCCTCGATGGCGGGCTTGCCCGTGTCCCGTGTCGCCCTGGCCTCGACGAGGGCCGAGAACAGTGTCTGGTCGAGGTTGGCGGTCTTGACTGCCGTCTCGACCATGAGGTCCTGCAGTGCCATGCCGGCGGCCTGCCGGCGCGCCTTGCCCTTGAGGCCGTCGGGCACCTGCAGCTTGACCGGCGGCAGGATGGTCACCGTGGTCTTCGGAAGCAGCGTCTTCCTGCACTGGAAGCGGTTGAGGTAGCCGAAGGGGCTGCGCTCCGGGCCGTCGATGCGCACGGGGACGATCACGGCGTCGGCCTTGTCGGCGATCATCGCCGTGCCGTCGTACACCTTCATCAGGCCGCCGGTGACCGTGAGGCGCCCTTCCGGGAAGATGATCAGGGTCTCGCCGTCCTTGACCGTCTGAATCAGGTGGCGCGTGCCGAGCGGCTTGGTCGGGTCGATGGCGTGCGCCTTGACCACCTTCAGGAACGGCTTGATCCAGCTCTTCTGCGACATGCCGGTATCGATGGCGAAGGCCGCGTGCGACGGCAGGATCGAATGCATCATCGGCGCGTCGAGCAGGCTCACGTGGTTCGGCGCGATGATGGTGCGCTCGCCCTCCGGCGGCAGGTTCTCGAGGCCCTTCACCTCGAGCCCCATGAAGGTCTTGAACAGGAAGGCGCCGACGTCGCGGATGCCGTCGCGGCCCCAGGCACGCAGGATCAGCACCATGGCCGCGAGGTTGGCGAGCCCCAAGAGAGCGAGCAGAGAGGCAAGCCCGGCGCCACCCCACTGCAGGGCCGCGATGCCGAGGCTTGCCGCGGTCATGAACAGCGCCGAGATCACGTTGCAGGCGCCGATGGTGCGGGCGCGCTCGGTCACCGGTGCCCAGAGCTGGACGGCGGCGAACGCCGGCACGATGAAGAGGCCGCCGGCGACGGCGAGGCCGGCGAGGTCGACCAGGATGTGCCAGCCGGTCACGCTCGAGAGCAGCGTGCCGACCGTGATCACCTCGGACGGCTTGACGAGCGACGAGGCGACCCATGCGAGATCGAGTGCGAACAGCCCCATGAGCAGCGCACTGATCGGCACCAGCGCCAGGTTGGGGCGCGTCTTGCTGGCCCGCGCGGCGAGCGCCGAGCCGATGGCGATGCCGATGGTGAACACGACCAGGGCGAGGATAGCGACGCTCTCTCCGCCGCCGAGTGTGTCCTTGATGAGAACGGGCAGCAGCGACAGCACGACCGTGCCCACGAGCCAGAACCAGGACGTGATCAACGCGCCGACCCAGAGCCGGCGGTCGCCGCGCAGATGACGGATCAGCGTCATCGTCGAGGTCCAGGGGTTGAAGTCGATGGCGAGTCCGGGAGCGGCGGCGCCCATCCGGGGGATCAGCGAGGCCGAGAGCCAGCACAGCACGGCGAGGCCGACGACGAGCGCGGCCAGGATCCATTCGCCGCCGGAGTTGCCGGCCGCGAGGCCGCCGCCGATGGTGCCGATGAGGATGGCGGCGAAGGTCGCGCTTTCGACGAAGGCGTTGCCGGCCGGCAGCTCGCGCGGCGCCAGAAGCGCCGGCAGGATGCCGTACTTGATGGGGCCGAACAGCGCCGCGATGACGCCGTAGAGGCCGAGCGCGACGAACAGGAGCGGCACCGACTGCAGCACGAAGCCCGCGGCGGCGATGATCGCGACGGGGATCTCCGCGCGCTTAAGCTTCTCCGCCACCACCGCCTTGTCGTGGCGGTCCGCCAGCTCGCCGCCGATGCCCGACAGGATGAAGAACGGCGCCACCAGCACGGCGCCGGCCAGCGCCACCAGCACGCCACCCTGCTCCGACCCGATCTTGAACAGGATCAGGATGACGAGCGCGTTCTTGACGAAGTTGTCGTTGAGGGCGGAAAGGAACTGGCACCAGAACAGCGGTGCGAAGCGGCGGCTCGTAATCAGCGCTTGGACCATGGGGAAACCTGACGAAAATTTCTTACCGCGTAACCCCTCACCCGCCGCTCGGGGCCGGGCCCCTCGCGCCGACCTCTCCCCACGGGAGAGGTGAAACGAGCGCGGGACCTTACGCCAATATGGCAAGGACACTAGGGGCCTGATGATGGTCAAACAACGGCCCTTTGTGGCGAAGAGGATGGCGGCGGGTGACGAAGTCAACGGTGACGGACGCGAAAGACGGGCGGTCCCGGTTGCATCGGCGATCCGGGTACGCTTCGACCATTGTCGCTAACCCCGCATAAAGGCGCGTTAATTGACAGCGATCGGCCGTAGGCGGATGCTGTCCGCGGAGCGGCATGCTGCCATCTGGCGGCAGTCGGCGGAAGCTCCTACGTGAAGGCGAGATATGACTAACGTTCTCACACGTCCGCGGGAGATCACCGTCAACGGTGCGCCGGTCGCCACCGGCGCCGAGACGCTGGCCGCGCTCGTCGCCGAGCAGGGCCTCGCAGGCCGCAAGGTTGCAACGGCCGTCAACGGCGTATTCGTCACCGAGCGCGACCAAACGTGGCTTGCCGCGGGCGACCGCATCGAGATCCTTTCCGTCCGCCAGGGCGGCTGACCCAAGTGACCGAGACCACATGAACCAGAACGAACCCCTGCGCCCCCTGGGGCGCTCCGCACACGCCTCCCCCCTTTCCTTCTACGGCGAGCACGTGTCGTCGCGCCTTCTGCTCGGCACCGCGCTCTATCCCTCGCCGCAGGTCATGAGCGAGGCGATCCGCGCAGCCGGCGCCGGCATCGTCACGGTGTCGCTCAGGCGCGAGCAGGCGCGCGGGCATACCGGCGCCCGCTTCCTCGACCTTGTTCGCGCGCTCCCCGTGCGCCTGCTGCCGAACACGGCCGGCTGCCGCACGGCCAAGGAGGCCATCACCACCGCCGAGATGGCGCGGGAGCTCCTGGAGACGGACTGGATCAAGCTCGAGGTGATCGCCAACGACGACACGCTGCAGCCGGACCTCATCGGTCTCGTCGAGGCGGCGCAGGAACTCATCAAGCGCGGCTTCCAGGTGTTCCCGTACATGCCTGAGGACCTGTCGATCGCCGAACGCCTGGTTGCCGCCGGCTGCCGGGTGCTGATGCCCTGGGGCTCGCCGATCGGCACCGGTCGCGGGCTTGCCAACCCGCATGCGCTGAAGACGCTACGCGCCTATTTTCCGGACCTCCCTCTCGTCATCGACGCCGGCATCGGCGCACCGTCGCACGCGGCGGCGGCCATGGAGATGGGCTATGACGCGGTGTTGCTCAATACGGCCGTGGCCCGGGCGCAAGATCCGGTGCGCATGGCGGAGGCGTTCGCCTCCGCCATCGAGTCGGGCCGTGCCGCCTACGAGGCGGGGCTGATCGAGCCGAGCGACCGCGCGCGGCCCTCGACGCCGGTTGCCGGCACGCCCTTCTTCGACCTCGATACACCGAAGCCCGGCGGCTCGCGCCAATGAGACCCGCATGACCGCGCCCGGCGCCCTTCCCGGCTCCCCCGATGTGTTCTACCCGATCGTGCCCTCCGCAGACTGGGTGGCGCGTCTCGTGCCGCTCGGCGTGCGCTCCCTGCAGCTCCGCTTCAAGGACGGTTCGCCCGAGGACGCGCGCGCGGAGATCGCCGCCGCGCTCTCCATCTGCAAGCCCGCCGGCTGCCGGCTGATCGTCAACGACTACTGGCAGGCGGCCATCGATCTCGGCGCGACGGAGCTGCATCTCGGGCAGGAGGATCTGGCGGAGGCCGATCTCGCCGCGATCCGCCGCGCCGGCATAGCCGTCGGCATCTCGACGCACAGCGAGGAGGAGTTGGAGACGGCGCTCGCGGCCGATCCCTACTACGTCGCGCTCGGCCCGATTTACGAGACGAAGCTCAAAGTCATGAAGTGGGCGCCGCAGGGACTCGAGAAGATCGGCATCTGGCGCCGTCGCATCGGCAGGCTGCCGCTGATCGCCATCGGCGGCATCACGCCCGAGCGCGCGGGCGGCGTGGTCGCGGCAGGCGCCGACAGCATCGCCGTCATCACCGACTTCATGACTGCGCCGCATCCCGAGGCCCGCGTGCGCCTCTGGCTCGACTGGGCAGCGACCGTCCGCGCGTGATCGCGGGATATTCGGCGCGTTCGAAACCGAGGGCGTGCAATGCGACTAGCCAATACCGGGTTCCGGAAGAGCCGCTACTAGCCCTTGCCGCATGCAGAGATATACGAGTTCGATGTCGGACCGTACGCCGAGCTTGGATTTTATCTCGCTATGGTAGTTCGCCACGGTCTTCGGGCTGAGGTTGAAAGCCGACGCGATCTCGTCCGTCGATTTCGCGTCCAGGATCATGCGAAGAACCTCGAACTCCCGCGGCGAGAGCTGGTCCGTGGCGGAGACGTCATCGTACAATCTGCTTGCCGCCAAGGCTTGATTGATTTCGGCACAAAGCGCGGGCCGACCCATGAAGACGTCGCGGATGGCGCTGACCAGAACCTCAGGCGAACTGCTTTTCGTGACATAGCCCCGCGCACCGGCACGAAATGCCTGCTGGGCGTAGGTCGCGCTCGCGTGCATCGTGAAAACGAGGACGCGGGCGCTGGAATCCAGTTGGCGTATCTGCCGGATGAGGTCGATGCCTCCCCGTCCCGGCATCGAGATATCGACGACGAGGACATCAGGATTGAATTTCTTGAATGCTTCGTAGCCCGAGGCCGCGTCGTTCGCCTCAGCGACGACCTCGATGCCCGCATGCTTTTCGATCAGCCGGCGATAGCCCTCGCGCACAACGGCATGATCATCGACCAGCACGACGCGGATGCCCATGATGCTCAGGCCTCCTGCAGCGATGTGGGAAACTCCACTTGAAGCCCGAAGCCGCCGCTGGACAGCGGACCTGCGGCGAACTTGCCGCTCAGCGCGGCGACCCGCTCGCGCATTCCGATCAAACCCGCCCCTGCGAGGCTCGCAGGCTTGCGGACGGCTGGCGACCCCGATCCGTCATCGACGACCGAGAGGCGGATTCTCTCCTCGCCCCTATCGGCATGCCGGGCCAGCAACACCCGCACGTTGCGCGCATTCGCATGCTTGGAAGCATTGGTCAGAGCTTCCTGCACGATCCTGTAGACGTGAGCGCTGGTCTCGGCCCGGAGCTGCTCCACCTCTCCCGTGATCTCGATCGAGAAGCTTGTATGTCCCCGCGCGCGCTCGTTGTGCTGCTCGACAAGAGCCTTCAGGCTCTGAACCAAACCCAGATCGTCGATTTCCTGGGGGCGCAGATGGGTGAGCGTCCGACGCAACGAGATCATCAGGCTGGACGCCATCTTCTCAAGCTCCCGTGCCTCGTTGACGAGCTCCGGCGCGTCGGTTTGGGTGCTCCTTCTTAGGCACGCCGCGAGCGCGTTGAGCGCCGCGAGCTTCTGGGCAATCTCGTCATGCAGCTCGCGTGCGATGCGACGCCGCTCCTGCTCCTGCATATCGACAAGGCGACGCGCCAGCTCGGTACGCTCGGACGTGGCCTTGCCAAGCTCCTCGGAGACGGCGTTGAAGACCTCGCTGATGCGATTGAGCTCCGTTAGGCGGAAGGCCGGAAGTCGGCATGCGAGGTCGCCTCGCGCCAGGCGGTTGAGGCCGGAAAGGATGTCCTTTGCCGGTAGAAGCGCGCGATCGACGACAAGATAGGTGACGAGGCACAGGGTGGCGACGAGGGCGGCCGACAGACCAAGGAGCGGCGAGATCGTCGCCCACGCTTGTCCGGCCGTGGCTATGGGATCATACGCGGCCACGATGGTGCCCTGATATACGCCGCGATAGTAGAGGGGCGTGGCTGCCGTCAGGTTGTTGTTTATGAGCAGACGATAAACCTTGAGGAACCATTGCGGCGTGCCGGTCGATCCGACGTCGAAGCCGGCGCAGCTCGAGCGGTTCCGCGACGCATCGGTCCCATGAAACTCCACGCATTGGCCGGGCTGCAAAGCATAGCTTGAAACAAGGTCCCAATCCGGGAAGCGCTTCGGTACGTCCGTCGACCTGTCGATGCGGGAGAGCTGCAGATCGAGCTGACGGCCCGCGAGCTCGACGAGGGTCACGTTCCGCCCCTTCGCCTCGCGCGCGGCCGCATAAAGTGCAAGTCCCGAACCGGCCAGGAAGCACGTGAGCGCCACCAACGTGATGCGCCTCACCAAAAGCCACTTCAGATCCATGACGACGCCTCGCCCGTCCCATTTTCCCTCAGGCTAGAGGCCCCAATCTGGGCTGTGAAGGCCCGTACCCTCGGCTCGGGAAATTTTCACATACTTCCTCGGGCGAAGCGCACTGTTCGCCGACCTCGAGCCTTCTTAGGCTTCCCTCGGATGGTGGGTACTGGAGACCTGCAGCAATGGAGCAGCTTGGAGCGAACGCGTTTCGACAGGCGCTGCAATGGCTTTCCGAGACTGCCCCGTTGCGCTGGAGGGAGGCGCTCCTGTTTGTGCTGGTGTCTGCCGCGGTGGCGACCTCCGTGGCTTTCGCCGGGGTTCACCTGCGGACGCTGAGCCAGACGGCAGCCGAGCAGCCACGCCTTATGAGTGGGCTTGACGGTCCAGCCGAGGTCATGGGGACCCGTTGCCTGGATCGGAGTGCAAAGAGCCCTGGAGTGCTTCCCTCGTTCTAAGGATTCAAAAAAGTTCAACGTCAAAGGAGGAAAGAACTGGCAATGAGAAAAGCTCTGATCGCTGCCGCATTGGTCGTGCTGGCAGGCACCGCGTTCGCCAAGGACGCCGCCCACGAGGCCAGGGAGTTGAAACCCGCTGACATCCAGTTCGAGGACAACCCGGCGTTTCCGAAGGGGGCGCAGTCCCAGCTTATTCACGGTGACCCGGCGAAGCCGGAATTCTTCATCATCCGCCTCAAGTTCCCTCCCAACTATGTGGTACCCGCGCACACGCATCCAGCATTCGAGTCCGTGACTGTCCTCACCGGCTCCATGGGCAGTGGCATGGGCGAGACGGTCGAGAAGTCGACAGGCAAGATGCTCGAGGCCGGGTCCTTGCTCCTGCTGCCGGCGAACCATCCGCACTATGTGTGGACGGAGGACGAGGAGACGATCATCCAGGTGGCGGCCACCGGCCCGTTCGACATCATCTACGTCAATCCGGAAGAGGACCCGCGAAAGAAATAGCGTGCTGCCGGTTCGTCGGAGCACCGGGTCTTAGGCGTATGGCCCGGTGTGATGACGCTACCTTGGTTCAAGCGGGCTTGTTGCCCGCTTGAACCACAGCTATTTCGGCACGGTGATCGTTTCCGTTCAGAGGGCGCCTTTCGAGGACGTAAATGCGCAGGCCTTCCGAGCACGTCCAGTTTGCCCTGCGCTGCCTTGTCCGGCGCACTCACTCTTGGAGCCTATCCATGCATAGCTCATTGAAACTCGGCTTCCTCCTGCCGGCGCTGCTTGCACTCGCCTTCGGATCTTCGGCTGCCCTGTCCGGGGACATTGACGATGGCCGCTTGAAGTCAGCCGGCGAGAATCGCGGCGACTGGCTCCTGTATGGGCGTGACTATGGCCAGCAGCGGTTTTCGCCGCTCGATCAGATCAATGTCGCGACTCTCAATCGGCTTGTGCCCAAGTGGATCTATCAAACAGGCAGCGCGGCGACGTTCCAGACATCCCCCCTGATCGCCGACGGCGTCATGTACCTCACGGCGCCCAACTCTCACGTCATCGCCGTAGATGCGAAAACCGGGCGCGAAAGATGGCGCTACGATCACAAGCGTGCGTCCGAAAAAACCTGCTGCGGACCGGCCAACCGCGGTGCGGCGATCGGCTATGGCAAGGTCTACGTCGCAACTGTCGATGCCCGCCTTGTCGCGCTCGATCAATCCACCGGTAAGCCGCTTTGGGACATTGCGCTCGCCGAGCAGTGGTCGGGCGCGACGGAAGACAAGGGCGTCCTGGCGGCGGGAGACCCGCTGCATGGGAGGAACATCACAGGGTCGACGGGTGCCGGCGCCGTCATCGCGCCACTCGTCTACGACGGCAAGGTCATCGTCGGCATCACCGGCGTTGGATACGGGCTGCATCTCGACAGTCCGCGACCGGGCGCACCTCTGGGCGCGGTGGTGGGCGTCGCGGGCCGATACGGGCGCCCCGGCTTTCTCGCCGCCTACGACGCCGAGACGGGAAAGGAGATCTGGAAATTCGAGACCACGCAGGAGGGCTGGGAGGGAAGCTTCCGAAGCGAAACGCCGGACGGCGTGCCGCTCAACCGCGATATCGCGGCCGAAAAGGCGAGCCTCGCGCAACATGCCGACGCCTGGCAGCATGGCGGCGGCTCGATCTGGCATACGCCGGCCGTCGATACGGCGACCGGCCTGCTTTATTTCGGCGTCGGGAACCCTTCGCCCCAGGCCGCCGACAGCACGCGGCCGGGCGACAATCTCTACACGGTCTCGCTCGTCGCGCTCGAGGCGGCGACCGGCAAGCTTGTCTGGCATTACCAGCAGGTGCCGCACGACATGTGGGGCTACGACGTTGCCAGTCCGCCGACTCTGTTCGATGTCGAGGTGGACGGAAAGACCGTGCCTGCCGTCGGCGAGGCGAGCAAGCTCGGCTGGTACTACGTCCACGACCGCCGCAGCGGCGAGCTGTTGTTCAAGTCCGACGCGTTCGTTCCACAGGACAACCTGTTCGCGAGGCCGACACCTCAAGGCGTTCGCGTATCGCCGGGGCCCGCCGGCGGCTCCAATTGGTCACCGGCATCGCTCGATGCATCGCGTGGGATTGTCTACGTGGCCGGAATGCATGTCCCGATGATCTATCGCACGGACGAGCTGCCCGCGGATGGCGACAAGCCAGCGGTGCCCTATTTCATCATCGAGCCGTCCCACGAAGAAAACTGGGGAACGCTGACGGCCCTCGACCTCACCAGGAAAGGCCGGATCGCGTGGCAAACCAAGACGGACCAACCCCTCGTCGGCGGTGTGTTGGCAACAGCGGGCGGACTGGTCTTCACCGGCGAGGGTGGAGGCGATTTCTCGGCGTTCGACGCCAAGACCGGCGCGAAGCTCTGGAGCTTCTCCTGCGGCGCAGGCGTCAATGCGCCGCCCGTGAGCTATGAACTAGACGGCGAGCAGTACATCGCAGTGGCGGCGGGAGGCAGCCAGATCTGGGGCTTCCGACAAGGCGGCGCCGTGGTCGTGTTCGGTCTCACGAAGGAATAGACGCAACCGTCAATTTACCGCAGCGGCTGCCAGTCGGGGTGGTCGAAGCGCTGGGCGTAGATGGCGAGCGAGTCGTCGATGATGAGGATGCCGTCGATCGGCGACATCGAGCTGTCCGCTCCCGCCACCGCGGCCGCGCCGCGTTCAATGTAGCTTGCAAGCTTCTCGATCTCGCCGCGCGTCTCGGCCTGCACCTGCGTTCCGGCCTTCAACCGCTCGACGGCTGCCTTGACGCGTGTGTGGAACGTGCGCGCGTCGGCCGGCGGCATGCGCCGGTGGGTGACCAGCGTGTGCACGTTGAGCGTCAGGTCGCGGATCGCCTTCATCTCCGTGCGTATGGCTTCGTCGGTCGGCAGCTTCCCCGGCGCTCCCGCGTGGGCTGAGACGACCAACAGAGCGACGGCGAAAGCGAGCCAGAATGTGCGCATCATGCCCTCGCCTTCTCGCGCAGCACCGCACGCCAGCCGATATCCGTGCGCCAGAAGCCGCCGGGCCAATCGATCTTGGCGATCGCCTCGTAAGCGCGGGCCTGGGCTTCGGCGACCGTCGCGCCCAGCGCCGTGACGTTCAGGACGCGGCCGCCGTCCGCCAGCAGGCGTCCGCCCTCCCGCCGCGTTCCGGCATGAAAGATCTGCACGCCGGCCACGTCGCCGGCACCCTCCAGGCCCTTGATCTCGGTGCCCTTCTCGGGCGTGCCCGGATAGCCCTTGGCGGCCAGCACGACCGTCAGCGCCGCGTCGTCGCGCCAACGCAGGTCGAAATGATCGAGCACACCGTCGGCGGTGGCGATCATCGCCGCCAACAAGTCCGACTGCAGGCGCATCATCAACACCTGCGTCTCGGGATCGCCGAAGCGCACGTTGTACTCGATCAGCTTGGGTCCGTCGGCGGTGATCATCAAGCCCGCGAACAGAACGCCCTTGAACGGCGTGCCGCGCGCCGCCATGGACTCCACCGTAGGCCGGATGATCTCGTCCATGATGCGCGCGGAGAGGGCAGGCGTGATCACCGGCGCCGGGGAGTAGGCGCCCATGCCGCCGGTGTTCGGCCCGGTGTCGTCGTCGCCGACGCGCTTGTGGTCCTGCGCGGTTGCGAGGGCGAGCGCCGTCCTGCCGTCGCAGAGCGCGAAGAAGCTCGCCTCCTCGCCGTCGAGGAACTCCTCGATCACGACCTCCGCGCCGGCGGCGCCGAACGCGCCGGCGAAGCACGCGTCGACCGCCGCCTCGGCCTCGGCCCGCGTTGCAGCCACGACGACGCCCTTGCCGGCCGCGAGGCCGTTCGCCTTGACGACGATCGGCACCGGCTCAGCCGCTAGGTACGCCTTTGCCGACGCCGCGTCCTTGAAGCGGCCGTAGGCGCCGGTCGGGATGCCCGCCTCGCGGCAGAGGTCCTTGGTGAAACCCTTCGAGCCTTCGAGCTCGGCCGCAGCCTTCGACGGCCCGAAGTGCTTGGTGCCCGCCTGGGCGAGCGCGTCGCCGAGCCCGCCGACCAGCGGCGCCTCCGGGCCGATCACCACGAAGCCGATCGCCTTCTCCTTGATAAAGGCCAGAACGGCGGCGTGATCGGCCACATCGAGCGCGATGCATTCCGCCAGCTCTGCGATGCCGGCGTTGCCGGGGGCAGCGTAGAGCTTCGTGAGCAGCGGGCTCGCGGACAGCGCCCAGGCGAGCGCATGCTCGCGTCCGCCGCCGCCGATCAGGAGAACATTCATTGATGTCAAGGTCCTAGCGCTTTGGATTGTTTGCCGCGGGGAGCGGATTGTTTTTCGCCCACCGTGTATCATCTATCGGCGGACAAACAAGCAAGGACCGATTCGTTGGCCAGCCCTCCCTCTCCCACGGCGAACCGCGCCGGCAACGTCGTCGAGTTCACCGTCTCGGAGCTCTCGAACGCGGTCAAGCGCGCGCTCGAAGAGGGCTTCGGGCATGTGCGGCTGCGCGGCGAGGTGTCGGGCTACCGCGGCCCGCACGCGTCCGGCCACTGCTATTTCTCGCTCAAGGACGACAAGGCCAAGATCGACGCCGTGGTGTGGCGCAGCGCCTGGGGTCGGCTCAAGATCAAGCCCGAGGAGGGCATGGAGGTCATCGCCACCGGCAAGGTGTCCTCGTTCCCCGGCTCGTCGAAGTACCAGATCGTCATCGAGAGCCTGGAGCCCGCGGGGCTCGGCGCGCTCATGGCGCAGCTCGAGGAAAGAAAGCGCCGCTTCGCCGCCGAGGGTCTGTTCGCTGAGGAGCGCAAGCAGCCGCTGCCGTTCCTGCCGCGCGTGGTCGGCATCGTGACGAGTCCCACCGGGGCCGTCATCCGCGACATGCTGCACGGCTTCCGCGAGCGGTTTCCGACGCGCGTCGTCGTGTGGCCCGTGCGTGTGCAGGGCGACGGCAGCGCGGCCGAGGTCGCGCAGGCCATCCGCGGCTTCAACGCCATAGCGCCCGGCGGTGCGATCCCACGCCCCGACGTGCTGATTGTTGCGCGCGGCGGCGGCAGCCTGGAGGACCTGTGGGGCTTCAACGACGAGATGGTGGTGCGCGCCGTGGCGGCGAGCGATATCCCCGTGATCTCGGCGGTGGGGCACGAGACCGACTGGACGCTGATCGACCTCGTCGCCGACGCCCGCGCGCCGACGCCGACCAAGGCCGCCGAATGGGCGGTGCCCAAGCACTCGGACCTGCTGGATCAGACGGGCAAGCTCGGTCTCCGGCTCACGGTTGCCGTGCGGCGCGTGCTCGAAGCCCTGCGGCGCGACCTCAAGTCGGCGGAGCGCGGGCTGCCGCGCGCAGAGGATCTGGCGGCGCTGCCGCGCCAGCGGCTCGACCATATCGCGCATCGTCTCGACGGCGCCTTGACGGCGCGCGTCCAGCGCTGTCACACGCGCTTCTTCCAGGTCGCCGGGCGGCTGCCCTCCCCGCGGTCGCTTGTCATCCACCCGCGCCAGCGCATCGACGCGACCGGCCTGCGTCTCGGGCGCGCGCTCTCCGCCAACACGCAGGCACACCATACGCGCCACGTGCGCATCGCCTCGCGCCTGCACCACCGCCTGCTCGCGGTGCGCGTGGCGCGTTCCGCGGACCGCCTCGACGGGCTCGCGCAGCGCGCACGCGAATGCCTGGCCAAGACCGCGTCCGTACGCCGCGCCCGGCTGGAACGGGCGTCGGGGCGCTTGCAGCCGGCGCCGATCCGCCATCGCGTCGAGCGCTGCGGGGAGCGCCTCGAGGCGCTGGCTCGGCGCGTCCAGCGCGCGCTCGCCGCCGGCCTCGCGCAGCGCCGTCATGCGCTCGACGGGCAGGCCAAGCTGCTCGGCTCGCTCGGCTATCACAGCGTGCTTGCACGCGGTTTCGCACTCGTCCGCGACGCCGACGGTGCCACGGTACGCGCTGCGTCTGCCGTGAGCCAGGGCCAGGCGCTCGAGATCGAGTTCGCCGACGGGCGCGTGCGCGCCGAGGCCAAGAGCATCGCAAGGGCAGGCCGGGACCCGTCTGCACGCCCGGTCAGACCGTTGCCCGAAAGGGATGCAGACGTTCCCCCGAAACGCCCCGAAAAGGACCAGGGCTCGCTATTCTGATAAGGAATTCATCCCGTAGCGCCTTGACGCCGCCTTGCCGATTGGCGATGTGAATGCGGCCGCCTTCCCGCGGCGTGTTTTCCGAGGCTGAGGTTTCATGAACCGCTTCGACAAGCTCTTCGGCATTCGGGGCGAAGCCCAGGTGCGCTATCTCGACGGCGAGTTCCAGGTCGTGGCGCCGGGCGAGTTCGTGCGTTGCGCGGTGACCGGCCAGAAGATCGACCTCGCGGACCTGCGCTACTGGAGCGTCGAGCTGCAGGAAGCCTATGCGTCAGCCGACATCTCGCTCAACCGCTACCTCGAGGCCGTGCGCGGCCGCGGGCAGGGCTGACGCTCTCCAGCCCCCCAGCATTCGCTTCCTTGGATCTCTCGGCCCAAGCGTTTGACGTCGAGCAAGCAGAAACTTGCGTGGGTCCCGGCCGTCCATGCGAAGCATGGCTCCGCCATGACGCCGGGATGACGTTTGCTATGTGGATGTCGCCAGCCTCCTTCTGACGTCATCCCGACGCAGGTCGGGACCCACACAAGCCTCCACAAACGCGGCATCGGCAGGATCCTCGTGCAACAGCGCAATGGACTCTCCAGGGCGAATGAATGGTGTTGCTTACCCGCGTAGGTATCCGTTCTTCAGGGCGCCGTCGATGAGGGCGGTAAGGCGCAGGAGATCGCGCTCCTCGAACGTGACGGCGATGGGCAGCGTGCGCGAGCGCGCCGCGAGGTCCGCCAGGGCGCCCGCGGCACCGGCGAGCCGCGCCAGATCCTTCTCCGTCGTGACGAGCTCGGCGCCGGTCGCGTCGGCCTCCGCCAGCAGGTGCACCGCCTCGGCTTCCGTGAAGGCGTGATGGTCCGGAAACGTGCGGCGGGTCAGCGTGGCGGGCGCGTAGCCTGCGAGCATGCGGAAAAAGCGCTCCGGATCGGCAATGCCGGCATAGGCGAGCAGATTGCCGTCCGTGATCCACGACACGTCGCCCGTGGGCGCCACGGCGCCGCGCAGCACGGGGCCGTGAAAGCGCTTCTTCAAGTCCTCGAAGACGGGCGGCTCCGCATCCGGCGCATCGGCGCCCATGACGGCGATGCAGTCGACGAGCCCGAGCTGGAAGGCGAGACGCGCGCGGAGCGGCCCTGCGGGGATCACGCGCCCATTGCCGAAGCCGCGCCGCGCGTCCACCACCGCGATGGAAAGATCCTTGGCGAGGCTCGGGTTCTGCAGCCCGTCATCCATGACAACGGCCGCGACGTCCCCTGCCCGCTCGATGGCGACAAGGCCCGCCTTGCGGTCGCGGGCCACCATGACGCGTACGCCCTGCGCGATGAGCAGCGGCTCGTCGCCCACCTCGCGCGCCGTGTGGTGCTCGGGGTCCACCCACGCCGGGCCGGCCAGCGATCCGCCGTAGCCGCGCGAGAGGCAGACGGCCGCCTTCTCCTTCTCGGCGAGCCTCGCGATCAGGAAGCGGGTGAGAGGGGTCTTGCCCGTGCCGCCGGCCGTGAAATTGCCGACACAGATGACGGGCAGCGGCGCGCGATAGGGAACCGCCGTCCGGAATCGGCGCTCGACCGCGGCGGCGTAGACGTCGCCGACGGGCGCCAACAGCCGCTCCGCAAGCGTCACGGTGCGGCCGTCGCCGTACCACCAGCCAGGCTCGTCAGGACGCACGGCGTACACGCGAGCTTTCAGGCAGCATCTCGACAAGGGCCGCGACCGTGCGGTCGAGCGCGCCGGACAGAGACGCGAGTGCTGCCTTAGCGCCGTCGCGCATGCGGGCAAGCTCGCCCTCCTGCGTGAGCGCCTCCTCGACGGCGACGGCAAGCGCCTCGGCGGAGGCGACCTCGCGCGTGCCCTTGTGACGGAGAAGCGCGCGATAGACATCGCGGAAGTTGGTCCAGTGCGGGCCAGTCAGCGGCACGGCGCCGTGGCGGATGGCCTCGATTGGGTTCTGGCCGCCGTGCGGGATGAGCGAGCCGCCGATGAACGCCACGTCGGCGAGCGCATAGAGCGTGCCCAACTCGCCGATGGTATCGACGACGTAGATGTCCGTCGCCGCATCGGGCCGCTCGTCGGCCGAGCGCAGGGCGACCGTGAAACCGCGCGAGCGCAACCGGCTTGCGATGGCTTTGCCGCGTCCGGGATGGCGCGGGGCGATGATGGTGCAGAAACGGGGAAGCCGGGCCGCGACGAGGCGATGCGCCTCCGCCACGACCTCCTCCTCCGGATTGTGCGTGCTGGCCGCGACCAGCAGCGGCCGGCCGTCGAGCGCCCGGCGCAGCCGATCGAGCTCGG
Source organism: Hyphomicrobium sp. (assembly GCF_020852195.1). Taxonomy (GTDB): domain Bacteria; phylum Pseudomonadota; class Alphaproteobacteria; order Rhizobiales; family Hyphomicrobiaceae; genus Hyphomicrobium_C. The sequence continues at coordinate 20,482 of NZ_JADZBI010000095.1, read as the reverse complement.
CCGCATCGACCAGCGGCGGCGGCGCGTCGATCTTGAGGTTGCCGATGGCACGCACTTTGCGCGCACCGAGGCGCTGCAGCGTGCGCGCGAAGGTCTCGTTCTGCGCCAGCGCCAGATCGAAACGCGAGAACAGCGGCAGCGAGAGGCCGCTGAACCATTTCCAGCGCCGTGCGCTGCGCCGCGACATGCGCGCGTTGACGAGCGCCAGCGGGATCTGCCGGCGCGAGACATCGACGATCAGATTGGGCCAGACCTCGCTTTCCACGAAGACGGCGAGATCGGGCTTCCAGTGGTCGAGAAACGCGCTCACGTACTCCGGTACGTCGAGCACGATGAACTGGTGCAGCGCGCGCGGCGGAAGCCGGCTTCGGGCCATCGCGGCGGACGTCAGGGTGCCGGTCGTAAGCAGGACGGAGAGGTCGTCGCGCTCCTCGAGAAGCTGCGCGATGACGGGCAGCACCGCATTGGCCTCGCCCACGCTCGCGGCGTGCATCCAGAGCAGCGGACCCTCGGGGCGCGGCGCGCTCGCCTTTCCGTAGCGCTCGCCGCGGCGGGCGGGATCCTCCTTGCCTTGGCGGCCGCGCAGCCAGAGCAGCATCGGCGCGGCGAGGCCGAAGGCGCGCGTCGCCAGCCGGTAGGCCTTGAGCGCGAGGCCTTCGGGCGCGGGCTCCGTCAGCGGCGCGGGAGGCGGCGGAAGGGCAATGCGCGCAATGTTGCCTCCGACCATCGCATAGGCCCGCTCGGTCGCCTTGTTGAGGCCCGCTTCGACGGCGCGGCGGTAGTCCTCAAGCGCGGCGGCGTCGGCCTCGGCCGGGACCCAGATCGGATCGCCGATGACATAGACGAGCTTCGAGAACGGCAGGTTGATCGTCAGGCGGCTCCACGTGGGAAACACGAGGAAGCGCGACGTGGCGACGGCAAAGGGCACGATGGGGCGGCCGGAGAATCTGGCGAGAGTCACGATGCCCAACCCCGCCTGGCGCGCAGGGCCTGGCGGAATGTCGGCGGTCATGGAGAACGTGCGCCCATCCTTCAGAAGGCGCATGGCGCCGCGCAAGGCGGCCGCTCCGCCGCGATCCTTTTTGCGGTGGGCGGCACCTGCCCCCTCTACGACCGTGATGTCGAACTTTTCAAGCAGGGTCTTGATCGCTACCGCGTCCTTGTGACGGGCCACGATGGCGGAAACCGGAAAGGTCTTTTCGTTGAACTCGTGCAGCGTCGGCATCAGCACGAACTGGCCATGCCACATGGAGAGGATGAAGGGATGCAGGGCGGCAACGCGCTCGCGGGCGTCCGGCGGATCCAGCGCAATCGTCGAGGTGGTATACACGAACCGCGTGTAGCGCTCGCCCAGCAGACCGGCGATGCGGCGCAGCCTCGACTCCCGCTGTGGCGATTGCGCCATCGATCGGCCTCTCTCGCCTCTCTTTGCTTGAGCCGCAAGCGTCTCCGACGCCCGGTCGACGGCAATTTTCCTATAGGGAATACGCATGCAACGCAACCGCTTGCGCGGCGTCCCAAGATCAGGTTCGACAGATCGCAGCGGATAGTGCTACGCAGCCCGTGAGAATCACGGGCTTCACGGGGCCGAGCGGCGGCTGCGGCCACCGGATGCGCACATGTCGCACGGGGTACTCCCAGAACAATGGCATCGCTCACGAAACGGGCAAAGCGCGCGCTTCGACGGCGGGCATGGGCCGGTGTGAAAGCCGTCAGCGCGGCGGTGCCTGCCCCCCTGCGCCGGGCCGGCGAGCCCGTTGCCCGCTATCTCGACATGCTGCTCCTGGACCACCTCGCGGTGCGGCTCTTCTTTCCCAACCGCCACCGGCTCTCGGACGAAGCATGGCGCGCGGCGCAGCCGCTGCCGCACCAGATCCGCGACCTCGTGCGGCGCGGCATCAAGACGGTCGTCAACCTCAGAGGCCCGACCGCCTCATCCACCTATCGCTACGAGGTCGCGGCGTGCGAGGCGGCGGGGCTCAAGCTCGTCGACTTCCGCATCCGCTCGCGCGCGGCGCCGACGCGGGCCGAGGTTCTGGCCGCGCGAGATCTGTTCGCGACCGTCGAATATCCCATGCTCATGCACTGCAAGTCGGGCGCCGACCGCGTGGGCCTCATGAGCGCGCTCTACCTGCATACCCGCCACGGCGTTCCCATCGCCGAGGCGCGCCGGCAACTCTCGCTGCGCTATGGACACATCCGCCAGGCCGATACGGGGGTGCTCGACCACTTCTTCGACTCCTACCTCGCGTATGCGGCCGAGACGCCGATCGCGTTCTACGACTGGGTGGAGACGGTCTACGATCCCGAGGAGGTCAAGGCGCGGCTCCACTCCAGCCGCTGGGCCAACCGCGTCGTCGACAAGATCTTTCATCGCGAGTGAGCGGAGGACAGCCGCCGGTTTTCCTTCAGACGTGTCTGGACACGTTGCCGGCAGGCGCCGCGCTCAGTTAAGGGGCACGCCGGCGGGCGGGGCGTCAGCATCGGCGTCGGACAGGAGCTGGGCGCGCACGAGGCGCGTGTAGGCTCCGCCGCGCGCGATGAGCTCGGCGTGCGTGCCGGCTTCCACCAGCGTGCCGGCCTCCATGACGCAGATCAGGTCCGCGTTCTGCACGGTCGAGAGGCGGTGTGCGATGACGATGGTCGTGCGCCCCTGTGTGAATGTCGCCAGCGCCTCCTGCACCAGCCGCTCCGACTGCGTGTCGAGGGCGCTCGTGGCCTCGTCGAGAAGCAGGATCGGCGCATTCTTCAGGATCGCGGCCGCGAGCGCGAGGCGCTGGCGCTGGCCGCCGGAGAGGCGTACACCGCGGTCGCCGATGACGGTTGCATAGCCTTGCGGCTGGCCGAGGATAAACTCATGGGCGGCCGCCGCCTTGGCCGCCGCGACGATCTCGTCGTCGGTGGCGTCGAGCTTGCCCAAGGCGATGTTGGTGCGAATGGTGTCGTCGAATAGCGTCACGTCCTGGCTGACAAGGGCGATCGAGGAACGCAGCGACGCCAGCGTGACCTCGCGGATATCCTGGCCGTCAATGCGGATGGCGCCGCCCGTGACGTCGAACAGCCGCGGCACGAGGTTGACGATGGTCGACTTGCCGGCGCCGGACCGCCCGACCAGCGCCACCGTGTGCCCTCCTTGGACCTCGAGAGTGAAATTCGTGATGGCCGGTATGGACTCGTCGCCGTAGTGGAAATCGACGTGGTCGAAGCTCACGGCCCCTTTTCCGATTACGAGCGGCTTGGCTCCGGGCAGGTCCTTGTTGGTCGGCTTCTCGTCGAGGACGCCGTAGATGCTCTCGATCGCAGCCAGTCCCTCCTGGATACGCGCCATCAGGCCGCCGACCGCCTTCAGCGGCTGCGCGGCCATCAGCAGTGCCGCGGTAAGGCCCATGAAGTCGCCGACGGTCGAGGCGCCGCTGGAGATGCGCCAGTAGGCGACCCAGATGACGCCGGCGACGGCCGCGCCGCCCAGCGCCTCAAGCAGCGATTCCAGCCGCGCCTTGACGGAGACGCCCTTGAGCTTCAGGCGGTAGACCTCCTCGAAGCTGCGGTTCATGCGCCCCGCGGCATACTCCTCGAGGCGGAAGGTCTTGATCAGGCGTGTGGCGCCGAGCTTTTCGGCGAGCAGCGAGGTCATGCCGCCGAGCTCGGCCTGCGTGCGCGTCGAGTTGCGCCGGACGCGGCGGGCGATGGTGGCGATCGGCACCACGGCGAACGGGTAGACCACGAGCACCACGAGCGAGATCATCCAGTCGAGATAGAACATCGAGCCGACGAGCGCGATGACCGAGAGGGAGTCGCGCATGATGGAGTTCATGGAGGCGAGCGTCGCCTGCTGAATGAACTGGATGTCGTTGGTGAGCTTCGACATCATGCGGCCGGGCGTATCGCGCGTGAGGCGCGCGTAGTCGGCGTTCATCAGGTGGCGGAAGGTGACGCTCTGCATGTCGGTCGCGAGCCTGAGCCCGATGCGCTGGGTGGCGACCGTCTGCAGGTAGAGCAGCGCGCTGCGCGCGAGCGTGATGGAGACGATGGCCGCCAGCACCCAGGGGAGCCACGAGACATCTCCTTCGAGCAGGTTGTCGAAGGAGAACTTGATCACCATCGGATAGGCGCCGGTGGCCAATGCCAGCCCGCCGGTCAGCGCGAGGGCGATCAGGAGCTCACGCCAGCGCGGGCGGATCCAGTCGGCGATAAAGCGCGACAGCAGCTTGCGGGAGTGCGCGTCGAGGGCGAGCGTCCGCGACTTCGCCGGGCGGCGACTCGCTTCCGGGCTTTCGTCGTTCTTGCTCGCGGTCGTCATCGTCTCGTGCGGTCCTACGCGCGCACCTTGGTGCCCGAGCCTTCCGGCTCCAGCAAGCGGTGCATATGGACGATGAAGTAGCGCACCGCCGCGTTGTCGACGCTCTTCTGCGCGGCCGCCTTCCAGGCCACCAGGGCCTCGGCATAGTTGGGATAGATCCCGACGATGTCGAGGTTGCCGAGGTCCCGGAACTCGATGCCGTCCAGATCGCGAAGCTCGCCGCCAAACACAAGGTGAAGAAGCTGCCCGGGGGACGTCTCGTGCTCGCTCATGCCTGGGATCCTCTCATCGCCGCGCTCCCGACGGCGGCGCCTCATCAAGCTATTTCCTGCCCTATCCCCGGCTCGGGTTCAAGGCGACGCTCTGCTGCGGTCCCACCGCTTTTCTTGCGCCGATCCCGGAAATCCGTCGGGATTCGCGCACGGATTGCCTTTCAGCCGCGCTCACCAGTTATTAAGCAGTCTTCTTAAGAGGATCTCCAACTTGCTGTGGCACTGTCGGGACATGGCCGCGCAAGACGGCAGCTCAGAAGTTGGCAGGGATTGAAAAAGGGATCGGCGCGGGCGAGGACAGCCTTCCGCGCCGACGCCCATTTTCCGGCCGGTTCTCAGGCGGTCGCCAAAGAGGGGCTGCTCAGAGCAGCGCCCAGGGCGCCATCAGCACCAGCACCGCCACGATCCACAAGGCGATGGTCTCGAATTTGGGTTCCGTCATTTCCGTCTCCCTTGCAAAGAGGACCTGACGACACGCGCTCATGGTACAGAGCGCCGCAGGCATTTCAAAGCCTGAACGCGCGGCTGCCCTCGATATTTACCCCGCTATTTTTGCCCAAAGTGTTGGCAAGGCGGTCCTGTTCGAGGCAGCCCGCCGCGGGCCAGCGGATAAGACATTGCCGCCAGGTGTCACCTTCGCTAGCGTTGGGCGGGGAACGTCCGACACGCGACCAAGCAAGAGCAGAACAGCCCTCGTATGAGCCAGAACCCCTATTCCGTCGGCCTCGACAAGAACCCGGCGAACTACCAGCCGCTGACGCCCATCGGCCTGCTCGAGCGAGCGGCGAAGGTCTACCCGGAGCACACGGCCATCATCCACGGCGCGCAGCGCACGTCCTACGGGCAGTTCTATGCCCGCGCGCGCCAGCTCGCCTCGGCGCTCGCGGCGCGGGGCATCGGGCCCGGCGACACGGTCTCGGTCATGCTCTCCAACACGCCTGCCATGCTCGAAGCGCACTTCGCCGTGCCGATGACCGGCGCCGTGCTGCATTGCCTGAACACGCGCCTCGACGCGCCGATCCTCGCCTTTCAGCTCGACCATGCGGGATCGAAGGTGCTGATCAGCGACCGCGAGTTCTCGGGGCTAATGGGAGAGGCGCTCAAGCTCGCCAAAGCGGCCCCGCTGATCATCGACTATCACGATAAGGAGTTCCCGGACCTCGGGCCGCCACTGTCGGATCTCGACTACGAGGCGTTCCTGCCTGCGGGCGATCCCGACTTCGCCTGGCGCATGCCCGAGGACGAATGGGAGGCCATCAGCCTCAACTACACGTCCGGCACGACCGGCAATCCCAAGGGCGTGGTCTACCACCACCGCGGCGCCGGCCTCATGTGCTACGCGAACACCATTGCCACGGGCATGGCGCGCCACCCCGTCTACCTGTGGACGCTGCCGATGTTCCACTGCAACGGCTGGTGCTTCCCTTGGTCGCTGTCGGTGGTCGCCGGCACGCACGTCTGCCTGCGCTGGGTGCGCGCCAAGGCCATGTACGACGCCATCGTCGACCACAAGGTCACGCACCTCTCCGGCGCACCGATCGTGATGGCGACGCTGCTCAACGCCAAGCCCGAGGAACGCCGCGAGATCACGCACCGCGTGGCGTTCAACCACGCCGCCGCGCCGCCGCCCGAGGAGGTGATGGCGCGCATGAATGAGGCAGGCTTCGCGTTGACGCATCTCTACGGCCTCACCGAAACCTACGGGCCTGCCACGCTCAACGAATGGCACAGCTCCTGGGATGCGCTGCCCAAGCCCGAGAAGGATGCCAAGCGGGCGCGCCAGGGCGTGCGCTATCCGGCGCTCGAGGGGCTAACGGTGATGGATCCGGTCACGATGACCGAGGTTCCGGCCGACGGCGAGACGCTCGGCGAGGTCATGTTCCGCGGCAACATCGTCATGAAGGGCTATCTCAAGAACCCCGAGGCGACGGCCGAGGCGTTCTCCGGCGGCTGGTTCCACTCGGGCGATCTTGGCGTGCTGCACCCGGACGGCTACATCCAGCTCAAGGACCGCTCCAAGGACGTCATCATCTCCGGCGGCGAGAACATCTCATCGATCGAGGTCGAGGACGTGCTCTACAAGCACCCGGCCGTCGTCGTCTGCGCCGTGGTTGCCAAGCCCGACGAGAAATGGGGCGAGACCCCCTGCGCCTTCGTGGAACTCAAGCCCGGTGCGACGGCGACCGAGGAGGAGATCATCGCCTGGTGCCGCGAGCGGCTCGCCCACTTCAAGGCGCCGCGGCGCGTAGTGTTCGTCGAGGTGCCGAAGACCTCGACCGGCAAGATCCAGAAATTCAAGCTGCGCGAGATGGCCAAGGACGCGTAGAGCTGCGAAAGGCGGCTTCGCCGCGCTGCGCTGCGGGATCAAGAACACGAACGCGAGACCGCCCTGGCAGCCTCGCGCCTTTTGGATGTGTGATGTTGGGGGATTGGTCGCCGGCGACGCCCATCAGCGCTGCGATGGCAGGTGCCCGGGGCAACTGCGCTCGCAGCTCCGCGGTGGGCGTCAGTGCCGTGTGGCGGTTTCCAGCTTGAAGATTTCGTCCTTGAGCTTCAGTTTTTCTTGTTTGAGCCGGCGGATCGCTAGATCGTCCGAACCGGGTCTTGCCGTCTCCTCTTCAATCCGACGCTCGAGTTGCCGGTGCTTCTCTGAGAGTTCCTGAAGATGAGCCGATAGCGCCATCCTGACCTCCTTTTCAGAGTTGAAGACAGGAGCATTGTTACAGATTTGCCACGAACTGTCCATCGTGGCCGGCGGCGTGACAAACAAGAGTTTAAGCCGCCGCGCAGCCTTAACGGCCAGCTAAGCATCAGTTTACTCAAGAACTTTATCGCGGCCGCGCGGCGACTTGCTTGCACGCCGCAGAAAATGAGACGATAGTCCCGCCGGCTCAGGCCCGCCTGCATTTACGTAAACACGGCGGCCGGCCGGCTTTCGAAGAGAGCGACATGCAGCGGCAGAACGACAGGGAGCTTCGGGAGGCATTGGTTAAGCTGCGCTCCGAGCACCGCCTGCTGGACGACGAGATCCTGGCGCTCGAAACGGCCGGGGCCGCCGATCAGCTCCTGATCCGCCGATTGAAGAAGAAGAAGCTCGCCCTCAAGGACCAGATCACGAAGATCGAGGACCAGCTTCTGCCCGACATCATCGCCTGATCGCGGCGGGGGCCCGAGGCCCACGAGACGACCCGCTCCACCTGTGACGCCGGACCTCGAACCGGCGCGGGATATCCGCGTTCCCATGCACGCGAGCGCACCCCATATATGCGTCGACGATGCCTGATTGCGCGCCAAGCAGGCGCTGCGACGAGACGTGAACTTCTCAACGATCAAGAACACGATGACTGCAGCCGGACTGGACCAGTGGCTCTACCCCACCGAGCGCGGCCTCTACTGCGAGCCCGCCGGCGTCTACATCGATCCCGCGCGTGCGGTCGATCGGGCCATCATCACGCATGGGCACAGCGATCATGCGCGCCCGGGGCACGGCGCCGTGCTGGCGACGCCCGAGACGATCGAAGTAATGAAGCTGCGCCTGGGCGAGGATGGCGCGGGTCGCTACGAATCCACTGCGGGCAGACACGCGCTCTCGATCAATGGCGTGTCGGTGCGGCTCGTTCCGGCGGGCCACATCCTGGGCTCGGCGCAGGTGGTGCTCGACTGGAACGGGCAGCGCGCCGTCGTCTCGGGCGACTACAAGCGCAGCGCCGATCCGACCTGCGATGCGTTCGAGCCCATCGCCTGCGACGTGTTCGTGACCGAGGCGACGTTCGCGCTTCCGGTCTTCCGCCACGAGCTCGCCGTGCGCGAGGTCGGCCGTCTGCTCGCTTCGCTGCGGCGCAATCCGGAGCGCGCGCATCTCGTCGGCGCCTATGGCCTCGGCAAGTGCCAGCGCGTGATCCGGCTGGCGCGCGATGCCGGCTACGACGCGCCGATCTACCTGCACGGCGCGCATCTCGCCATGAGCGAGCTCTACCAGCGTCTCGGCGTCGATCTCGGCGACATCCGCCCGGTGCCGGACGTGAAGCCCGCGGAGCTGGCGGGCGCGCTCGTCCTCTGCCCTCCCGCGGCCGTCGACGACCGCTGGTCGCGCCGCTTTCCCGATCCGGTGACGGCGTTCGCATCGGGATGGATGCGCATCAAGGGCCGCGTCCGCCAGAGCGGCGTTGAGCTGCCGCTGGTCATCTCCGATCACGCCGACTGGCCGGAGCTGATCGCCACCGTACTCGAGACCGGCGCCGAGGACGTGTGGGTCACGCACGGCCGCGACGACGCCCTCGTCTACGAGCTGTCGCGGCGCGGCCTCAAGGCGCGCGCTCTGGCGCTTGTCGGCTTTGAGGACGAGGGAGAGTGATGGGCCACCGTGGCATATTCCGGTCCGCGGTTCGCCGATGCGGGGCTGCGCTGTCATGCCTGGATCCTGCCAGCGTTGGATCGGTGAAAGCTGACGTGGGTCCCGACCTGCGTCGGGATGACATCGAGAGGAGGCAGGCGGCGGACACACGACAGACGTCATCCCGGCGAAGGCCGGGATCCACGCAAGGTTCCACTTGCTCGACGTCGGAGGCATGCACCCTGGCGCATGCGCGACATGCACCAAGACTGCACGCGGGGGGAGGCGCGTAATGGAGCCGTTCGCCCTCCTGCTCGATACGCTGACCACGACGCCGTCGCGGAAGGGCAAGCTCTCGCTGCTCACCGACTATTTCCGGTCGGCGCCGGACCCCGACCGCGGCTTCGCGCTGGCGGCCCTCACCGACGGGCTGTTCCCGCGCCTGCCACTGCGGCGCAGCCTCGCGACGTTGCTCGAGACGCGCGTCGATCCCGTGCTCTATGCCCTATCGCGCGACTACGTGGGCGACACGGCCGAGACGGTGGCGCTCATGTGGCCGGAGCCGGAGCTGCGCGAGCCCGCGCCGCGTCTTGCGGAGACCGTCGCGGCGCTCGCCACCGCCGAGCCCTCGGAGGTCGCGGCGATCCTCGGCCATCTGCTCGACCGCCTCGACGTGCGCGGGCGCTGGGCGCTGTTGAAGCTCGTCGGCGGTGCGCCGCGCGTCGGCGTCTCGGCGCGCCTCGCAAAGACGGCGCTCGCAGAGATGAGCGGCAACGACGTGGCCGACATCGAGGAGATCTGGCACGCGCTGACGCCGCCCTACACTGACCTGTTCCAATGGCTCGAAGGCGAAGGGCCGCGTCCCGACGCCGGCGGCAAGCCGGTGTTCCGGCCCCTGATGCTCGCCCATGCCATCGAGGAGCCGGATTGGGCCGGCTTCGTGCCGGAGGAGTTCGCGGCGGAATGGAAGTGGGACGGCATCCGCGTGCAGGTCGCGGCCCACGGCGAGCACGTGCGCATCTTCTCGCGCACCGGCGACGACATCTCGCGCACGTTCCCCGACATCGTCGCGGCCTTTGAGGGCTACGACGTGCTGCTCGACGGCGAGCTGCTGGTGGCGCGGCGCGGCCTCGTGGCGCCGTTCAACGACCTGCAGCAGCGGCTCAACCGCAAGGTTGTCACCGGCCGCATGCTCAAGGAGCACCCCGCGCACGTGCGCCTCTACGACCTGCTGATCGCCAGCGGAGACGACCTGCGCGCGCTTTCGTTCCGCGAGCGGCGGGACCGCCTCGAAACCTGGCATGCGGCGCATGCGCCGCCGCTCACCGACGTGAGCCCGCTCGTCCCCTTCTCCACCCGCGAGGAGCTCGACGCGCTATGGACGGGTGCGCGGCAGGACGGCATCGAGGGCCTGATGCTCAAGCGCTGGACCAGCCCTTATCTGTCGGGTCGCCCGCGCGGACACTGGTTCAAGTGGAAGCGCGCGGCGCTGACGCTCGATTGCGTACTGATGTACGCACAGCGCGGCTCCGGCAAGCGGTCGTCGTACTACTCGGACTACACCTTCGGTGTCTGGCGCGAGATCGCCGAGCCGACGCTCGAGGGGCCGCCTCGCGGCGACATCTATCCCGGCCACGAGCTGGTGCCGGTCGGCAAGGCATACTCGGGCATGACCGACGCCGAGTTGCTCGAGATCGACCGCTTCGTGCGCACGCACACGGTCGAGCAGTTCGGGCCGGTGCGCGCAGTCGAGCCGCGGCTCGTGCTGGAGGTGGCCTTCGACGCCATCTTCCCCTCCTCGCGCCACAAGTCGGGGCTCGCCATGCGGTTTCCGCGCATCCACCGCATCCGCTGGGACAAGCCGCCCGGGGAAGCCGACACCATCGACGCCGCGCGGGCGCTCATGGGCGCGCAGGCAGAGGACGCAGGCGCGCGGCGCTCCAAGAGCCTTTCCGATTGAGGACGGCCAGCGTGCGCAGCTACGCACCGGCGACACAATCGGCAGCTACAGCGCCTTGAGCGAGCCAGGGAGAACTCAATGATCACGCTCTACCTTGCCGGCCCCAAGTTCGGTCTGCCGGACGCGAGCCCGTTCTGCACCAAGGCCGACGTGCTGCTCAAGATGTCGGGGGTTCCGTACCGGACCGCGCAAGCAGACTTCGGCAAGGCACCAAAGCGCAAGATCCCCTATTTCGACGATGACGGCCACCGCTTCAGCGACACGACGTTCCTGCGCTTCCATCTCGAGGAGAAGCACGGCGTTGATTTCGACAAGAACCTCGGCGCGAGGGAGAAAGCGGGCGCCTGGGCTTTCGAGAAGATGGCCGAGGACCAAGTCTATTGGGCGCTCCTGGACGCGCGCTGGACCGACAAGGCGAATTTCGACAAAGGACCACGCGCGTTTTTCGAGGCGGTGCCCGCGCCGCTGCGTGCCGTCATCGTGCCGGTCATCAGGCGCAGCGTGGCGCGTGACCTGCGCGGACAGGGTTTCGGCCGCCATACGAAGGACGAGATCAAGCGCCTGACAGTGCGGGCGCTGGATGCGATCTCGACGCAGATCGGCGACAGGCCGTGGCTGATGGGGGACGCGCCCTGCGGCGCGGACGCCTCGGTGTGGGCGATGTTGACGGGCCTGCTCTGCCCGCACTTCGAGACGCCCATCCGCACGGCCGCCGAGCGCTACGCAAACCTCACGGCCTACCGCGACCGCGGCCTTGCGCTCTGGTATCCAGACCTCGCCGCCGCGTGACTACCGCGGGGAGAGGGCGCTGCGTCCAAAGAGGCCCTTAGCCCGCTGCCGTGCACTTGGTCTCGCACGGCACTTCCTCGCGCTTGTCCACCGTGCCGCGCACCGGAGACATGATCTCGCGGAAACACTTTCCGTCCTCGCGCACGACGCGCACGAGCTGCGTCTTGCTGACGAGCGACTGGCACACGACCTCCAGGCCCTGGGCAAGGCGGATGTTGCCCTTGCCCGGCTGCGCGTCCTGAGCCTGCGCAGCGCCGATCAGAAGATCGATCAAGCCGGCCGGCGGCGGAGCCTCGCCGGGCTTCTGAAGCTGGTTGTAGGCGATCCACTCGTAGGTGGCCTTGCCGTCGTCCGTCGAGACCTTGAGCGAGATGTCGCCGGTCTCATCGCAGGCTCCCGCGTCGATCTTCGTGCCCTCGGCGGTGGAGAGCGCCTTGTACTCGATCTTGCAGTCGATGTTGCGCTCCCAGATCTCGTACTGCGCGAGCCGGTGCGACACCTGGCTGAACGGAACCTTGTACTGCCAGGCATGGTAGGCGGTGATGGCCGTCGGAACGGCGCCCACGATCGTCACCACCAGGGCGGCCGTCTTGAGAAGCGAAACGACGCGGCCCGTAGGGCCGGTGTGCTGATCATCGCCCAACGTTCGGTCTGTCATCGCTGTCGTTCCCTCGAATGTGATTGCCTCGGACGTCATCATCCTGGTCGCGGCTCGCTTCATGGGTATGAAGGCTCCCGCCGCGGATGTGCCACAGTCTCGCTGAACCGCCCTTGAGCGGAAGGTTCATATGCCGTTCAGAAAGCCGTGGGACGTCGGACGGAGGTTAGCGCCCCAGTCGGCCATTGGCCATGGCGTTTACTTATCCGTAAGCCCGCTTGCGGGGTGACGCGTGACACATATGTCCAAGGAAAGCGCTCAGCGGAAACATGATTTTCCGCGTGCGTCGCCTGCGAAGGATATCGCCCATGCGCAAGCTCCTGCTCGCCGTCCTTGCTCTGGGCGTGGCCAGCATCTCAGCGTCGGCCGCGCCCGATCCCGGGCCTGTCGCGCAAGCGGCTGGCGACCCGAAAGCCGTCTCCTCCGACAACGGCAAGTATTTCGACGCAGACGGCAATCCCACCTACAAGATCGCGCCCAACGACCGCGTCGACTGGTACACGTTCTCAGGCTACCGCCGCTTCAACGGCTCCTGCGAGGTCTGCCATGGCTTCGACGGCTCGGGTTCCAGCTTCGCCCCGGACCTCACGCAGTCCTTGAAGACGCTTGCCTACACCGACTTCCAGAAGGTCGTCGTCAACGGCAAGCAGGACGTCAACACGGCGCAAAGTCTCGTCATGCCGGGGTTCGGCGATAACAAAAATGTCATGTGCTACCTGGATGACATCTACGTGTACCTGCGCGCCCGTGCCGACGGCGCCCAGGGTTCCGGCCGTCCGGCCTCACACGAGGACAAACCGAAAACCGCCACGCAGAACGAGAACGACTGCATGGGACCGTGACGGACCGGCATCCTCCACGCATCGCTCCGTCGGAGAAAAACCTTAAGGGGCGGATGTCAGCGTAACTCATTCATATCTGCTGATTTTCTTGATCTTCAACCAGTGCGTTTGCGTAATGGTCCTCCCTTACGCAACCGACCGAAATGCCCGGCTGGGTCGCCTCTCCTAGATGTGGGGCAATCGCGTGCCTGCGGCATGCGGGAATCGCAAAAGAAACTTGTAGGAGAGGACGCATGACCTTCATCAAAGCCTCGAAGCTTGCCGTGGCCGCCGTGCTGCTCGCGACGCCCGCTGCGGCGCTCACCATCGAGAACCAGGACGCGGCGGAGCTGAAATTCGGTATCGACGAAGGCGAAGTCGAGCACGTCGAGTCCGTTGCGGCCGGCAAGTCCGGCGACTTCTCGGCCAAATGCAAGAACGGCTGCGGCCTGACAGGTCCCTGGGGCTTCTCGTGGATGGCCAACGCCGGCGACAAGCTGACGTTCAAGGACGCGAAGCTGAACGGCGCCACTGTCGTCGAGGGCTCCGCCACGCAATAGCCGTTCATTCCCTACAGCCGCGTCCTCCCCCCACGCGGCTTCGGGGCCGGGCAGCCGCACGCCACGCGCCCGGCCCCTTCTCGCGCCGGTGCCCAAAAAAAGTCGAGCCCCGTCGCGCTCTCGGCCGATCGGGGCTCCTTGTCTTCGGTAACCTGCCCAGCTGAGCCGGGCTTATGAGGCGAGGCTCTGGCTTTCCGGTCCAGATCTTGACCGGCTCTCCGCCCTCGCATGAAGGTCGACAGTGCTATGTCTGGAAGGGCCCGGATACGCGGCGCTTGAGCTCAAGCAGCATCCGCTATCCAAGCCTGGACCTCGCTTCAGCGCGGGGTCCGAGTGCACGACCAGGCGGCGTCATCCTTCCTCCATTCGCTGTTGATCCAAAACCCGTGGCCGTGACGCATCGCGCTGATCAGACGCCTGCGCCCGGACCACGGAAAGACGGCCGTCCTCACAACCGGGGGGTGCTGCGGGCCAAAACGGACGGGGTTGCGGAACCCCACTCTGAACTGACGTCGGCAGCGACAGCCATCTGTTTAGGAGAGTCGGTCCTGATGCCCTCTCTGTCAAGGCCGTTCGGGGCCCCTACGGTATCGGTGCGCCCAGAGCCTCGCGGCAGCGCGAAAAGGCATCGCGGACAGGCGGGCGTCCCGGTATTGAGGCGCGATGAAAGCGAACGGCGATTTCGAGATCTTCCTGGCCACTGCTCCCGGTCTCGAGGGCATCCTCTGCGAGGAGGTCAAGGCCCATGGGTTCCGTGCCCCGCGGGCCGTCCCCGGCGGCGTCAGGATCGAAGGCCGCTGGCACGACGTCTGGCGCGCCAATCTCGTGATCCGGGGAGCAAGCCGCATCCTGGCGCGCCTAGGGAGTTTCCGTGCGACGCACCTCTCGCAGATCGAGGCGCGAGCCCGCCAGCTGCCCTGGCTCGCCATGCTACGACGCGACGAGCCGGTGCGCGTCGAAGCGGCGTGCACGCGCTCGCGCATCTATCACACGGGCGCGGTCGCCGAGCGCGTCGGCAAGGCGATCCATGACGTCGCGGGCGTACCCGTGTCCGCCGATGCCGCGCTCTCGGTCGCGGCGCGCTTCGAGAAGGACATCTGCACGCTCAGCATCGACACGTCGGGCGCGCTGCTGCACAAGCGCGGCTTCAAGGTCGCCGTCGCCAAGGCGCCTCTGCGCGAGAACCTCGCTGCGCTTTTCCTGCGCCAGTGCGGCTACGACGGCACCGAGCCTGTCGTTGACCCGATGTGCGGCTCGGGCACGTTCGTCATCGAGGCGGCCGAGATCGCGGCTGGTCTCCCGCCGGGGCGTGCCCGGTCGTTCGCCTTCGAACGCCTCGCAACGTTCGACGCCGAGGCCTGGCAGGAGCTCCGTGACGCACAGACTATAAGGACGCCAGCCGTACGCTTCTTCGGCAGCGACCGCGATCCAAATGCGGTTGCCATGAGCCGCGCCAACGCCGAGCGTGCGGGCGTCGCCCACCTCACGGTGGTTCAACAGTGCGCGGCGAGCGCGCTCGCACCACCCGACGGCCCTCCCGGGCTCGTGATCGTCAATCCGCCCTACGGCGCGCGACTTGGGGACAGGAAAAAGCTGCAGGCCCTCTATCGCGCGCTGGGGCAGACCCTGATGAGCAAATTCGCGGGCTGGCGCGTCGGACTCGTGACGAGCGACGCCGCGCTCGCCAACGCCACGCGGCTGCCCTTCCTGGCGCCGTCCGCGCCCGTCGCCCACGGCGGGTTGCGCATCACGCTGTTTCAGACACACCCGCTGGCGTGACGCTTCTGCGGCCGATGCATCGACCAAATCTTCGCCGTTTGCTAACCTTCGCGTAACATTGGGTGGAAGACGGCCGGGCTCGCATCGGCCAAGGGGGAAACATGGTCACCGTTCTGCGCGCGTTTGCGGCGGCGCTCGGCTGGTTTGCGGTTGCACTGCAATACTGGCTGGTTATCTCCGGCGACATCGGGCCCGATCCGGTCAACCGGACCATAAATTTCTTCAGCTACTTCACCATCCTGACCAACATCCTCGCCGCACTGGCGATGACTGCGCCGCTGCTCGCCCCGGGCTCGTCCATCGGCGGCTTCTTCGATCGCCCGGCGGTGCGTACGGCGATCGCCACCTACATCATCGTCGTCGGCGTGATCTACCACCTCGTTCTGCGTGACCTCTGGGATCCGCAAGGGTGGCAATGGATTGCCGACATGAGCCTGCACTACGTGACGCCGGTGCTGTTCGTCGTCGACTGGCTCCTGTTCGTGCCGAAGCACAGCGTGCCGTGGCGGGCCGCGCTCGCGGCACTCGCCTACCCTCTGATCTACATGGGCTGGACACTATGGCACGGCTCGTGGAGCGGGTTCTATCCTTACCCGTTCGTGGACGTTACCCAACTCGGGCTGGACAAGGTGCTGGTGAACGCGGGCGGCATGACGGCCGCGTTCCTGGTGCTATGTCTCGTGCTGATCGCGGTCGGCCGCGTGCTCGGACTGCTGACCGGCGCACGGGCGGAGACCGTCTGAAGCCCTCACGAGCAGGTAGCGCGGCCGCAACCTTCATTCAGCATGGCGTTCGCGGCGCGTTGCATCCGGCCGCTGCGTCCAGGGGCGCAGCCCGCGTCGGTTCTCGACTGTCTCGATGCGGGCGATGCGGCCTGGGCTATTGCCTTCGCCCGCTTCGAGATAGAGCGTGTGCGTGCCCTCGCGCCTGAGCGCCCACCGGTCGATGACGATCAACGGCGCGATACAGCCACGCGGCGGACGCGTCTCGGTGATCACGATCTCGGATTTGACGCAGTCCTCCACAATGGCCGACGGATGGCGCGCGATGGCGACGCGGAAGCCTTTCACGGTGGCCGTGCAGCCCGTGCCGTCGCAACGGAAGGCGCGGCTGCGCAAGACGTCGCGGGCGGCGCGGCCGTCGCCGTCGCTGCCGAGCCAGCGGGTGAGCTCGAAGCTGCCGCCACGCGTGCCGCGAGCAGCCAGACGACCGTCGGTACCGCGCACGGCGACGAGCTCGCCGCCGCGGCCGGCAAGGATGTCGGGGCGCGCGCCCCCACCCGCGAGCAGGATGCCGCCGCCGATGGCGGCGAGCCCCAGAGCGCGCCAGCGCGTCTGCCACAGCGTGAGCCAGAGGCCGCCCGCCACCATGAGCGCGAAGCTCGTCTGGGGAATCTCCGGAATGTAGGCGACGGCACCGGGCAGGCTCGCGACCCAATAGGCGGTGGCTGTCATGGCGTCGATGCCGAAGGCCATCAGCTTGAGCGGTAAGGCCTCGAGCCCGAGCGGCATGAGCACGAGCGTCAAGAGCGCGCCTGGCATCACCACCAGGTTGCAGATCGGAATGGCGATCAGGTTGGCGAGCAGCGCGTACTGCTGGCTGCGCTGGAAATGAAAGAGGCCGAACGGCGTCACGGCGAGGCTGGCGATGATGGTCGATCCCAGGATGCCGCCGAAGAAGAAGAGCACTGTCCTGAGCCAGCCACTGCGGTCGCGCTCGCCGGCACCGTCGCGTATGGCCTCATAGGCCGCGATCAAACAGACGACAGCCGCGAACGACATCTGGAAGCCGGCATCGAGCAGGCTTTCCGGCATCGCGACGAGCACCACGAGGGCCGCGATGGCGACGTTGCGCATGGCGAGCGCCTGCCGGTCGAGCATGACCGCGACG
Organism: Hyphomicrobium sp.; assembly: GCF_020852195.1. Lineage (GTDB taxonomy): Bacteria > Pseudomonadota > Alphaproteobacteria > Rhizobiales > Hyphomicrobiaceae > Hyphomicrobium_C. The sequence goes on along the minus strand of NZ_JADZBI010000095.1, from coordinate 3,120 downwards.
AACATGATGGCGATCATGATGAAGGCGCGGATGGTCGGGATCGAGCCTCCCGAAATCAGAAGGTAGCCGAAGCCGCCGGCGAGCGCGGCCGCGGCGGCCCACTTTTTCGTGGCGTGTCGCAGCGCGACGGCCGGAAAGGCCGCAAGCACCAGGCGCACGGCCAGAAATACCGAGCCCGCCATGATGACCATGTGCAGGCCGGAGATCGACAGGATGTGCACCAGGCCGGAGTCGCGGTATGCGTCGTTGGTGGCGTCGGTGATGCCGCCGCGCTCGCCGGTGAGCAGCGAGGTGGCAATGGCGCCCGTCTCGCCCGGCACCGCGGCCCTCACCCGATCGCCGACGGCCTGCCGCAAGCGTTCGAGGCCGGCGCGTAGGGATTGGGAGAGGCTTGCGGTGTCCGCAACCGCAACGATGTCGGGTGCCTGCACCGCGAACCCTGTGGCGCCGATGCCCTGGAACCAGGCCCAGCGTGAGAAATCGTAGGCCCCGGGGAGTGGCGGGATAGCCGGCGGTCGCAACGTGGCACGCATCCTGATCGCGTCGCCAGGCTTCAGGCCCTCACGCTTCGTCATCACGCGCACCCGGACCCTGGCCGGTCGGGCGTCCGGCGACAGGCCGGCAATGTCGGTGACGCGGATCGTCAGGCGCTCGCCGCGCGTGGGGCGCGGCTCGATCAGCTCCACGACGCCGGAGATGTCGGCGCGACGCAACTCGTGGCTGAGGACAGGGGCCCGCGTCCACTCGGCACGGGCCTTGGCCACGGCAAAGCCGAGGCACATCGCGAGCAGTGCGAGGGCTGCGAGGCGGGCGAGCCCGGCCCGGCGGCTCGCGGCCACGAGACCGAGCGCGACAAGAGGCAGGGCAAGTGCCGTCCACGCGCCGGGCTCGGCCCGCAGGGAAAAATAGATCGCGATTCCGGCACCGAAGGCCACGGGCAGCCAAAGGAACCAGCGGGACCGCTCCAACTCGAGGTGCCGGGTGAGCCCTCCCCCCAGAACGCGTGCGGCGACGGCGCGCAGGGCGGCCTGGATCGACCCGCCTCGCTGTCCGCTGCCTCGCAGTGCGTCCACGGCTTCCCCCCGAAAGCGGCATCGCCCGAGATCTGGCCTCGTGGCGCCGGGCCATGCTACATGGCGGGCCGAACCACCGGAACATGAGCCTGATCACCCATGACGGACACGCAACGGAGCGAGGGCGGCACACCCGTCGTCGTGCGCTTCGCCCCTTCGCCCACGGGATACCTGCACATCGGCGGCGCCCGCACCGCGCTTTTCAACTGGCTCTATGCGCGCGGCCGCGGGGGCAAGTACCTGTTGCGCATCGAGGATACGGACCGGGAGCGCAACAACCCGGAAGCCGTGGCCGCGATCCTCGACGGACTTACCTGGCTCGGGCTCGAGTGGGACGGCGAGCCGGTCTCGCAGTTCTCGCGCGCGGCGCGCCACCGGGAGGTTGCGGAGGCGCTTCTCGCTCAGGGAGGCGCCTACCGCTGCTACCTGACGCCGACCGAGATCGATGCCATGCGCAAGCAAGCGGAGGCCGAGAAGCGGCCGCTCACCATCCGCTCGCCGTGGCGCGAGCGCGATCCCGCGGAGGCGCCACAAGGCGCGCCGTTCGCCGTCCGCCTCAAGGCGCCGCGCGAGGGCGAGACCGTGGTCGAGGATCACGTGCAGGGGCGCGTCGTGTTCCAGAACAAGGAGCTCGACGACCTCATCATCCTGCGCAGCGACGGCAACCCGACCTATAACCTCGCGGTGGTGGTCGACGACCACGACATAGGCATCACACACGTGATCCGCGGCGTGGACCACCTGACCAACGCCGCACGGCAGACGCAGATCTACCGCGGCATGGGATGGGACGTGCCCGAGTGGGCGCACGTGCCCCTGATCCACGGGGCGGACGGGGCCAAGCTCTCGAAGCGCCACGGCGCGCAGGGCGTCGAGGAGTACCGCGCCATGGGCTACCTGCCGGCGGCGCTCCGGAACTACCTGGTGCGGCTCGGCTGGAGCCACGGCGATGACGAAATCATGTCGACCGAGCAGCTCGTGCAGTGGTTCGACATCGACGGCATCAACAAGAGCGCGGCGCGCTTCGACTTCAAGAAGCTCGACGATCTCAACGGCCACTATCTGCGCCAGACGCCCGACGCCGAGCTGCTCGCTGCCATCCAGGCGATGCTGCCGCACCTCGACTTCGCAGCGCTCAGGGCGCTCGCCGTCGATCCGAAGGCGCCGGCGCGCTCCGACGTGGCGCTCGCGCACGAGGCCGCATCGCAGGTTCCGGGCGCGGCGACGGGTGCGGATCTCGCGCGGCTCTTCGCGGCCAAGGGATGGGACGCACTCGGCGCCGCCCTGCCCTCGCTCAAGGAGCGCGCGAAGACGCTGGCCGAGCTCATAAGCCAGGCGCTGTTCCTCGTTGCCGGGCGACCCATAAGTCTAGATGACAAAGCCACGAAGCTGATGGATGCTGACGCCCGGGCCATTCTCACGGCGATCGTGCCGCGTCTCGCAGCGGCGGAGGAGTGGAACCCATCCGCGCTCGAGGCACTTGTGCGCGGATACGCGGAGGAGACGGGGACCAAGCTCGGCAAGGTGGCACAGCCGCTGCGCTCGGCCCTGACCGGGCGGACCGTCTCGCCGCCGGTGTTCGATGTCATGAGCGTTCTCGGGCGCGACGAGACACTCGCCCGGCTTACCGATCAGGCGCGCTGACAGCGCGAGAATTGGGCGATTGCCCATCAAATTCGCGGCCGGAATCGTCTTTCCGGCACCGGGGGCGACTGGTTATACTGCAATGCAGCATCAGCTCCGGTGCATCACCCGTTCACGTTCATCTGCGCAAAGACCACCGACGACCCCAAACCAAGGAGAAGCGGCATGAGCATTCATGACAGCTCAACCCCCGGCGCGGCAGCGACCCGGCAGGCCGAGCTCAAGCTCAACGGCAAGTCGGTGCCGCTCGACGTGCGCCGCGGGACTATCGGGCCGGACGTGATGGACATCGGGAGCGTGTTCCGTGACACGGGATGCTTCACCTACGATCCAGGGTTCACCTCGACCGCCAACTGCTCGTCGGCGATCACGTTCATCGACGGCGACAAGGGCGAATTGCTCT
>NZ_JADZBI010000094.1 GCF_020852195.1 Hyphomicrobium sp. | reverse complement strand
TGCTTCATGCCGAGGCTGATGCGCTGCGTCTCGGGGTTGATGCGGATGATCTGCACCTTCACCGTATCGCCGACGTTCAGGATCTCCGACGGATGGTTGACGCGGCGCCACGCCATGTCGGTGACGTGCAGGAGGCCGTCGATGCCGCCGAGGTCGATGAACGCGCCATAGTCCGTGATGTTCTTGACCAGGCCGTCGATGATCTGGCCCTCGGCCAGGCGGGCGACGATATCGGCGCGCTGCTCGGCACGCGTCTCCTCGAGCACCGAGCGGCGCGAGACGACGATGTTGCCGCGCCGGCGGTCCATCTTGAGGATCTGGAACTGCTGCGGCTGGTGCATGAGGGGCCCGATGTCCCGCACCGGCCGGATGTCGACCTGCGAGCCGGGCAGGAACGCCACCGCGCCGTCGAGATCGACCGTGAAGCCGCCCTTGACCTTGTTGAAGATGACGCCGGTCACCTTCTCGCCCTTCTCGGAGAGCTTCTCAAGGCGGGTCCAGCTCTCCTCGCGACGTGCCTTGTCGCGCGAGAGGACGGCCTCGCCGAGCGCGTTCTCGATGCGCTCCAGATAGACTTCAACGGTATCGCCGACCTTGATGTCGCCGGGCTTGCCGCCGAGGCCGAACTCCTTGAGCGGCACGCGGCCTTCCATCTTGAGGCCGACGTCGATGACGGCGAGGTCCTTCTCGATGCCGACCACCTTGCCCTTGACGACGCTGCCCTCGAAGACGTCGTCCTTGGCCAGGCTGTCGGCGAGCAACGCGGCGAACTCGTCGCGTGAGGGAGTGTAGTCTTTGCTGATCTCGGTTGGCATTCGTGCTCCTGGACGTGTTGGAATGGATGATGTGCCCGCGCGGCCGCTCGTGGGAGCGGTGGTGCGGACGCGAATGGTGATGAGCCGCGAGGCCTGCCGGGGCGTGCACACGCACGCTCGCGGACGGTCCTCTGTCGGCACGTTCGTTGGATCTTGTCTCGGCGCCGCCGTGATGGGCTCTTGCCCGCCAGTCAAAATTGAGACGCTGCTTCAGCGTCCCGGTTGGCCGATCTTCCTCTTGATCAATCCGACGGCGGCGTCGAATGCGGCTTCTATACTCAAGTTGCTGGTGTCAAGCAACATGGCATCGGGGGCAACGACCATCGGCGCATTCGGGCGCCCGGCGTCGCGCGCGTCCCGGACCAGGATGTCCTGGAGCACCGTTTCATAGGCAAGGCCCAGCCCCAGGGCCTCGAACTCGGCGAATCGGCGTCTTGCGCGGACCTCGGGCGTCGCGGTCACGAAAATCTTAACCTCCGCCTCGGGGCAGACCACGGTGCCGATATCCCGCCCGTCCAGCACCGCACCCGGCGGCTGGCGGGCGAAATCGCGCTGATAGGCCAGTAGCGCCGCCCGCACCTCGGGAATGCGCGCCACGATGGAGGCCGCATCGCCCGCGGCCGTCCCCCTGAGGCCGGGATCATCGAGCGACCGCGGATCGAGGCCGCGTGCCGCCCCCACGGCCGCCCAGGTGTCATCGAGCCGGAAGCCGCGCTTGGCGACGTCGCGCCCAACCGCGCGGTAGAGCAGCCCCGTATCGAGGCAGTGAAAGCCCAGGTGCTCGGCCAGCCGCTTGGCGAGCGTTCCCTTCCCCGAGGCCGCCGGTCCGTCGATGGCGATGATCATGGGGCCGCCCCCACACCTTTCCCTACCCACAAGGGGGAGGGGAGCTGTGGCGCGCTGCGAAGGGCGACCGTCATGCCCCGCCCCCGCCGAACTGCGCGCCGATCTGCTCCATGAGCGACCGGAACTCCGGGAAGCTGGTAGCGATCATGGCCGTGTCGTCCACGGTCACGGGCGCGGCGCTGGCGAGGCCCATGACCAGGAACGACATGGCGATGCGGTGGTCGAGATGCGTGGCGACAAGTCCGCCGCCCGTCACGCGTCCCTCGCCGTGGACGACGAGCGTGTCGCCCGCGGCCTCCGCCCTGACGCCGTTGGCGGCGAGCCCGGCCGCTGTGGCCGCCAGCCGGTCGCTTTCCTTGACCTTGAGCTCGGCGAGCCCGTCCATGCGCGTCGCCCCGCGTGCAAACGCGGCGACAACGGCCAGCATCGGGTACTCGTCGATCATCGACGGCGCCCGCTCCGCCGGCACGGCGCCGCCAGACAGCTCCGCGCACCGCACGCGGATGTCGGCCACCGGCTCGCCGCCTTCCTCCCGCTGGTCGAGCAGCGTCACGTCGCCGCCCATCTCCTGCAGCGTCGTGTAGAACCCGGTGCGGGTCGGATTCACGAGCACGCCCTGGATGGTGATGTCCGAGCCCGGCACGATCAGCGCCGCCGCCACGAGAAACGCCGCCGACGACGGATCACCCGGCACCGTCACCTCGCGCCCTTCGAGCTCGGCGTCCCCTGTGATCGTGATGTGTGTCGCGCCGTCCCGCTGAACGGTCGTCACCTCGGCCCCGAAGTGGCGCAGCATGCGCTCCGTGTGGTCGCGTGTCGCCTCCCGCTCGATGACCGTCGTCTCGCCCGCGGCGCCGAGTCCGGCAAGCAGGATCGCGCTCTTGAGCTGCGCCGACGGCACCGGCAGCGCATACGTGATCGGCACCAGCCGCGACGTGCCGCGGATCGTGAGCGGCAGCCGGTCGCGGTCGCCCTCGACCTCAAGCCCCATTTGCTTGAGCGGCCCGAGCACGCGCCCCATCGGCCGCTTCGAGAGCGACGCGTCGCCGACCATGCTGACGGTGATGTCGTGCGGCGCGATGACGCCCATCATCAGCCGCGTGCCGGTGCCAGAGTTGCCGAAGTCGATCGGCCCGTCCGGCTGCGCAAGGCCGCCGACCCCGCGCCCGAGCACTTCCCAGACATCCCCATCTTTCCGCGCCGGCGCTCCGAGCGCCGTGACCGCGCGCGCCGTATTGACGACGTCCTCCGCCTCGAGGAGGCCCCGGATGCGGGTGCGCCCGGCCGCCAGCGCCCCGAGCATCAGCGCCCGGTGCGAGATCGACTTGTCGCCGGGCACCCTGAGACGCCCCTTGAGGGAGCGCGAGGAAAGGGCTGCGAGCGGGGCGGGATCGGCGTGGGTCACGGGGGCTATGGCGCCTGGCATGCGGCGGGCGGCCGGCAATGCCGGCCCTCGCGAACTGCGGGGAAAGAGAGTGCGCATAGAGCCGGCGGACGGGGGTGCTGTCAACGCCGCGGGTAGAGGTTTCTCTGAGCCCTTGCGGATTTCGTTTTGACAGCCGACATGGGCTGTGGCAGACCCCGCTATCCCAATTTTCACTGGTGAGCAAAGCCATGGCGACGAAGCAAGCGCGCGGGACAAAGCGCACCTGCCAGAGCAGCGAATGCGGTGCGCGGTTCTACGACCTCAATCGCAACCCGATCACCTGCCCGATCTGCGGCTCGATCTACGAGCTGGCCTCGTCCCCGCTTGCGGTGGCTGCGGCCGTCGGCGAGGAGAAGGCGAGCCGCAGGGGCCGCAAGTCGGACTATGCCGACAAGACGCCGGTCGATGCGACGGCCGAGGCGGAGACCGACGAGGCTCTGCCGGAGATCGAGGAGGACGGCGAGGCCATCGCCGCCGACGAGGACGAGACCTTCCTCGAGGAGGAGGAAGAGGAGGGCGGCGATGTCTCGAACATCATCGGCGGCCCGGTCACGGAAGGCGACGAAGAGCGCTGAAAGGCGGCTTGGACGCCAACTTCGCGCTTGCAGTTTTGGACCGATCGGCCTAATGAGCCGGTCTTCTTGATCGAGATCGCGTCAGGCCGTAAATCTGGCGCGAGCGTCGGGCGGCCATCGGCCGCGGACGGCAAGATCCCAAGGTCAGGGGCCATAGCTCAGCTGGGAGAGCGCTTGCATGGCATGCAAGAGGTCAGCGGTTCGATCCCGCTTGGCTCCACCACTTCCCTGGAAAATCTGATTGAAGTCCTCGCGGCGGGTGCCGCTCAGCCGTCCGAGCGCATGGCGGTTTTGGGGCGCAGCGGCCCGACGGCGTGTGCGACCCTTTTCCGCGCCGGCTGCACTTTGCTGGTCCGGCTCCAGAACAGGCGGTCCGTGACCGAGAGCACGTCGACGGCCAGCGTCAGGATCGGCGCCACGAGCAGATAGAGGACCTTGGTGTCGGTACGGCACTGGCTCCATTCATGCCGCACGATCCAGAGCGCGCGTCCGACATAGAACACCGCGAGCGCCGCCAGCAGCATCGAGCCGGAGAGGAGAAGGGAGAAGCCGGTCGGTTCTTCTGTCACGTCGCGCCCCGAAATGAATGAGTGCCCAACTCAATGACGGTTCTACCGAAATGTAACATCGATTTAGGCGTGCGCGTTCCCCCTAAATCTCCCCTAAGGGACTATTCCCGATCCGTTCTCGAACACAGTGGAAATGTCGTAGCAATCCTGCTCAGCCTTTGCCCGGCGGCAGCTCATCGCCAGTCGTTGAGTATGCAGGCGGCACGTAAATGTTCAGCGTTTCGAGAGCGCCGCGCCCCGTGTTGCGAATCTCGTGCGTGTCTCCGCGCTGGATCAGCAGCAGCGAGCCCGCTTCGAGGGGATACGTGTGCCCGTTGACGACGGCCTCGCCGATGCCGCTCGCGACGTAGAGCCACTGGTCCGCGCCGCCGTGTCGGTTGTCGGCCCCTCCCTCGCAGCCGCCGGGCGGGATCACCATCGAGGCCGCTTGCGAGTGCGAATCACCGACGAGCACGTGAAAGCCGTTTCTGTAGGCGACGGAGGTGCGCTTCATCGCGGGTATCCTTTGGACGCTCGGTCATGCGAAAGGGCAGCCGCAGCGGGATGCGGCAGGGCCGCATCCGGCGCAGGCAACCAACTCGCGGACAACGCATTGGTATTGGCGGTGGTTGCCGGGCCTCGTTTACCGTGAGCGGGTCGCGCCGCCGCATGAGAGCGCCCGCTGGCACCGAAGCTGCACCGGAGCGGCCATGAGCATGAGATCGATCCCGTTGGCCGTCCTTCGCTGTCTCGGATTGGGACTGCTTGCCGTTCTGCCCCCCGCCGCGGGCAGCGCGGCGCCCGAGCACGAGATGACCGCCACGGGGCAGGGCCCGACCGGCGTCGAGCTGATCGCCTTCGAGGCGCCCGACTGCATCTATTGCCCCGTCTTCCGCCGCGATGTGGCGCCGTCCTATGCCGCCTCGCGCGCGGGCAAGGCCGCGCCGCTCCGCTTCGTCGACCTCAACGATGCCACAGCCACGCGCCTGAAGCTGGCAGGCCCGGTGACCATGGTGCCGACGCTGGTCCTGGTGCGCGACGGCATCGAGATCGGCCGCATCGCGGGCTACGTCGGCCGCGAGAGCATGCACCGCCTGCTGCACACAATGCTCCCGTCGGAATGAGCACGGGCCGCGTCCGTGCTATAGCGTCGCGGTGCCTCTGTTCGTCCATATCGCGCCCGAGCCCGTGGCCAAGCGCATCCGCCGCAGCGGCATCGCCGCGCGCCGCCTCAAGTGGCCGTACCACGGGTATGACCGTCTCGTGTGGGCGTTTCCCGTCATGGAAAGCTATACGCTTACGTACCAGTGGGCGCGGGAGCTCAAGCGTTTCGGAACGCACACGCTGATCGCCGTAACGTTCCGCATCGCCGACGACGAGCTGGTCTTCGCTCACCACTTCAACGCAGAGCCGCCGCTTCTGAAGGCCTCGGAGGCTGTGGCCGCCATTCGCGCCATGCAGGATCCCCGTGGCGGTCAGGTCGTCATCCCGCGCCGATGAGATTGTGCGCTTGAGGCTGCTGCCACGCGCGTTCGGGTGGCGGTACTTTCCCGAGGTTAAGGCCGCGGACCGGCGTCCCTGCGATTGTCCCATGTGCGTCCCGCAGGGCGAAGTAAAAGCCAGGCGCTATCGCGAGCGCATTTCTCGTCTTGCGCACCGCTGGGATGCTCGACGCTCGGTATGAGCGCTTGGACGCTGCGAGTCCGAAGGGTGACGGCTCGCGAGAATCAGCCCTGCGCCCGCTGCCCGTAGCTCTTGAACTGCTCAAGCACGATCTGCATTTCGGATTCGGGCAGCACCGCCGGCGGCCCGATCGACAGCACCTTGGTGTACTGCTCCGCGAGCACCTCGACCTCGCGCGCAAGTTCGAGCGCCTCCGGAAGCGTCCGCCCGAGTGCGATCGAACCGTGATGTGCGATCAGGCACGCCTGCCGGTCTGCGAGCCCGCTCGCCACGTTGTTGGCGAGCTTCTCGCTGCCGAAGGTGGCGTAGGGCACGACGGGAATGTCGATGTTCCCCGACACCGCGACCATGTAGTGGAAGGCCGGGATCGACCGCCCCGCACAGGCGAGCACCACGGCATGCAGCGAATGCGTGTGCACGACCGCGCTCATGTCGGGCCGCGCCCGGTACGCGGCGAGATGGAATTGCCATTCGCTCGACGGCTTCCTCTGCTTGCCCGGCACCGATCCGTCCGTTGCCACGAAGACGACGTCGCGCGGCGTGATCTCCTCGTATGACATGCCCGTCGGTGTGATCAGCATGCCGTCGCTGAAGCGCGCCGAGACGTTGCCCGACCGGCCGGGCGAGAGGCCGCTGCGGCTCATGGCGAGCGCGGTCTCGACGACGAGCTTGCGCAGCCGCAGCTCCTCGCGGTCCCGGGCCTTGCGCGCCTTGAGGCTCTTTTTCTTGTCCTTGCCCTTCTCGGGCTTGCCCTTGTCGGGTCTGACTTTGGCGCGTTTACTCATGCCGCACTCTCGCGTCGTTCGGGATAGAGAGCGAGGAGACCGCTGCGGTCCGCAGGCGCGACACCTCGTTCGGTGATGAAGCCGGTGACGAGCCGCGCCGGCGTGACGTCGAAGGCCGGGTTCGCGGCGGGCGACCCGGCGGCCGCGATGGCGACGCTCGCCACCGATCCGTCCGTAAGCTGACCATGCATACTGAGCACCTCGTCCGCGCTTCGCTCCTCGATGGGTATGTCGTGGCCAGAGGCAATCGTCCAGTCAATCGTCGAATAAGGTAACGCAACATAGAACGGCACGCCGTTGTCGTGGGCGGCGAGCGCCTTGAGATAAGTGCCGATCTTGTTGGCCACGTCGCCGTTGGCCGCCACCCGGTCCGTGCCCACGATGCAGAGGTCCACTTGGCCGTGCTGCATCAGATGGCCGCCCGCGTTGTCGACGATGAGCGTATGCGGAACGCCGTGGCTTGCAAGCTCGAACGCCGTCAATGCAGCACCCTGGTTGCGCGGGCGCGTCTCGTCCACCCACACATGCACGGGGATGCCGGCGTCGTGCGCCTGATAGATGGGCGAGGTCGCCGTTCCCCAGTCGACACAGGCAAGCCAGCCGGCGTTGCAGTGGGTGAGAACGTTGACGGGCGCGCCGGCCGGCTTCATCTCCGCGATGGCGCGGATGAGCGCCAGGCCGTGCACGCCGATGCGCCGGCACGTCTCGACATCCTCGTCGGCGATCGCCTGCGCCTTGGCGAAGGCCGCAGCCGCGCGCGCCTCGGGCGCCATTGGGGCCACGGTGCGGCGCATCTCCTCGAGCGCCCAGCGGAGATTCACCGCCGTCGGCCGCTGCTTGGCCAGGAGCGCGACCGCGCCGGCAAGCCCGGCATCCGACGCATCGCGCAGAAGCGCCAGCGCGAGCCCGTAGGCCGCCGTGGCGCCGATCAGCGGCGCGCCGCGCACCTGCATGGTGAGGATCGCGTGCGCGGCTTCCTCGGCCGTCCTCAGCGTCACCGTCTCGAAGCGATGCGGCAGCTTCGTCTGATCGATGATCACCACCGACGCGCCGTCTTCTCCGGGCCAGATCGTTCGGTACGCCTTGCCGTTGATCTTCATGCGAATCTCGCGCTCTCAAATCGTGCTGCTGGCGTCGCGCGCCGGAGGCACGGAGCCGTGGGGCTGGATCAGTCGAGCCCGCCGATGACCGGCGGTCCCAGTGGGATGTGGACGGTCTCGTCCAGCCCGCATCCCGCGCAGGAGAGCTGGTACCATTCCGCATAGGGCCGCGCGGAGCGGTCTGCAAGTGCGAGCCCGGCATGTCCGCAGCGCGGACAATCGAGCGTCGCATCCGCATCGGCCTGCCGGCGCGCGATGACCGCGAGAGCCAGCCGAAGCTCGTCCGCCGAGAGCCCCATTGCCCACTCAATGCCCTTCGAATGCCACCAGGGCATGACAAGCGATGCCTTGGTTTTTCAATAGCTTGAGACCGCCGAGGTCGGGCAGGTCGATGATGAACGTGGCGCCCACGATCTCGCCCCCGCTGCGGCGCAGGAGCTTGACGGCAGCTTCCGCCGTGCCGCCGGTCGCGATCAGATCGTCGACGATCAGGATCCGCTGGCCGGGCGTGATGGCGTCCTCGTGGATCTCGATGACGTCGACGCCGTATTCGAGCGTGTACTCCTGCCCGATGGTCTTCCACGGCAGCTTGCCCTTCTTCCGGATCGGGATAAAGCCGCAGCCGAGGCGATCGGCGATAGCGCCGCCCAGGATGAAGCCGCGCGCCTCGATGCCCGCCACCGCGTCGACGGGCTGCGTCCGGAACGGCTCGGCCATCTGCGTGATGGCCGCCTTGAGGCCCTGCGCATCGCCGAGCAGGGTCGTAACGTCGCGGAAGAGGATGCCCGCTTTCGGGTAGTCAGGAATAGTTCGTATCAGCTCCTCTAGCGCGCTCACGGACACCTCCCCGTCAAATTCGCGGCGCAACTTAGCAATAAGACGTCTCTGGGGATAGAAGGACGCGCCGGGCTGGAACAGCGTTTTTGCGAGGCGGCAGCATGGCCTCGCTTGAGTTTTTTAGGTGTTGAGATGACAGATGCAAACTTTCCGCTGATGGCGGATAGCGATTTCGAGGATCTGCCCCGTACATTGAGACGCGAGAAGGAAGCCCGGGCGCGGGAGGCGCGCGAGGCCCGGGAGCGGCGTGACCGCGAGCGGCGGGGCATGGACGCGAGCCTCGGCGACCCGCCCGCCTACCTTGCGCGCACCCGCCAGGCGCCGGCCGTCTACGGCGACGATCCCGTCCCGGCTGCGGTCCGCCGCTTCGACGTGCCCTTCATCCACCTCGCAAAGTTCTTCCTGAAGGCGGTGCTCGCCGCCATCCCGGCGCTGATCCTTCTCGGCGTGCTGCTCTACTACGCCGGCAAGGGCCTCGAGGCATTCTACCCCGAGCTTGTCCGCATGAAGATTACGATCACGTTCCCCGACGGCTGAAGGCTCACGGAAAAAACGCCGGCAAAGAGGGTTCGCCGGCGTGAAGTCTGCTCAAGGTCCGGCTTTGTTGGTGCCGGATCGTTTTTTGACAGTGCGTCAGAGCGTGTTCGACCAGTCGTCGAGCTCCTTCTTCACCTGATCCTTGCCGTATCCGTAGCGCTCCTGGATCTTGCCCTCGAGCTGCTCGCGGCGGCCGTTGATGACCTGAAGGTCGTCGTCGGTGAGTTTGCCCCACCGCTCCTTGACCTTGCCCGAGAACTGCTTCCAGTTGCCTTCGATACGATCCCAGTTCATGGCGAACTCCTTTTGCTTGTTGACGTGCACTCGAGTCAGCAGGCCATGCGGCGTCTGTCGTGCCGGTCGGGGCCAGCGACGGCCTTTCGCATCATGGACTGAAGCTTTGCAGTAGGGAGAGACCGGCCGTTACGGCCGGTCTCTCCCGGCAGGTTCGTTTCAAGCTCGGCGGATGAATCCGAGGACGAGCGAGATGATGAGGAAAACGATCGCCACCCAGAACAGGAGGCGCGCACCCTCCATCGCCGTGCCGGCAACGCCGCCGAAGCCAAGAAATGCCGCGATGAGTGCGACGACGAGAAAGACAACGGCCCAGTGCAGCAGATTGCCCATCGAACCAACTCCCGAGCTTTTGACGTTTCTTGGTAAGGTCTCCCGCATGACGCGCTCGCAAGGAGCGCGCCGCGCGGTTCACGCGATCGGGTGCAGCACACGCGATTTCTTAAAGCTGTGAGCACCCTAGACGCGGGATGAAACGTTCAGGGGGAGGATTGGTTCCGGCGGGCCTTGAACGCACGTCAGGAAGCGTGCCCTGCGGTTGGCGCGGCCTCGTCAGCCGGCAGGTCCGATGGGGAAGCTGCGCGTCCAGGTCCCGCCGCTGGTATCGCGCGCGGAGATGGTCATCTCGGCCGCGCCGTTGGTCACGAAGTCGAACTCCACGGCCGGGTTCTGCGCCAGCGTGATGGATCCCGTCATCTCGAACACCACCGTGTCGCCCTGGCGTGCCTCGATGCGCTCGACCATGAGCAGTGGGATGTAGAGAAGCGTGACCGGGTCCAGCACCATGCCCGTGTGGTTCGGATGGTTGAGGTCGTAGCGCGCCCGTGCCGTTTGATGTGATCCGGTCGGCGCCGTGCCCACGGTTGCGAAATCCATCTTGCCCATGTTGGCGGCAATCTCCGCCGGATCGCCGACCGGCGGCGCCGAGCACGACGCCTGGCCGCCGGCGAACTTCACGAGCTGCTCGGCCATGTAGAGCGTGCCGTCGTCGGTTTCGACGATCACGCGCACGTCGGATTGCTGGTCGAGGCGGATGCGCGTGGCGAGATGTACGGCGCTCCGCGCTTCCCCCATGCGGAACACCGCCGCGACCGGCGACGGGTTCATGTCGACGACGAAAGAGACGGCTTTGATCGTGCGCCCTTGCGGAAGCTTGATGTCGGCATCCATCGGAACGCTGCGCACGTCCTCCGGACGATAAGGCGCGGTGAGCTTCACGATCCCGCGGCCGTCCTGGATGCTGCGGCCGCCGAACGCCTCCGCATGGATGCTGGGCCAGGTGTCGCTGGTGAGCCCCGCCACGGGAAAGCCAGTGCAGACGGCTGCCGCTAGAAGAAGCACCGGAAAAAGGGAAGAGGCCGGACGTCGGACCATGGCGAGAGCTCGCTTCTTGAGACCCGGGACCGCGAAAACAGTCATATGGAAATCGCGAACGGGACTTTCTTCCCGACTCTGCGGGAAGTCAATCGAGTCCTCGCGGGGAGACTTCTTTGCTGCGAGTGCGAGCCGCCGCCCGCCGCTACGGCGCCATCGCCGGCCGGAAACCGGCCTTCGTTGCCTCCGCCTCGGTGCAGAACCAGCGCTCGCCTTTCGCGGGCTCGATCCGAACCTTGGCGTACCAGGGGCTCCAGGGCATGTGATAGATGTGCCCGTTCGCGGTCACGTTGCCCTTGATGGCGCAGCCCTTTGGTGCCGCAGGCTCGGCCGCCGCCCAGCGGCGCTCGCGAAACACCCAGGCCGGCTCCGCGTCGCCCTTCCAAACGCCGACCTTGCTCCGGCGCGCCTCCGCCTCCAGCGCCTGATAGCGCGTCGAGTATTTGACGAACGCCCAGGCATGGCCGGTCCGCACCATCTCGGCGTTGAGGTCCCGCCCACCGGCCGAGCACCACCCGAGCACGCGGCCGTACTTGTCGCGTCCCGCCGACTCGCAATCGATGCGCCGGCCTCCGGTCAGCCAGCGGAGCTGCTCAGTGGCCGCGCGTCCGCATTTCCACATGCCGAACCATCCGCCGCCGCATGTCTGATCGGCCTCGGGGGCGTCGATCCCCTCGAGGCGGATGCGCTCGCCGCCGATTTCGAGCGTGTCCCCGTCGATGACGACGGCGCGGCCGCTGATGATCGTCCCATGGTCGTCCGGCGTACGTGCTGAGCCATCGAAAGGGGCCGGGACGAGAACGACCGCGGCCAGCGCGAGCGCCACGAGCCGCGGGGAGAACGGGATACGGTATAATTCACTCATAAGTTGCAGTTTGACCGAGTCGCATGTCGAAATGCAGACCTCGGCATGGCGTAATCGTGCAATTTTCGTCGCCGCAGTGCCCGCTAACATTGCTGAATCGTAATGATTAAATACAACTCAAGGCTCTCGTGACAAATTTCGCGTAAAGGTTGTGCGGGCCGCAAGGTCAGACAGGCAGGCCTCCGCGGCGAGGCGTGGATAAATGCGGCGCACGGGGGCGCGAGATCGGCCCCGGCCTGACACAATTGTCGGCTAGGAGCGTTAGCTGCGGCTGCAACGGGCGGGGTGCCGTCGCGCCCCATCGCGGCTGCCACGAGGTTCAGGAGCCCGATGACGAGCAGATCACCGCCGCCGGGGCGGCCGCCGCGCTTTGAGACCTATCGTCCGTCGGACGAGAGGACCGGTCGGCCGCCGAGGCCCGGCCCGCAGGACTATCCTCCGCCGGGACGCCCGCCCCAGGGGTCAGGATACCCACCGCAGCCTGCGGGCTATCCGCCACGGCACGGCGCAGGGCCGGGGCATCCGCCCATGGCGCCGCCTCCGCGCGACATGCGTCCGTCATCCCGCCGCGTTCCGCGCGAGCGCTCGGGGATGGGCGCGATGCTT
Organism: Hyphomicrobium sp.; assembly: GCF_020852195.1. Classification (GTDB taxonomy): domain Bacteria; phylum Pseudomonadota; class Alphaproteobacteria; order Rhizobiales; family Hyphomicrobiaceae; genus Hyphomicrobium_C. The sequence continues at coordinate 11,947 of NZ_JADZBI010000094.1, read as the reverse complement.
TTCTACGGCGCGCTCGGCCTGGTCGCCATGGCCGCCGGTGCGGCAGCCTTCGCCCTCGTGGCCCTGCCGGCGGACTTCGTCCGCGACCACGCCATCGCCGCCGTCAAGGAGAGGACCGGGCGCGACCTCGTGATCGCGGGTCCTACGTCTTTCACGTTCTTTCCGTCGCTCGGCGTCTCGCTGACCGATGTCTCGCTATCGGGCGCGCCGGGTCTCGAGGGCGCCAGGCCGCTGGTCGCCATGAAGGCCATGGACCTCAGCGTCGCCTTCTGGCCGCTGCTCGGGCGCGAGGTGCGCGTCAACGCGCTGGTGCTCCGCGAGCCCGTATTCCACCTCGAAGTGGACGGCAGCGGACGACGCTCCTGGGATTTCGCCTCCGACACGTACCGCACGCGCGTCAGGCTCGCCCAGGCCGACGCTCCGGTCTCCGACGCGCCGCAGAACGTTTCGGGCGGAGATGCGGCTTCCCTTCGCCTGTCCGATCTGCGGCTTGACAACGTGAGCATCGACAACGGCACGCTCCGCTACAGCGACGCGCGCACCGGCAGCGAGTCCGAGTTCTCGGCCATCAACGTCAAGCTCGCGCTGGCGGCGCTCGCCGAGCCGCTCGATGCCGAGGGCAGCCTCGCCTGGAAGGGCAAGACCGTGAGCTTCGACGGTGCCCTGACCTCGCTCGTCGACGTGATCGAGGACCGTCCGGCGAAGCTCAAGCTCACATTCGGCGCCGACGTGCTCGACGCTACCTTCGAAGGCTCCGCCACGCTCAAGGACGCGCTCGGCGTCGAGGGCATCCTGTCGGCGAAATCGCCGTCGGCGCGGGCGCTCTTCGCCTGGCTCGGCACCGATCTGGCGCCCTCCGCCGGCTTCGGTCCGATGGACGCCAAGGGCCTTTGGCGCGCCAAGCCCGACCAGTATACGTTCACCACCGCCGAGATCGAGCTCGACCAGACCACGGCGCGCGGCGAGATCAGCCTTGACACGCGCGGCGCCCGCCCGCTCGTCAACGCCAACCTCAAGCTCACGGAGCTCGACCTCAACACCTACAAGTCGACGGGAGAGGCGCGAAGCGCGCCGCCCGCCGCATCAGAAGCGGACGGCAACGCCCGGTCCATCGAGGATCTGCTCGAGCGCGCTACCCCGCCGGGCCCGCGCGTCAAGGGCTTTACGAAGCGCGAGGGATGGAGCGAGGAGCCGTTCGATCTCGCGCACCTCGGCGCGCTCGACGCCAACGCCAAGCTCTCGATCGGCAAGCTGACGGTGGGCACCATCCGGCTCGACCAGTCCGACCTCACGATCGCGCTCAAGAATCGCTTCATGACGACCACGCTGGACCAGGTGGCCCTCTACCAGGGCACCGGCAAGGGAACCATCACGCTCGACGGCACGGCGGACTCGGCGGCCGGCCTCGACGCCGACATCACGCTTGACGGCATCGCCGCTCAGCCCCTCCTCAAGGATGCGGTGGACATAGACCGCCTGGCCGGCACCGGCCGCCTCGCGCTCACCCTCACCGGTCGCGGCGCCAACGAGCGCGAGCTCGTCGAGACGCTCAACGGCAGGGTCGAGCTCGCCTTCGCGAACGGCGCCATCATCGGCGTCAACATACCGGAGATGATGCGCAACCTGGCCAAGGGCAACCTCGGCGGCCTCGACACGGCGCCGACCGACAAGACCGATTTCAGCGAGATGACATCGAACTGGAGCGTCAAATCCGGCATCGCCGAGAACCAGGACCTGATGCTCGTGAGCCCGCTCCTGCGCCTCTCGGGCTCGGGCCAGGTCGCGCTGGCCTCGCGTGAGGTCGATTACGTGCTGCGGCCCAAGGTGGTGGCGAGCCTCGCCGGCCAGGGCGGCGCGCAGGATCTCTTGGGCATCGAGGTTCCCGTTCGCGTACACGGACCTTGGGACGATCCGAAGTACACGCCCGACGTCGCCGGCGCCTTGAATAACCCGAAGACGGTCGAGGCGATCAAGGAGATCGGAAAGCAGTTCAAGGGCAAGAAAGCCGACGAGCTCGTCAAAGATCTCCTGAGCGGAGACAGCAAGAGCCGCAAGGAGAAAGGCAAGAAGCTGCTCGAGCAGTTTCTGAGCCCGCAATGACAAATGAAGCGCGCAGAACGCGCATAGTGTCATTGTCCCAAAATGGTGTGACGATCGAGCGCAAATATTTGTTTCCGCGGGTCCATTTTTCTCTTGCGACGCGCGGACGCTTGCATCATATCAGCGGTCTCCGTTCGTCCACCTGCCCTTAAGGTCAAGGACTTCCATCCCCACACCCCCAGGTAAGGAGCGTTCGGGTTGAATCTGTCTGCTGGTTGGGGAGGGTCATATGGCCTTTAATGACACCCTCTTCCAATTGGGGATGGACTTGACTCGTTCAAGCCCCGCCCAAAAGGAAGATCTGCACGCGTCGCAGGGTAAGCGCGCTGCTCTTGAGGACACGAGTGAGGACCGCGTCGCCAGCTCTTGCGCTGGCCAGCACCTGATCATTGATCTGTACGGTGCGCGGCGGCTCGACGATGTCGGGCACGTGGAGCGGACTCTCAAACGCTGTGTCGAAGCCTCGGGCGCGACGCTCCTGCACCTGCATCTTCACCCCCTGAAACCCACGGGCGGAGTGACCGGCGTTGCCGTGCTGGAGGAGAGCCACATCGCGATCCACAGTTGGCCGGAGAACGGCTATGCGGCGCTCGATATTTTCATGAGCGGCCGCGCCGATCCCGCGCGCGTCATTCCCGTGCTCCAGAAGGCGTTCGAGGCCAAGGAGGTCTGCGTCACGGCGCAGCTTCGCGGCGCGGCGTCAGGGGAGAACGGCGAGCGCAAGGGCAAGACCAAGCGGAAGCCCCCTGCGGCTCGGCTCCGCGCCACCAGGAAGGCCAAGGCCGCCGCCTGACGCGGCCTTAGTCGGTGAAGACCAGCCAGCAACAGACAAAGGGCCCGTGTCCTCCCCGGACACGGGCCCATTTCGTTCCGAAGGCTTCGGCGCGAGCCGTGGTCGACGTGAGCGTGTGGTTATCTGGAACCTGTACGGGCATCAGCGAGTTTGTCCCCCGGTCGATATACGGGAAGGAATACCGTGATGCCCATGGCTACGAGCAAGCTTGAAGACGGCGCAGAGCAGGCGGGGCGTGTCGCTGGATACGCCGAGGAAGCGACGGACAAGGTGAAGGCGATCGCGGGTGAAGCGGTCGATCGTGTGACGGCTGCGGCTAAGGATGCGATCGATGATCCGCAGCGTTTCGCCAAAGATTCGTACAATTCCATCGCGGCCTATGCGCGTGAGAAGCCGCTTGAGGCGCTGGCAATCGGCGCCGCGGTCGGTTTCGCGATCGGTGCCATTTGGAAGCGATAGAGCTCGATGGTGTCGCGACTGGAGAAAGGGTGGCCTAGGCCGCCCTTTCTTTTCAGGTCAAGCCATCCGCGCCGTGCACGCCGCGCAACGCCCGCGCAATTCGAGCGTCATTGACCGCACCGTGTACTTGGAGCGCTTGGCCCAGGCTGCCAGCGCCTCGACCGCCCGCGGCTCGGCAAACTCGGACACCGTCCCGCAGTCGTCGCAGATGGCGAACACCGCCGCGCCCTGGTGTTGGTGGTCCGACTGGCAGCAGGCCACGAAGGCATTGAGCGACTCGAGGCGGTGCGCCGACCCGGAGGCGATGAGCCGGTCCAGAGCGCGATAGACGGTCTGCGGCGCGAGGCTCGCGCGGTCTCGGAGCTGGTCGATGATCTCGTAGGCCGAGACCGGGCGGCCCGACTCGCGGAGCGCCGCGAAGATCAGCTTGTCCTGCTCCTGCGCCGGGCGGCGCTTGCTCACTTTTCGGGTCATGCAGCTCTCGTCTGGCCGGTATCGTCCGGGAGTGTAGCACAAGGGTCAAGTGCGGTGCGGCCAAGGCGAAAATGCGGGCGCGTTAACCGCGAGAACGTCGATTGCCATTCCCGGCCGGCGCGGCTATAACCCGCCGATCTCAAGCAGATGCGAGAGACCTGCCCGGCACCCTTGGAGGCCGGACGCAGTTGGGTGGGCCTGAGTTAAGGCCCTTTTTTCATTGGAGAAAATGCCATGTCCGAGATCATCGAGATCAAGGCCACGGCGCGCCCGCGTGCAGGCAAGGGGGCCTCACGTCAAGCCCGCCGGGAGGGGAATGTCCCCGCCGTCATCTATGGAGACGGCCAGCCCGCCGAGATCATTGCCATCAACGGCAACGACCTCTGGAAGCAGTTCATCAAGGGTCACTTCACCTCGTCTGTGTTCGACATCGCCGTCGGGGAGACGAAGATTCGCGTCATCCCCCGCGACGTGCAGGTCGATCCGGTGAAGGATCACCCGATCCACGTCGATTTCCTGCGCATCGGCAAGGATGGCGTCATTCGCGTGTCCGTGCCGGTCAGGTTCACGAACCATGCGCTGTCGCCGGGTCTGAAGCGCGGCGGCGTGCTCAACATTGTGCGCCACGACGTCGAGATCTTCTGCCCTTACGACCGTATCCCGTCGTTCTTCGAGGTCAACCTCGAGGGCCTTGAGATCGGCCGCTCGATCCACATCTCAGCCATCAGCATGCCGGAAGGCGTGCGGCCCGTGATCGCCAACCGCGACTTCACCATCGCGACCATCGCCGGCGCCAAGAAGGACGAGGAGGAAGCACCCTCCGGCGCTGCCGCCGGCGAGGGTGCGGCCGCTGCACCTGCTGCGGGCGACGCCAAGGCTGCGGCTCCCGCCGCAGGCGCCAAGGCCGCCGCGCCGGCTGCTGGCGGTGGCAAGGCGGCCCCGGCTGCCAAGCCTGCCGCGAAGAAGTAAGGACGCGTTTGCACCAGGCGATGATCGCTTCGGACGCTGCCAGTCCGAAGCGTCAATCATCGGTCTCGTAAAGTGGCCGGCACCCCGCTATACGGGTGCCGGCCTTTTTCATTTTGGGCTCAGCGATGAAACTGTTCGTCGGCCTCGGGAATCCCGGCAGCGAGTATTCAGCCAACCGCCACAACGTCGGTTTCATGGCCGTGGACGCCGTGGCCCGCACCCAGGGCTTCGGCCCGTGGAAGCGCAAGTTCCAGGGGCTTGCCGCCGACGGCGAGATCGCAGGCGAGAAAGTCCTGCTCTTGAAGCCTCAGACCTACATGAACGAGAGCGGTCGTTCCGTGGGCGAGGCGGTGCGCTTCCTCAAGATCGCCGACGAGGACATTGTCGTTTTCTATGATGAGATCGACCTCGCGCCCGGCAAGCTCAAGGTCAAGACCGGGGGCGGCAACGCGGGGCACAACGGTCTGCGCTCGATCTCGGCCCACCTCGGCAACGACTACGTGCGCGTGCGCATCGGCGTCGGCCATCCTGGCGTCAAGGAGCTTGTCGCCCGATGGGTGCTCTCCGACTTCGCAAAGGCCGATCGGGAATGGCTCGAGCCGTTGCTCGAGGCCATTGCCGAGGCCGCACCGCGTCTTGCGAGGAACGATCAGTCCCGCTTCCTGACCGATGTCGCGCGAGCGCTGGGCGAAAGCGGCGACCCGCGCAAGGCCGCGTCCCGCGACGCTGCCGCCGAGACTGCCGAGCAACCCTCGAAGCCGGTAGCGAAGGCGCGCTCCCATCCCGCGGGCGAGCGCAGAGGCAAGAGCGCGGGTGCGCTCGCGGAGAACCTCAAGAAATGGCTCGCCGGCCGCAAGGCGGACGACTAGACCATGATCGCTTCGGACCTTATCAGTTCGAAGCGTGAATCATCGGTCGAAGAAGCGACCATAATCACGTCGGATCGTCTGTCCGGAGCGTCCATCATCGGGTTCCGCAAAGTCCCTGTCTCCTTTCTGTGCGGATTTCGAGGTAGTCTCGCCCCAAGCCGGACAAGAAAAGAGGGAGCGCCGCATGTCGATCGAGACAGACAGCCTCAAAGAGCGGTTTCGGAAGTCAAAGAAGGTGCGCCGCGCCTGGAGCACCTACAAGTGGTTCGACCGCATCCGCAACTGGCAGGACTGGTACAACTGGATCGCCTCGCTCCTGCAGACGCCGGCCGGTGCGGCCGCGGCTCTCGGCACGACGGCGGTCGTTACCACTTCGGCCGTCATGGTTCACAACGCAGTGCTGGATCCTTACGCCGAGCCTTACGTGCAGACCGAGATCGCGCCCCTTGCCGACCCCATGCGCCAGACCAGGGGCACGCTGATCTTCGCCATCGAAGGCCAGGACAAGGCGGGCCGCCGCGGCACCTTCGATGTGGTGGTCGCCAGGAAGCAGTTTCTTTGGGTGCGGGGCAGCGCCGAGGATCTGGAGAAGGATGGCCGGCGCATCACCGGCGATGAGCTCGCGATCGACGTTCTCGACCAGGAGGTGCGTGACGGCCTCGCGAGCGCGCGTGAGATCATCGCCGTCGGCACTGCCTCAGAGGAGGGCAATGCTGCAGCCGAGAAGGCCCGCGCCGGCCGGCGCGCCGCACGCACGGCGGAGATCGTCGGCAAGGCCGTCGACGAGGCGACGCCGATCTCGGCCTTGAACCTCGGCCAGTACCGAGGCAGCAGAGCTGCGGGCGCGTCCGGCGCAACGGACTGGCAGCGCCCGTTCATGGTCATCGCCGTGAAGGAGCTCGAGGAAGGCACGGTGCTCCCCGAAGCCCTGGCCGACGCCATGACGGGCAAGGAGCAGCTACCGAGCCCGGCGAGCTACTCCGCCTTCGAGTTGAACAAGATCCGCTGAGCGGCAGACGACGCCCCCTCACCACCCGGAAGCGATCCCCACTTTACCTCTCCCCGCTGGGGAGAGGTCGCGCGTCCATGCGGAGCATGGCTCCACCATGACGCCCCGGGCGGTGAGGGGGCGCGACGGGCGCCGCGTCTCTTTACGCATTGATCGGCGCGCCCCGGCGGTGTAGGGCCAGCCACAAACAAAATCGAGAGCTTTCCACCCATGGGTTTCAAGTGCGGCATCGTGGGCCTGCCGAACGTCGGCAAGTCCACCCTCTTCAATGCGCTGACGCAGACGGCCGCGGCCGAGGCGGCGAACTATCCTTTCTGCACCATCGAGCCGAACGTCGGCGAGGTCGGCGTGCCGGACGAGCGTCTTGAGAAGCTCGCCGCCATTGCCAAGTCCGGCCAGATCATCCCGACGCGGCTCACCTTCGTCGACATCGCGGGCCTCGTGCGCGGCGCATCGAAGGGCGAAGGGCTCGGCAACAAGTTCCTGTCCCACATCCGCGAGGTGGATGCTGTCGCCTACGTTCTGCGCTGCTTCGAGGACAGCGACATCACGCACGTCGAGAACCGCATCGACCCGCTGGCCGATGCCGAGGTGGTCGAGACCGAGCTGATGCTGGCCGATATGGAGAGCCTCGAGAAGCGTGTCGCCACCGTCGAGAAGAAGGCCAAGAGCGGCGACAAAGAGTCGAAGGCGCAGCTCGCGCTCATGGAGAAGGCGCTGGCGCCGCTGCGCGAAGGCAAGCCCGCCCGCATGGCCGACATCACGGCCGAGGAGCGGCCCGCCTTCGTCGCGCTGCAGCTCCTGACCTCGAAGCCGGTCGTCTACGTCTGCAACGTGGAGGAAGCCTCAGCCGCGAGCGGCAACGCGCATTCCGCCAGGGTGGAGGAGAAGGCGAAGGCGGAAGGTGCGGCCGCGGTCGTCATCTCGGCCAAGATCGAATCCGAGTTCGCGAGCCTTCCGCCCGACGACCGCGCCGAGTTCCTGGCCGAGATGGGCCTTGCCGAGCCGGGCCTCAACCGGCTGATCCGCGCCGGCTATCAGCTCCTCGACCTCGTCACCTATTTCACCATCGGCCCCAAGGAGGCGCGCGCCTGGACGGTGCAGCGCGGCACCAAGGCCCCGCAGGCCGCAGGCGTCATTCACACCGACTTCGAGAAGGGCTTCATCCGCGCCGAGACCATCGCCTACGAGGACTACATCGCGGCTGGCGGCGAGGTCGGCGCCAAGGAGGCCGGCAAGATGCACCTCGAAGGCAAGGACTACGTGGTGCAGGACGGCGACATCATGCACTTCCGCTTCGCCAACTAGGCGCGCCAAGGTTCATTTCGGGAAATTTCCCCGGCGCGTTCCGGCGGACGCGAATGATAAAGTCGCGGCCCAACGCGGAGGTCGCAATGAAAGCCGTGAAAAAGACGCTACCAGTTCTCGCAGCGTTGTTGCTATGTGCGAGCCATGCGCGCGCCGGGGAGGAAGCGAGCACAGCGTTGACCGAGGACGAGTGCCGCGCGATCTGGAACACCGCAGCCGGCCGCAGCGATCTCGGGCCGGACGGCGCCAAGTCCTACATCGACAGCTTCGAGAGCGTCGACACCAACCGCGACAAGAAGATTTCGAATGCGGAGTTCAAGGCCGGTTGCGCGGCCGGTCTCGTCCACAAGTTCCGCTCGCAGCAGTCGGAGTGAGCGGGCGGGAATCATGGAGCGCTCCGCCTCGCTTCTCGTCCTGCTCAATAGCCCTTGTTGCCGAAGGAGTCGCGCGGCTGCCGCATGTGATGGCTGTTGTGCGCGTGATGCACGGAGCGCGGCGTTGCCGTATGCGTCCTGGTCTGCGCCTGCACCTCTGGATTTCTGCCGCCGTTCTGCTCGGTCCAGAGGTCCCAGTTGCCGGGATCTCCATTGCCGTAGCCGAGATAGGCGGCGCTGGCCGGAACGGCTGCGCTCGCGGCAAACAGGGCCGCAGCCGAAGCGAGCGCGACGCGTGTCTTTGATCGGTTCATTGCTGTACTCCATTGCCTTGGGGTAGTTGATCAGGACCTGTGGGGGCGAGAGGTCGAGATCGTCGGCGGGCAAGATGGCCGCGCCGATGCATGTCGAGGTGTTCGCTCATGATTGGACGCGCAAGGCCCGCGCGGCTTTCATACGAAAATGTATGGTGCCGCGCTGTCAGCAGGCCGCACGCGCACGAGCGTCTGCTGCACACCGGCGTTGGATTATGGATTTACTTATATTTGCGTGACGGCGGCCGCGGCCGGCCTTCGAAGCGCAGGCCCAGCATCTGGCCCTTCATCCAGGCCACCGAGCACGCGACCTCGTGCTTCTCGGTGTCGAAATAGAGCCTGAGCCCGTCGATGAGCAGGCTCGGCTTTATGGGATCGCCGATGATGTCGACGCGGGCGCCGCCAACCGAAAGGTCCTTGATCATGCAGGCGCGCGGCGTGATCAGCTTGTCGGTCCAGAGGAAGCCGCTGCGCATCCGCTGCGGCACGCGGCGTACCCGGCGCTTCTCCGGTCCGCCCTTGGCGGTCGGGCCGACAGGGTTTGTCCCCTTGCGCAGGAAGGTACGTGTGATGGTCTCCAGGAACGACATCGCCGGCCAATCCGCGTCAACATGGGCGTGGATGCGGCGCTTATGGTCGCTCGCGAGGTCCAAGCTCGCGAGACGCGCATCCTCTTCAACATCAGTCGACATACGATAGATGCTCGAGGTTGAAGAATAGTGAACCATGGGCCGGCTCAGATCCGCTGCACCAGCCAGTCGGCAAGCGGTGGCGGCAGGAAACGCTTGCCGGCGGCAGCCACGTACGTGGGCACCGTCACTTTGTAGCGCCGCTTCGGGCGCCGGCTCTCCACCGCATGCACGAGCTTTGAGGCCACGGCCTCCGGTTCGAGCTTGAAGGTGGACTTGCCGCCGGCCTCCATGGCCGTCAGACGGGCGAGGTACGTCTCGCGGTGCGCCGAGCCCTCGATGTCGACCGTGGCCCGGAAGTTCGCGAGCGCATGCTCGACGAAGCGCGTCCGGATCGGCCCCGGCTCGATGATCGCCACCTGGATGCCCGTTCCGGCAAGCTCGTGGCGCATCGCGTCGCTCAAGGCTTCGAGTGCGAACTTCGAGGCGCAATAGGCCCCGCGATAGGGCACCGAGACGAAGCCGAGCACCGAGGAGCACTGCACGATGCGGCCGCGTCCCGCGGCGCGCATGGCCGGGATCAGCCGCCGCGTGAGATCGTGCGTGCCGATCAGGTTGACCTCGAGCTGCCGGCGTAGAACCTCGGGCGTGAGGTCTTCGACCGCGCCGACCTGCCCGTAGGCACCATTATTGAAGACGGCATCGAGATTGGCGTCGGTTCGCTGCAGCACGTCCATGGCGCACGCGGAAATCGAGTCCGCGTCGGCAAGGTCGAGATGAAGCGCTTCGACGCCGAGCTCGTGAGCCAGCATCTCACGATCGTACGGCGTACGCGCGGGGGCGATCACGCGCCATCCGCGCTCTTTCATGATCCGCGCCGAGGCGAGGCCGATACCGGACGAGCATCCGGTGATGAGGATGGTCTTGGATGTCATTGCGCTGGATCGCCGGAGAAGAAGTAGAGCGTGTCGAGGAAGGTCATGCCCTCGGGGCTGAAGCCGAGCTTTGAGGGCGCTACCTTGCAGCGGATGTCCTTCGCAGCGTTGCTGTCGAAGGACAGGAATATACCGTTGACGCGGAAGCTCTCGGGCGGCGCCTCGAAGGCGCATCCCTTCTCGATGAAGACGTCGCTGACGTAGGTCTGCAGCGCGGCCCCCGCCGTCTGGTCGCCGGGGTTGGCGATGGCCTCGAGCACGTCCGGCGCGGCCGACTTGCAGCTCACGTAGCGGTCCGCCTCGAAGGTGCACCCGGAGAACCAGATCCGTCCCGATCCGGGCGCGAACGCATCGAGCTTGGGAAATTCGGGCGCCTGCGCGTGGAGGGATCCGGCGGCGAGCGATAGCATGAGAGCGCAATAGAGGGATCGCATCGTGAAGCTCCGGATGGTGGCACGCGGCCGTTGCGTGACTTTAAACCGTCAAACGCGAAAGGAAATCAACTGTTGAGCAGCACCGCAACGCCGGCGACCAGAAGCAGGATGCCGACCGCCTCACGCCCGCCGAGCCGCTGATGGAAAAGACCGCGCGAGACGAAGAAGGCGAAAAGGATCTCGATCAGGGCGACCGTTCGCACCAGCGCGGCGCTCTGCAAGGCAAAGGCGAGGAACCAGAATTGCGAGGCGAAGGCGCCCATGAAGCCGGCGAACAGCGATGGCCGCCATGCCTGGGTGATGGCGACGAGCGTGCCCCGCTCGCGCGCCGCGAGATAGGCGCTGAGCACGATGGTCTGCAACGCGAGGGCCATGGCGAGCGCAAGCGTGGCGGCGGCGACGAACGAGCTGCCGCCGAGCGCCCCGATGCCGCCGCGATAGCCCATGGCCGCGAAGCCGAACAGCGCGCCGGCCGAGATCCCGAGCAGCGCCGATCGGACGGACGGCTGCCGGCCGCCGTGACTCGGACGCGGCCAGGACATCAGGAGCACGCCCAGCGGCGCCACGACGATGGTGGCCATCATGATGGGCGTCAGCGGCTCCGCCAGCACGAGCGCGCTCGCGAGCGCGACCCAGACCGGCTCGATCTTGGCCAGCGCCGTTGCCACGATGAAGGAGCGCTCGCGCATGGCGGCGAGCATGAGCGCCGTGGCCGCCACCTGCGACAGAGCACCGCCGCCGATCCAGGCGAGCGCCGCGGCGTTCGGCGCGGGCAGCGGCTCCGGAAGCAGGACCGCGGCGAGCGCGAGGAACAGGAGCGAGAACGGCAGCCCGAACAGGAACCGCACGTGCGTCGCGCCGATGGTGCCGAGCGTCTCGATAAGCTCGCGCTGCATGGCCGTGCGCGCCGTCTGCGCCGCTGCGCCGATGACGGTGAACACGATCCACAGCCAAGCCGGCGCAATCATGGAGGCAGTCCCCTCGCGCGAACAACTTCCGTGTCCGGACTCCGGCCTGCGCCGGAGTGACGTAGTGCTGGGGTACGCGATCACCCCATGCACTGTCCTCCTGGGCGGAGATCGGAGTGCGGCTTGCGTGTCTCGACTTCGAACTCAGGCCTGCCAGGGAGTGATGAAGTGTTTTCCCACTCGCAACGTCATCCCGGCGCAGGCCGGGATCCAGACACGTCGATGTCGTAGGACTCGCAGGCCCCCACACGCCGGCTGTTGCCTAGCCCTTGTCCTCGAGCAACCGGCGCGCGATGACCTGGGCCTGGATCT
>NZ_JADZBI010000093.1 GCF_020852195.1 Hyphomicrobium sp. | reverse complement strand
TTTTCTCCGCCGCCTCCCTTCATCGCTGCAACGGCGAGCAGATCGACGATTTCCTCCCTGCCTCGATCGCCCCGACCGTGGTGCTGATGAACCCGCCTTTCTCGGCCTCCCTCAACGTTTCGGGTTCAAGCCGTGACGCCTGCTTCCGGCATATCCGCTCTGCATTGCGGCGGCTCGTTCCCGGCGGCCGGCTGGTCGTCCTCACCGGCGCGAATTTCACGGCATCCAATCCCGCATTCGCCGAGAGCTTCGCGGCCCTTCGGGAAATCGGCTCCATCGTCTTTACTTCGGCCATCGACGGCGCGGTCTATCGCCGCCACGGCACCACCGCCGGAACGCGCCTGACCGTCATCGACCGCACCCCATCGGACCGCGCTACCCCTCCCCTGCCGCCATTCGATCCTGCCCGCAGCACGGCCGAACTGCTCGACCGCGTGCTTGAGCAGCTACCCCCAAGGCTTGAAGTCGAACTTGTTGCGCCTGGCTCCACGCACTCCGCGCGATCGCTCCTGTCCGGGCCTCGCAATGTGCGGCCTGTCCGCCAAATTCCCGCGCCAAGGCCCGCGGCCCCTGCCGCCGACGTTGAGGAGCTCGCCTACGCCTACCGCGAGGATGAGACCGGCTCGTCGGCGCAGCTCGGCGACGCGCTCTATGAGCCCTATCGCGTCGAGACGATCGAGATCGCCGACGCCAAGCCGCATCCAAGCACGCTGGTGCAGTCGGCCGCGATGGCGTCGGTCCGCCCGCCACGGCCCTCCTACCGTCCGCATCTGCCCAAAGCGATCGTGACCGAAGGCCTGCTCTCCGACGCGCAGCTCGAAAGCGTCATCTATGCCGGCGAGGCACACGCCCATCATCTGGCCGGACGCTGGAAGCCCAATGAGAGCTATGATGCGCTCGGCAGGGCGCAGGACGACGATACGGACGCGGTCGTCTTCCGCCGCGGCTGGTTCCTCGGCGATGGCACCGGTGCCGGCAAGGGCCGCCAGATCGCGGGCATTCTGCTCGACAACTGGCTCAAAGGCCGCCGCCGCGCCATCTGGATCTCCAAGTCCGACAAGCTGATCGAGGACGCGCAGCGCGACTGGTCGGCGCTCGGTCAGGAAAAGCTCGAGATCGTGCCGCTCGACCGCTTCCGCCAGGGCAAGCCGATCGCGCTCGATCAGGGTATCCTGTTCACCACCTACGCTACGCTGCGCTCGGACGAGCGCGAAGGCAGAGCCTCGCGGCTGAAGCAGATCGGGGATTGGCTCGGGCGCGATTTCGACGGCGTCGTCATCTTCGACGAAGCCCACGCCATGGGCAACGCCGCCGGCGTCAAATCCAACCGCGGCATGCAAGCCCCGTCACAACAGGGTCTTGCCGGCCTGAAACTGCAGCACATGCTGCCCGATGCCCGCGTGGTCTATGTGTCGGCGACAGGGGCCACCACCGTCGAGAACCTCGCCTACGCGCAGCGCCTCGGTCTGTGGGGCAGCGACGACTTCCCCTTCGCATCCCGCTCCGACTTCGTCTCCGCCATGCACGAGGGCGGCATCGCAACGATGGAAGTGCTGGCTCGTGACCTGAAAGCCCTCGGCCTCTACGCCTCCCGCTCCCTTTCCTACGAAGGTGTCGAGGTCGATATCCTGGAACATCCGCTCACGCCCGATCAGATCCGCATCTACGACGCCTACGCCAAAGCGTTTCAGGTGATTCACACCAACCTCGACGCGGCGCTGAAGGCCGCCAACGTCACGGGCGACGGCGGCACGCTCAACCGGCAGGCCAAGTCCGCCGCCCGCTCGGCCTTCGAGTCCAACAAGCAGCGGTTCTTCAATCACCTCATCACCGCCATGAAGACGCCGACGCTCATTCGCGCCGTCGAGGCCGACCGGGCACGAGGCCACGCCGCGGTCATCCAGCTGGTGACGACGTCGGAAGCCCTGATGGAGCGGCGGCTCGCCAATATCCCGCCCGCCGAATGGAGCGATCTGTCGGTCGATGTGACGCCCCGCGAATACGTCCTCGACTATCTGGCCAACGGATTTCCGACCCAGCTCTATGAGCGCTACACCGATGAGAACGGCAATCTGCAATCCCGTCCCGTCGTCAGGGACGGCCAGCCGGTCCGCTCGCGTGAAGCCGAACAGCGCCGCGACCGCATGATCGAGCATCTGGCCGCGCTGCCGCCGGTGCAGAGCGCGCTCGATCAGATCATTCACCACTTCGGCGGCGACGCCGTCGCCGAGGTCACCGGCCGCAGCCGCCGCATCGTGCGCCGCAAGACGCCCGCCGGCATGGTGCTCGCGGTCGAGAACCGCCCGTCCTCGGCCAACCTTTCCGAGGCGCAGGCCTTCATGGACGACGACAAGCAGATCCTCGTCTTCTCCGACGCAGGCGGCACCGGACGCAGCTACCATGCCGATCTGGCCGCGCGGAATCAGCGCCGGCGTATCCACTATCTGCTCGAGGCCGGCTGGAAGGCCGATACCGCCATTCAGGGGCTGGGCCGCTCGAACCGCACCAATCAGAAGCAGCCGCCGGTCTTCCGGCCGATCGCCACTGACGTGTGCGGCGAAAAACGCTTCCTCTCCACCATCGCCCGCCGCCTCGACAGCCTCGGCGCCATCACCCGCGGCCAACGGCAGACGGGCGGTCAGGGCATGTTCCGGCCTGAAGATAATCTGGAAAGCACCTACGCCCGCTCCGCGCTGCGCCAGCTCTACGAGCTCATTCACCGCGGGCGCATCCCGGAATGCCCGCTCGCACGGTTCGAGGACGCGACCGGCCTGAGGCTCTCCACCGATGAGGGCGTCCTCCTCGACGCGTTGCCGCCGATCACCACGTTCCTCAATCGCCTGCTCGCGCTGGAAATCCAGCTCCAGAACGACCTCTTCGCCCATTTCGAGCGGCTCATCTGCGCCCGCGTCGAGAATGCGATT